>CAZYVR010000545.1:0-3014 GCA_964651145.1 uncultured Victivallales bacterium | reverse complement strand
ATTTCATTTTGCCGCCGCAAATCCGCGCCAGAGCCGGAGAGATACGCCCAGCTTCATTGAGATGGCGTTGAACGGCTTTATAATTTAAAGAGGTTTCAGCGGCTATTTGCCTGGAGCTGAAACATGGATTGCGGAGCTTTGTTTTAAGGACTGTCCAAACTTCAGGCTTTCTAGCCGCAAGGTCTATCAATTCAAAAAGATTCTCGACCTGCAACGCAGGCTTAGAAGCGGCTTCGCCGCCGCGCGTCTCATGTTCTATTAAAAGCATGTCCGGGCTCCTGTGATCGGCATACTCTGCCTGATTTGCTATTGCTTCAAAATTCAACTTGCTCACTCTCCTTTTATTTGTTAAATTTCCAGCAGTTCCAACGGCTCGCAGTCAAGAACCTTTGCGTAGCGCTTGGCCACACGAGTGGTTTTTATTCCAATTTTTTCCAAACGGCAAACAGAAGACGGTATTCGGCTTACTTGCCTGGCTAGCTCTTTCTGGTTGATCCCGCGTTTTTTCCTCATTTCTAGTAGTTTTGTCAAAACTTGCTCCTCTCTAAATTTAAAAATTAACCCATATCTTTAATTAACCACTATAACCTATATAACGTTTCTAGGGTTATAATTCAAGAACTTTTCTTAAAAAAATTGATTTTTTTGCAAATTGGCGATAAGATAAGTAAAGAATGTTTTATTTCAGCAGTATGTTTGTGGCTTTTTTTGGGGGGGGAATAAGCACGAAAGTTTTATGTGCTTAAAAATTGAGGCTATTACTATGGACAGCAATTCAAAAATTTCTAAGATTATTAAAGTTTGGGTTGAGAGAAGCGAGTTTTCTCAATTGAAGTTAGCTGAAATTTTTAAAATTTCAGGAGCAGCCTTTAATACTCAATTAAACGGAAAAAAATCAATTCCTACAAAAAGAATCGCAGAGCTTATCGTTATTTTAAAACCTTCCAAAGATGAAGTTGAAGAGCTAAATACTATTTTAGAACCAGCACGAAATCTTAAGATCGATAGCGAAGGAAGGATAAAATGTAACGATAAACCAAGATTTGATGTTCATGAGAACATTTCTCAAGATAATGTTTGGTGGATAAAAAAATTAATAAACAATTTGGTTAAAGAAGATGACATCCGAAGAATGTTATCTTGCTTAATGGCATTTTTTAATAAAAATCGCTCAAAAGCTGTTGAGTTTTATATGGAATTTGAGAAAGAATTGAAGCTCAATGAGCTTGAAATTTCAGCATGGACTGACAAAGAAATAGATTTAAAAAATGTTATTCTTGAAAATTTTCTTATGCCAACAGAAAAAGCCAAGAAGCTTCATAAAAGGGTTTTGCTTTTAGAACACAAAGAAAAAGAAATTGATGCTATAAAAAAACTGATTGCTCAAAAAGATGTTACATCCGATATGATCCGCGAATTGCTTGCTTCACTGCCAGTTGATAAAACAACCTCTCAACCCCAGGCAAAAAATAAAGACATAGGCCTTAAAATCAATGGGAAAAAAATCAACGATTAAAGATTCCAAATAAAATTATATAGATCACTCTTTCTCCAGCCCCGCATTAGCGGGACTTTTTTTTTGCCTGCGTTTTTGTCCCATCTTAACAATCTAAGAATCAATTGGTTAACTCTTCTTAGAGCTTCTTTCTTGTCCCACTCTCCCCACTTGTAAGAGGCAAATTTTATTTTAAGGGAGAGAGATGAACGGTTTGGAGAAGATATTTGAGGGGCTTTTGGGCGGGGGCATCGCCGGGGGGATAATTGCCGGAGTGATCACTTTTATTATACGCGCCTGGATAAAGGGCGTTCTTGCTGACAACATGACATTGCGCAAAGAGCTGGGAGACTTGAAAGACAACCGTCTCCACAAGCTTGAAAGCGAGCTTGACGAGCACATTGCCGCCGACAAATCGACAGCTCTTATGGGCGAATTAAAGCATGTAATAAATAACATTTCAAAACTGTCCACAGAGCTCGAAAAGCACATATCAGACGACAACTCCAAAGCTGTCATGACAGAACTTAAACACATAGTTGGCAACCTCTCAAAGATAGCCGACAAAGTCGACCGGATAGGCGTTGACACAGCCAGCCAGCAAGCCCAGATAGAGGCGGCCAATCATTACGTGAAAAATCTTGACACTTCATTCCAAAGACACAAGGAGGCAACACATCATGCGTGACGCTCGAACATATCAAATCAGACGCGCGATCCTCACTGCGCTCAAAGATTCCGACCCGGCTCCAGCTTCGCTTGATGACATTATTTGTCATCCAACGGTTGACATGCTTCACGCATCACGAGGTGAGCTTTCTGAGGAGCTTAAAGCCTTGACGATCGAAGAGTTTGTGAGAACGGTCAAAGAAACAAATGGCGAATATCGCGCCATTACTAAGTCAGGGCTCAGACAAATTAACCAGGAAGCAGACCGAGACGTTTTTGTTTGGGGCAAATACGGCCTTTAAAGTTGAAAGTTTAAATATGGCAAGACAGCGAAACAATGTGGTGAGGCTTCCTTTTGACGCGAGAAAACGCGTCTGTGAGCTTCTGTTTGACAACTCCACTTATGAGGGCGTAAGGGATTCTGTTGAAAGGGAGTTTAATATTGAAATTTCACTCCATAATTCTTCATTGCTCGCTTACTCAAAATCAGACGAATATTCGCAGTACTGCGCCGCCAGGCGCAACTGGGAAAAGAAAACGCTCCCAAACCGCTGGGCCGCTTCCCTTATCAACGACGGCAAAGGCATTGAGTCAGTCGCAGATCTAGCAGCAATGGAGCTGCTTGAGCAAATACACCAGCTTTCAGAAAACGACGGCCTCGAAGTGAAAGATACTCAAAAACTGGCGGCGGCAGTGGTGGGGCTTAAGCGCTCCAGTTCTGACTCGCGCGCCAAAAAGCTCCAGGCCGAAGCCGACGAACGCGAGGCTGACTATCAAGCAAAGATAGCCACGCTTGAAGCGCAAATAGAGAAGCTGACCGGCTCAAGCAAAAAGGTTGATTCTGAAAAAG
>CAZYVR010000544.1:0-3032 GCA_964651145.1 uncultured Victivallales bacterium | reverse complement strand
TTCGAATTCTTCGAATTTCAGCGGGCGGTTGTCCATGGCCGAGGGAAGTCGGAAGCCGTGCTCCACCAGTGTCTGTTTGCGGCTGCGGTCGGCTTTGTACATTGCGCCAATCTGAGGAATTGTGACATGTGATTCGTCAATGACTGTTATGAAGTCTTCAGGAAAAAAATCCAGCAGGCAGAAAGGGCGTGTTCCCGGCTTGCGGTTGGAAAGTTGCATCGAGTAGTTTTCAATGCCGCTGCAATATCCTATTTCCTTGAGCATTTCCATGTCATAAGTAACTCTTTGGTAAAGGCGCTGTGCTTCAACCAGCAGGCCGTTTTGTTCAAAGTAGCGCACGCGCTCTTTCATTTCAGACATTATTCTTTCCGCCGCCGCCTCCACTCTTTCGGGCGGCATCACAAAGTGTTTGCAGGGAAAAAGAACCGCCTTCTTCTTTTTTTCTTTCAGATTGCCGCTTGTTATTTCGTGCAGGGCTATTGATTCTATTTCGTCCCCCCAGAATTCAACGCGGACAAATTCTTCTTTATGAGGAAGGCAAACATCCACTGAATCTCCGCGGACCCGGAATTGCCCTGTTTCCGGTGAGGTGTCGTTGCGCTCGTACTGGATGGCGACAAGCTGTCGCAGCAAGTCGTTGCGCTCCATCTTGTCGCCGACTTCAAGCGTAACGCTCATCCATTCGTAGTCTTCCGGGGAGCCCAGGCCGTAGATGCATGACACGCTCGCCACCACTATTACGTCTCTGCGCTCCATCAGCGAGGCTGTTGCGGAAAGGCGGAGGCGCTCAATATTTTCATTTATGCTTGCGTCCTTGGCAATGTAGGTGTCGGTTTGCGGGATATACGCTTCCGGCAGATAGTAGTCGTAATAGCTGATAAAGAACTCCACCGCATTGCGTGGGAAAAACGCTTTGAATTCGCTGTAGAGCTGGGCGGCCAGAGTTTTATTATGGGAAAGGACAAGCACGGGACGGTCGAATTCAGATATGGCGTTGGCCAGGGTAAAGGTTTTCCCCGAACCAGTCACGCCCAAGAGAGTTTGATGCTTTTTGCCTGAACTTAGTCCGTTCTTTAGCTGTTCTATAGCCTCCGGCTGGTCGCCGGCCGGCTTGAAGTCTGATTCAAGTTCAAACATAATTTTAGCCTTTTTTATAATAGAGAGATGTTTCCTCTACTGCTATATATATCAAATTATACTCAATATCAACCCTGTTTGTGTTGAAATTAAATTTATAACGGCGATATTTACAACGTCTTAAGAACAATAAGGGGACGTGAAGTGAATTTGTCGGTTGTTATTCCAGCGCATAACGAGGATGGATGCATAGAGAGCACCGTGCGGAATCTGGTCAATGCCCTTGATGATGAGCATATTGACGGCGAGGTTCTGGTCGTGAACGACCACAGCTCCGATTCGACGGAAGAGTTGCTTAAAGCGCTTCAAGAGGAATTGCCTTCGGTCAAGTATATAAACAACGATTACCCCAATGGCTTCGGCTTTGCTGTCAGGTGCGGCCTTGAGCATTTCTCCGGGGATGCTGTGGCTTTGGTTATGGCGGACAATTCCGACTCTCCTCATGACCTTGTGCTTTTTTTTCGCAAACTCGAGGAAGGCTATGACTGTGTTTTTGGCTCGCGCTTTCTCAAGGAAAGTTCGATCAGCGATTACCCTGTATTAAAATTGATCATGAACAGGCTGGCCAATTTTTTCATACGTGTGGTCTTTATGCAGAAATATAATGACACGACCAACGCATTCAAGATGTATCGACGCTCCACTATCGACGGGTTGAAGCCTTTTTTGAGCCAGCATTTCAATGTCACCGTTGAGCTTCCGCTTAAAGCTATTATCCGAGGGTATTCATATGCTGTTCTTCCCAATTCCTGGACAGGCCGCACAACTGGAATATCCAAGCTTAAAATAAAAGAAATGGGCAGTCGTTATCTGTTTATAGTTCTTTATTGCCTGATTGAAAAATGGCTCTCCGTTGGCGATTATCGCAGGAAATAGTTTAATCATGCCAGTTTTTATTTGCAAAAAGCCTAGCCAGCTTTTAATCTTCTTATGTAAAAATAACAAATTATCGGGAATAAAACATGAGTATCCAAAAATATGCGGTTATAGGAGATCCTATCAAACATTCGCTTTCGCCGCCGATGCAGAATGCGGGATTTAAAGCTTTGGGCGTCAATGCCGAATATTCGACAATGCACGTTTGCGTGGACGGCTTGGCCGATTTCTGCGATTTCGCGCGCCAGGAGCTTTTCGGATTCAATATCACAGTGCCGCATAAGAAAAATATAATCCCCTTTCTTGACGAAGTCAGCGAAGAGGCAAGGCTTGCTGAAAGCGTCAACACTGTAGTTGTAATGGATGGCAAACTTTCCGGCCACACAACGGATGGATATGGTCTGGCAACCGCAATAGATGAAGCTTTCGGGATAAAAACGCTTTCCAATAGTTTTTGTTTTGTCGGGTGCGGCGGAGCCGTTCAGGCCGTGTCATTTTATTTTGCGGCAAACGGCGCGGACAACCTTTTCTTTGTCAACAGGACTGCGTCGAAGGCAGAGACGCTTGTTCAACGCCTCCGCAATTCATTCCCAGGAGTCAACGCAGAATTCTGCCCCCTTGATGATGAAAAGGCGATCGCGTCATTTATTGCTCGTTCTTCCGTGCTTATCCAAGGCACCAGTCTGGGCTTAAGAGAGGACGATCCGCCGCCGCTCAAGCCGGAGCTTTTGAAAGGCGGAATTTGCTTTTACGACACTATATACAAAAAAACTCCCTTGATGAAATATGCGCAGGACAAGGGAATGAGATTCTCCGACGGTCGGGGCATGTTGCTTCATCAGGGAGCGAAGGCTCTTTCGCTTTGGACAAGAACTTCGCCGCCCATTGAGGCTATGAGGAAAGCTCTTTATGGGGCCATGGAAAGTCGCGAAAAAAGCAGTTGAACGCAACAGGAGCTCCATTAATTGTATAGTTATTTAAACAATGCCTATCCTTACCCGTTTCTGCCGGAATTGATG
>CAZYVR010000543.1:0-3034 GCA_964651145.1 uncultured Victivallales bacterium | reverse complement strand
GAATGCAGTGGCTTATAATGTGGGATAAAATCAACAACTCAGACCGCAGTCTTGGCGCAACGGATTACGCGGACGACACAACAGCAGAGCGTTTTTTGGCAGATGGCGTGACACATGCGCTGAACTATTACGGAGCTAAAGTGAATGTGTCCATTTTCGACATGGCATCCGGTCTTGACGTTTCCGGTTCAAACCCAGCAAAAGATCTTCAAGGCCGCCTGGCAATTTACGACAAGGACCCGGAAATGCGAGAGAAACTTTTGGCTTTCATTGACTGCCTTCAAGACTATGTCGACGCCGACGATCTGCTTCGTCAAAAAGGATTTGAAGCTGTGGATTATAATGGAATGGGATTGCAAAATCTTCCACGAAACGCTCCAATGCAATACCGCGAAGAGATTCTAATGATCCCCGGTTCCGAAGACTTTTGCGCCCCGGACGAGCGAGGCCAACTTTCCGCTGTGAGAATAATTCCGCCTAAAAATATGCCAAAAGTATCAAGTGGCTCCAGCTTTTTCAACGCCACAAAAGAACAAATCATGCGCAAATGCTCAATGTCCTCCGAAGAAGCTGACAAAATCCTGGAAGCGCGTTCTCAATGGACATCCACTAAAACGCCCCTCTCGGAAACTCTCGATGCCGTCGACCTTTCCCGAGTCCGCTCTGTCTTTTCCTTCAAGGAATCAGGCTTTTACACAATCATAGCCAAAGCCTCTCCCGGCCCCAATCGAGCCTCCCGACATCTGTCCACATCCCTAAAAATAAACACTACTCCGCCCACAACAAAAAAACTCCAACTCCACAGCCAAACTACCCAATAATGTTCCTGTGCTGTTTATTTACCTTTAACCGATCCTGCAATGATAATTTCCAGAGGCTTCCAGTTTAAAGGTGATTTTATGGGCAATGAAATTTTGCATTTCAGGGCTCCTGTTTTTTGTGGGAGAACCTCCGCTACTAGCCTGAGTTTGCCGTTGGGTTGTTTTGTCAAAGTGACATGCGCTGGAAAACCTTTGACCACTGGCTGATCGAATTCTACATTGTTTTGTGTTGGCTCAACCAAAAACGCCTGCGTCCATTTTTGTCCCACTTTTAAGGAGCCAGCGTATATTTTATTCTTTGGTTTTATCTTTGCAATTGGGACAGCGTGCCCTGACAAGGTTATGCTTAGAAAGCGCTGCTTTGGGTCGTTGCTTTCGATATAAATATTCTTGCTGAAAGGGCCGTATATGGAGTCTGCCTTGATGACAGCCTTCAGCTTTGCCGTTTCCCCAGGCTTAAGTTCTGTCTTATCAACTTTTGCCTCTGAGCAACCGCATGTTTTTCGTATTTTAATTATCTTGAGAACATCGTCGCCAGCGTTGGTTATGGCATAAAATGCTTCTTTTTTTAGATTGGCCGGATATTTGCCGAAGTCCACTTTGCTGGATTGCTTGATGGCAATAGTTGCTTGACCTGCGATAAGCGGAATTGATATAAAGATTGGGGCAAGTCGCAAAATATTTGTCAAAATAGTTTTCATTGTCAGCCTAATTGAATTATTGTATAGATTCTTTCATAACACATAAATATATGTCGAAGTTTTTATGAATACCACTAAATTTATATGCATTTTGTTTCTGGGCCTGTTTATTTTTGAGGCAAGCGCGGCGATGGGAAAAAATATTGTTCTGGTTGAATATTTTTATCAGCCAGGTTGCAAAGAGTGCGAAATGATTTCCGCATTTGTGCTGCCACGGATGAAGGAGCGCTTTAAAAAACAGTATGAATTAAAGAAGTATGACATCGGCGTGAAAGATAATTTTTTGCGGCTCGTGAATTATCAGGAAAAATTTAAGGTTGACGACAACGAGCCTGTCTGCATGGTCGTAAATCGCACGCATGCTTTTGCCGGATACGAAAAAATTGAGTCGGGAATTTTTGACAAAATAGCTGAATGCATCGCTGTCAAGGACGTCGGCGCGACAGAAGAAACCTCGCAGAAAATTAACGATTCAGAACTGTTGACGCGTCGAGCTGGAAAATTTACCTTGCTTGCAATTATCGGGGCTGGACTGGTCGATGGCATTAACCCTTGCGTGTTTTCGACACTGGTGTTTTTTGTCAGCCTGCTTTCCGTGTCAAATGTCAGAGGACACAAACTGTTGCTGGTGGGGATTGCTTATTGCGCCGCATGTTTTTTTACGTATTTGGCTTTAGGGTTCGGGCTCTTTCGCTTCCTCAAACTTTTCTCTGGCTATAGCCTGCTCCAGCATATTATTAATATAGGAATGGCGGTTGTCCTTTGTGTTTTTGCGGCATTGTCCTTTAGGGATGCGTGGCGTTTTAAGAAAACTGGCAAAGCGAGCGCTGTTACTTTGCAGTTGCCCAGGGCTGTCAAAGAAAAAATCCACAAGATAATGAAGAAAGGGTTGGCATACAAATATCTCGTTCCCGGCGCGTTTGTTGTCGGCATTCTGGTGACCGCGTTTGAAAGCGTTTGCACCGGTCAAGTCTATGTTCCGACGCTTGTTTTGCTTGCAAATGACTCAGGAACTTTCTCCAAATGGTTTCTGTACCTTCTGCTTTACAACGTCATGTTTATTATTCCATTGCTTGTTGTTTTTGCCTCGGCGTACGCTGGAATGTCAACGCCTAAGCTGTTGACATGGAGCAAGAAAAACGTAATTTACAGCAAAACACTCCTCGGCGTTTTCTTCATCCTCCTCGCATTTCTAATTGTTTTCATCGCCTAATCATTTACTTGAAGACGCAGTTTGGGCTGTAAGATAAAAAAATAACTTTTTTTTAAGTATTCCGCTTGTAAATAATTATTACAAAAATAAAGTAACCGCCTTCCATGTGTCTATTCTATATAAAAGTTTCTTAAAAGACTTAAGGCATGGATTTTTTTGGGGAGAATTAGAAGTATTTTTTGCGCAAACAAACCTTGGAGAGGGGAAGAATAGGATTTGAAAAAGAAATTTAACATTTGGTTTTATTGCCTCTTCTGCGCTTTGTTCCGAGGAATCATAGCTTTCTCTGCGTCTTTATA
>CAZYVR010000542.1:0-3042 GCA_964651145.1 uncultured Victivallales bacterium | reverse complement strand
AGAGAGCCTGATCTGGAAGTTATAAATCTTGAAGGCTCTTATGCGGTGCCCGGCTTTATTGACACTCATATTCATGGAGCCGGAGGATTTGATTCTTCCACAGCCTATGAGAATAGCGCAGGCATGGAGCAAATGTGCAAGACTCTAGCCTCGCACGGGGTGACTTCTTTCCTGCCAACTATTATTTCTTCGCCAATAAAGACCATGCTCTCCGCGCTTACATCATTGGAAAAGATGCTTGACTGTGAGTATTATGGAGCCGAACCGGTGGGAATTCATATGGAAGGGCCTTTTATAAATAAGGAAAAACACGGCTCACAGAAAATTGAAGACATAAAAGAGAATATTGACCTTGGCCTTGCGGGCGAGCTTATCGCCGCAGGCAAAGGAAAAATCAAAATATTTACCTTTGCGCCTGAATTGTCTGGCTCTGATAAATTTATCGAGATGCTCCTTCAAAACGGCATAAAGCCGTCAATGGGACACAGCACTGCAGGGGAAAAGGATGTTCTCAGGGCCATTGACGCCGGAGCAGACCGTTGCACTCATATTTTTAACGGCATGCCCCCATTGCATCATCGAGACATTGGATTGACCGCCGTGGCTCTCACAGATGACCGCGTCACGATTGAACTTATAGCCGATGGGGTTCACTTAAACCCGCGAATGGTTGATTTGGCTTGCCGGACAAAGCCAAAAGACAAATTGATTGGAGTCAGCGACGCAATTCAGGGCGCCGGTTTGAAAGACGGCAAATATCATCTTGGCTCTTCAGAAATAAAAGTTGAAGATGGAGTTTCAACCACGCTTGACGGCACTATTGCCGGAACAACTATGACGCTTGAACAAGGCTGGCATCACTTGGTCACGTATTCGCATCTGGAAAACAAAGATGCCGCCGCGTGCTTTACTGTCAATCCGGCAAAAAATATTGGATTGCCCGACAGAGGGCAGCTTCGTCCAGGCAAACGCGCAGATATTTCCTTCTTTGAAACCGAAGCAAACAAAGCCCGCTTGACTGTGTCAAGAGGCCGCATCGTATACGATTCCAAAAAGCTGCTGCTGGATCATTAGCTGGCGCTATAAGGCTTCGTTTCCTGACACAAATACTTTTTCAATTCCTTCGCAGAGCGCGTGGGGATTTGCAAAATCCGCATTGTCCTTGAGTTTGTCGGGGTCAAACAATGCCATGTCCGCAATGAATCCCGGCTTTATCAGGCCGCGCTTCTTTAAGCCAAAAATAGCGGCGGGAAGAGATGTTATTTTTCTTATCGCTTCTTCCAGCCCTTCGCTCTGCCTGACCATATTGATGAAACGTGGGAAAGAGCCGAAGGCGCGCGGATGGCTTCGGCCGATGGAATAATCTTCAGGCCGCGCATTTTCATCGGAACCGCATGCCACAAAAGGCTGTCTAATAATTTTTCGCATATTGTCGAGGCTCATTCCGCCGCAGAAAGCCGCGAGCGCGCCCGCTGAATCTTCGCGCAAAATATCCACGCAAAGACGTTCCGGGCTTATTCCTGTTTTTTGGGCTATCTCCTCAAGGCTTTTGCCAAACATTGCCTTCAAATCCTTTTGAGCGCAACAAATCAGTTTTATGTTTTTCCATCTGTCCGGCGACGCGCTTTTCAGTTTTTTCTCAAGGTCTTCAGGCGCGCCGGGCTCCGCCAGCTTCTTTTCCAGAGACACGCTGTCCAAGTCTCCATATGAATCAGGAAGAATTATGCTTAATTGGGTCATGGACTCGATGTAAGGATATCTGTCGGCGGTTATTTCAATGTCCTGCTTGCGGCCTTCGTCAATTGCCGATAAAGCTTCGTCCAGCTTTCCCCAATTTTCCTTGCGCGCCGTTTTTAAGTGGCTGATATGCAATTTGGGTGCGCCTGACGCCGCGCACATGCAAATGCTTTCGCGAATTGACTCCACAAGAAACATGCTTTCGCTCCGCAGATGCGTGCAATAAGGCTTTGCGGCGCTGGAAAGCTCCTTGAGCAATTCAACTATTTCAGGGCTTTTAGCAAATTTGCCCGGCACATAAAGCAAGCCGGTGGAAAATCCGACTGCGCCCTGCCTGAGGTTTTTGCTGAGCAGTTCTTTCATTGTCGAGATGTCTTCCCCGGAAATCTCTTTTTTTTCATATCCGCAAACAGCCGCGCGCAAACTGTTGTGCCCGCACAAGGAGACAATGTTGATGGCCGGATTTCTTCCGCTTAACTCTTTGGCGTATCCCGCCGCATCGGTCCAGGTTAATTTTTCGTTGTAATTCCGGTAAAGTTCCTCAAGATGTTCGCGATTTTTGTCTGTCACAGGAAAAGCGGAAAGCCCGCAGTTTCCGACAATCTCCGTTGTCACGCCCTGGCTGATTTTGCCTGTCGCTTCAGGCGCGGCAAGAATGGAAATATCCGAATGCCCGTGACTGTCAATAAATCCCGGGGCAAGACACAAGCCGCGAGCGTCTATTATTTTGCCAGCTCCGGTTTTCGGCAGATTCTGTCCCACAGCCGCAATCATGCCATTTTCAAAAGCCACATCGCCCGCGCGGCTTTCGCTGCCGGAGCCGTCTGCAATATTTGCGTTTTTGATTAAAGTAAAAGACATAACTTCAATATATAACAGTGCATGAGATTAAAAACATTTAAATGCCTATTTTCTGAAATTTTCAGGTTGAAGATGTAACTCGATGGCGCCGCCAAAAGTCCTGAAAAATAAAAAAAGCCGACGGAGAAGCCACTTTTAAACCCACTTCGTGGGGGCGACAGCGCGCATGGCGCATTGAAAGCCTGCAGCTTGTTGGGATGCGTAGCGACAATAAGCTTTATTTCGTTACAGCGCCAGTTCCCGGGACTTTTGGCAGTTTCATCTAATTCGACGGCTCCACCGGTGGCGAAGCCACTTTTAAACCTACTTCGTGAGCGCGACAGTACACATAGCCTAATGTTAGAACTGCTGGCTGTTTTAAAGCGAAGCTAAAACAGGCAAATGTTGTCTCCGCGCCCGTGCATTGGACTTTTGGCGGAGCCGTCTAATCCCGTGAAGCTGGCG
>CAZYVR010000541.1:0-3043 GCA_964651145.1 uncultured Victivallales bacterium | reverse complement strand
GCGAAACTTCAATGCCGCGCGGCAACATTATTTCCGAAAGATTGCGCAGGCTTAAGTTGAATCTAAAATACCACAAAGTTCTCAAACGCATAGTTTCAGCATCAAAACGGCTTAGATGATAATTAGGATTGTTGCTTGGGGTAAAATAAGACCTGCACTCTCTACAATAATATTCCTGTTCGCCAGATTTTGTCTTGCCGTTTTTGACGATCCCTGAGCTTTTACAATATACACAGCATTTCATTATTAATCCATATCCTATTTTTGACTAAAAAAGGCAGCGACTGTAATATTAGCTTCAAGCTCAAATCAACAATATCCGGGCAAATGTTACGCCCTCCCGTATACGGTGGTTTTAGCCTCAAAATGATGTTGGTCTAAAGTTAGTTTACGGCGCTTTTAAAAAGGGCAAAAGACAAGTAAAGTCAGTTAAAAACATTTGAGGATAATTTGTGCGTGGAAAGTGGTGGAGCATATCAGAGCCATTTACGCTCTATTAATTAGGCTTAAAAAGTTCTAACTCTCCTAGATTAACCTAAAAAATATCTAATTTGGCTATATTTAAGCTCAAGGTTAGATTATCCCAAAACGGTACTTTTTGGCACTTTGAAGCTCTGAGACGGTACCGAATGGCACCTCTTTTATTTGCTGTATTTTAGAAGCTTTTAGGGCTAAATATCCTCTTATTTTAGAATGTTAGAGTAACTTAGCAAGCTTATATTAAAGGTCAAATTGAAATCAGAATATTTAAAATACCAAAGATTGACATTTACTGTTATTGATGATAGGTTATCTATAATAAGGAAAGGGCGAAACAATGAATGTTTCTTTGACACCGGAACTGGACAACTGGGTTCACGAAAAAGTTGAAAGCGGATTTTATAACTCTGCCAGCGAAGTTATACGTGAAAGCCTTCGCTCCCTTAGAGAGCGTGATTTACAAAAAGAAGCGTTGCTTAATGAATTGCGTTCTGAATTGCGGCTTGGTGCAGAACAGATAAACTCTGGCTTATCGGAAGAATTTACAGGTGAAACTGTTCAAAAAATAAAGCTTTCAGGACGTAAAAAACTGGGGAAATGAAAAAAATAAAACTGATAATTTCCCAGCAGGCTATTGAAGACCTCTCCGATATCTGGAGTTATATCGCTTTAGACAATCCAAATGCCGCAGACCATTTTGTGGAACAACTTCATGAAACATGTAAATCTCTCGCAAAAATGCCAGAAATGGGACGGTCTAGAAATGAGCTGCTTCTCGGCATTCGGAGCATGACGCACAAAGGCTACATTATCTTTTACAGAATAGATAAAGATAAGCTGGCAATCATTCGAGTCTTGAATGGTTGTATGGATATAGATTCGATGTTTTAAACTCAGCTTGCAGAAATGTGATTTGAGATTAAGAAAAAATTTCTCTTTTTACATTAAAAAAAGGCTTTTTTTCCGCCACTGCAAGGTTTAGTTAAACCTTGAGAGAGGTTTTTTGTTAATGCAAACATTTCGTTTGCGCTACTCATATTAATTCTCACCACCACAAAACACTTGATAATAACGCTTAAATATCACTTAAGCAATGCCTTTTTAAAATTTATTCAACGCCCATTTCTCCTTGAATAAATAAGTAATTACATCAATATTTATTCTTAATATATTATGAGGGGAGATTAATGAATAAAAACGTTGTCATTATTGCGTTGCTTTGCATTGCGCCGCTTTTCCCTCTGATTTCTTACGGCAAAGAAAAAGTTGTCAATATAAAGCAACTTGATAGAAGAAGCGGCAAATACTACGAAAAAAATTCAAAGACCCCATATACTGGACCAATAACCAATTACCACCGCAATGGAGAAATTCAGGAAAAGGCTTTTTCCCAAAATGGCTTAAGAGATGGTGTATGGCTTGAATACTATTGGGATGGCGCATTCGCTGTAACAGGGCAATACTCTGACGGGAAACGCAAAGGGGAGTGGAATAGATATCATAGCAACGGCAAATTATGGACGAAAGCAAAATACATCGGAGGCGAACTTAATGGTAAATACATTGAATATAACGAAAAAGGCAAAATATTCACGGAAGGACAATATGCTGACGGGAAGCGCGACGACGAATGGATTGAATACTATCCGCAAGGCACAATATATGGCAAAGGAAACTACAAAAACAATTTAAAAAACGGGGAGTGGACATTTTATTCTCAAGTCAATGGCAAAATATGGGAAAAGGGAAACTTCAAAAATGGCAAACGCAACGGGGAATGGATCATATATAGCGATGGTCAAATGTGGCAAAAAGGACTATATAAAGACAATCATAAAAACGGGTTATGGGTTGAGGAAATCTTTTTCAAAAAGATGTCTACAACAGGCAAATACATAAACGATAAAAAAGAGGGGGAGTGGATTGAATATACGTTAGACGGCAAGATTTGCGCTGAGGGTTCATATAAGAAGAACTATAAAGATGGCAACTGGAGAATATATGACAAAAATGAAAACATCAGCGAGGAAGGTTCATACATAAGAGGCAAGAAGCACGGCAAATGGATATTATATCATACGAACGGAAAGAAGTCAGCAACAGGGCTGTATAAAAAAAGATGGAGACACGGCGAATGGATTCCAGCCAGCCGTATCCCGATGTTGTGAGTGACAGTTTTTGGATAGCCATGTTCGATGTCGGCTATGAAAGTATCTCCGTCTATCACCCTAACAAAGCGCGCTGTCACTATTTCTTGCTTAGAGGAAACGCATCCCGCAAGCCTCAGGGAATGAATAAAATTGACCATATATGCAGGCTGATCTTCGCAGCATACAATAATATTTTCACGTTTCAAGTGATGCTTTTTGCAGATTTTTACAATTCTGTCTGTCAGGAATGCAACTCCTGGAGCATGTCATGCAAAATGACAACTTTTCTCTGTTTTGTTGATAATGTGTAAGGTTTTTATTATGAGGTTGTTTCTCAAGCGAAATTTGGTAAAAAAGTTTCTCAAACTGGAATTTTTGGTGAAATCGGCTTTAAAATTATTTCCTTTTGACAT
>CAZYVR010000540.1:0-3060 GCA_964651145.1 uncultured Victivallales bacterium | reverse complement strand
CCCAGGACATGCCGCGTTGAGTGCGATCTCCGGAAGAATTTAGTCCGTTGCGTTTCATGATATTGGCGACTGTGGTTGAGCTAAGTTTATGCCCCAAATTTCCGAGCGTTCCTGAAATCCTGGTGTAACCCCACGAAGAGTTTTCCCTGGCAAAAAGTAGGACAAGTCGCACGACGTCAACTGATGTTTTGGGACGTCCCACTTTTCGCTTGGGCGACTTAGAAGAATCAAATTTAGCAGCCACAAGATTCCTATACCATTTGAGAAGAGTTTCAGGACGAACTATCGTGACAACGTCACGCATACGCTTGCCGAGAGCTTTGCCTTTTATTGCCAGATTCTTTCGTTGTTCATCTGTCAGGTTCAGGCGTTTTCCGGTCTTCTTGAATTGAAATTTAAGACTTTGATTCTCTTTTCTGAGATAATCAACCTCCAGCTCAACTTGCTTGTCTATATCGACTTTCAAAAGTTGCGACAAAAGCATAACCATCGCAACTCGAACATCTCTTTTCATTTTCTTTAGCCTTTCAATATTATTCTTAATTCCCCGAAAAGTTACAAGGCTTTTACCCAAAAAACAAACCCTAGGCCAGCTTTTTCGAAAATCGTAAAAATGACGATGACTTGACGAATCAATAGACAATTTGTGCTCAAATACCCCCGTCATTTAAAAGGTTTCAATATTTGGACCTTACGGGTAAATAACGATTTTAGCCTATTTTGCATCTTCTTTGGCAATAGTAAAGCTTACATCCTGAGTCTGGCAGCGATAAGCACATAGAACAGTTTGCTGTTTTCACATGCTCATGCATTATTCCAAAACTTTTCAAATGACTTCCATTTTCCATAAGCTACTTATTACAAGCTTTTAGCAAGAGCATAGAAGAGTAGAAACCGTTTCATTTTTCAGTGACACCCTCGAGTTTTTCTATTCATGTAAAATTTGGGTTGATAAGGTTATATTCATGCCTAAATCAAAGCCTTTATTGCTTTTTTGAGCTCTTTTTCGATTCTTTCATCACACCAGCAGAACCCTTCTGTTTCATAGCCGCCTTCCGCAAAGCTTTTCTCCAGAGGAAGATAGAGAAAATTGTCCGAACAATTTCCGGCTATTGCAATAAACTCATCAGGGATCAATGACTGCGCAAAAAGCTGATATTCCACAAAAGGCTCTCCTGGGAAAAGCATGATTTTAACAGATCCAATGCTTAGCATGCGAAGGCAATATATTTTGTTTTTATCATAGTCGTGACAGCTTTGAAGAACCGCATCAAATATTTCTGCATTATCAATTCCTTCTTCGCTGCTGTAGCCGCTTCTCTCTTTTCTGGGAAACTCAAAGCTTGCTGACTCAAGCTTAAAATCTTTGCATTCGTCCCAGCGCATTGAATTTAGATTATGACTTATTCCATCCGCGAGGATTTTTCCAAATTTTTTGAGGTTGCCTTCCAGATCGGTAGGTGAAGTGTATTTTCCCGCTGTTACATTGCCGCTAAGGCCTGTAAAAAAGCATGGGGAACTCTCGGGCAAGCTGTTCTCGGTTATTCTGACTGCTTCACCAGGTGCGTCAGCGCTAAACATATTACGTCCATTGGCCACTTGCGGATGCGTGGCATAGAAATTCCATGAAACGACAACTTGATTGTTTGAGTCCTTAAAGGCTATCGTTCTAAGAAATGGGTCAATTGTTCCAACAGGTTTCTCTTTTAATTCGACCTCGTCGCACTTGCTGTACCTCATTCCGGCCACTTTTCCATCTTCTCCGATAATTCGTCTGTTCGAGGCATATCCGTGGATTCGTGTTTCTGCATATCCAACGGATGAAACGCAAATCATTTCGGACAAAGATTTTTTTGCGGCAATGGCTGCTTGCGACAGCAAATTGTTCCACCATTCACGCGGAAATGTTGTGATGTCAAGAATGTCTTCTATTTCAAAGCAAATCAAAGGTGCGTCGTGTTGATGAATGCAGTGAATTGTCACATGATCAACTGAAGTTCCGACAGCCTCTGCAATGGCTCCGACAAGATGGTCGTATGCGCTGTTCATTAACCCACAATAATCCATTGAAGCGATGACGCACTTATTGCTTCCATCGTCAAGAATGACTCCTCTCAGCCAGAGCTTGTCTCGCACGCCATCAGTTTTTTTGCCAATCCCAAAACCTACTGGAGTTCCAGTTGGCGGCGTGCAGTCAACTATAAATTTGCCGAGTTTCATAAAATTAAACGCTCCTTTTATTCAATTGAGAAAGACTTTGAAATGCAATGTCCATTTCAGTTTTCAATGGCAAATTCACTAATGATTTCACTGAGCGTTTCGATTTGATAGTACAACCTGTCAGCTCCACCATCAGGACACCGGAATAGTTAATGGTCTTCAATTCATCCATTACATTCTGCCACTGGATTAAGCCAACGCCGGGAGGCAGATGATCGTCAGTAATCCCAAAATTATCGGCAAGATGAGTGTGGATGAGTTTTTTGCCCGCGCATTTTATAGACTTGGGAATGTCGTATCCGTCCTTAAAGGCATGCCCCGTGTCGAGGGCAAAGCCCAGCTCTGGCATGTCAAGCTTTTTAATTATTTCGAGAATAATATTTACTGGTCCATTTTCGAGGGCTGCTTTCAGTCCATGCGCACCAGCCATAGCCGCAAATTTTTTAACATGTTCAATATTCTCTTCAAGCGACAGCTCGCCCTTAGGCAAATGAAAAACAACAATGCCGCACCCCATTGCTTTCGCGTTTTCCATGCATTTATTCTGAATATTGTAGTAAGTTGCTTCTCCGTATTTATGAATGGAGCCTTCATTATGAATAGAATGCGAGCTCAAACCAAGGCTTGCCGCGCATTCTCCTATTTCTTTTGCCTCTTCCAGTGAAAGGTGGTGCACATGGGAATACTCGACATATTTAAAACCATTTTTTTGGATTCTGCTCAAACATTTTTTATAAATTTCAACTGTATAATCATCGATGGAAGCAAGCTCCTCTTCGACCGTATTTACGGTTCTTCTGCGCTTTGTTCCGCAGTGAGGCTGACACAAGAAATAACCGG
>CAZYVR010000539.1:0-3063 GCA_964651145.1 uncultured Victivallales bacterium | reverse complement strand
GCAGAATTGTGAGCAATTGGAGGCGCTCGTTCAAGCTGGGAAACGCAAGTATGCTTAGTTTTTCCTTGAAATTGATATTGATTGTGTCAGCTATCATGTCGACAATCCTGGCATTGTCGTCCACATTCAATATTGCAATTTTAAGTTCTTCCGGAAAGTTTGGCGAATAGGATATTATTTCTTGAAACTGAGCTATCGCGTTTCGCGCCATAGCCACGGTTTCAACATTTTCTTCTTCATCCAGATCTACTTTTTCAATAATTGCCATTGTCATTGAAGTGTCAGGCGCCTGGCTCACAAAGCGCACGCGCCGCAAGCCTCTGACCAAAGCCCTGAGCGTGCCGTCCGGGAACCTCAGCATTTTAACGACTCTGGCAAGAACGCCTATTTGAGATATTTTTCTGTTTTCCAGCGTGTCTTCTTCAATTTTTAAATCCATTAATACTTCATTCCCGTCATTCTCAGACTCCTCAGGAATCTCAGGGAATATGGCTATCAGGCGGTTGGTCGACACGACTTTGGTCACCATTTCGATAGCCGCCTTGCTTTCAACCACTAACGGCGACAAAGTGTGCGGGAATACCAACGAGTTTTTCAGGGCAAGGGCTGGGGTTTTCTGGATCTTGTCGTTTTCCGTCGTCAATATTTCAGGCATATTTTCTTTGTTATTGTTTTTTTTGCTCATATTAATAAAGTCTCCTGTAATGCAAATTCTTGTAATGTAAAAAAAGAAGGCGTTCCAAATTCCAGCAAAACGCTTATTGGAAAATGCGCTTTATTGAGCGCGTGGTTGTGTTCATTTCATTATGCGCCACTGGAAGAGAAAAGGAGAAAATAGAGCCCTTTCCTTTTTCGCTTTGCACAGTAATGGAGCCGCCGTGCGCCTCCACTATTCTTTTGCAGACAGCCAGGCCGAGTCCCGTCCCCGCCGATCCTTTTGAGGATATGAAAAGGTCAAATATCTTTTTGGTCTCTTCTTCTTCCAGGCCCATCCCGTCGTCGCTTACCTTTACTATAACATAATCATTGCTGTCGTTAAAATTGGCGCTCATCTTGATGACGCCTATGTCTTTTTGCTCCAAGTAGATCTGTTTCTGCTGAATCGCGTGTTCGGCGTTTGTCATAAGGTTCAACAGAATTCTATGGATGCCCTTGGCGTCCACCTCTGTGTATAGCGGCAGATCTTTGGTTTCCTCATCGATTTCAAGAGTGATTCCTTCTTGATTCAGCTGTGTCTCCAGAAGTTCCGCAACATCCATGAGTATTCCGTTTATATTTTCGATGGAAAAGCATGGATTCTGTTCGCTGGCAAGGTTCAGAAGGTCAAGCACCAGATTGCCAAGTCTCCTGTGATTTTTGCTTAAAATATTCCATGATTCGTTGGCAAGATCAAAGTCGGCTTCATCAATTCCCATGCGCAAAAGGCTGAGGCTGCCGTCAAGGCCGGCCAGAATATTTTTGATATAATGCGAGAGCCCAGCCGCAGTCGTGCCTGTAGCCATCAATCTTTCATTTTTCATATTGAACTCGATCATATTGCTGTGTTCAATAGCCATTCCCGCAGTATGCGCAATTACAGTCAGAAGCCTCAAATCGTCTTCTGTGTATTTTTCCTTCGGGCTGGTGATGGAAAGATACAGCATTCCGTTGGACTGCTGTTTGCCAAGCATAGGGACGCACATTGTGCTGGTCATCATCTGAGATATATTTGGGACCTTGGTCTCTGTCAGATCATCATCCTTGAACTGTTCTATTGACAGAACCGCTTCCCGATTGTCCTTCACGAATGAAATTATAGTCTGATTGAGCTTAGAAGGGTCTATCTTATTCAGGGTCTTGTTGACCGAGAGTCCTACTTTCGGCTGAAATTCGCCCGAGGCAAGGTCATAAAGCAAAAGATATGCCTTGTCTGCCTTTATGACATTGGAGACTGCGGACAGTATGCGGTTGTGAAGTTCTGTCTCCTCAAAAACTGAAGATATGATGTTCTGAAATTTGTAAACTGCGGCAAGACGCTGATTTTCTTCTTTTTCTATGCGGGAAGACTCTTTGCCTTTCTCGCCGCTTCCAGACGAGGACGCAAGCGTGTCCGGCTGTATGCGGAATGAAATTGGCGACTTGGTGTAAACCCCGGTCCTTTCGCCAACAAACAAGTCGTATATCTCAAAAATAGTCTTCCCTATTCGAACGGAAGTTTTCAGGGGCAATGAAGCTTTGCCAGTGACTTTCTGACCGACAACCCATGTGCCGTTTGTGCTGTTTAAGTCTTCTATGAACCACATGCCGTCTTCAAACGACAAGCGGGAATGCACGCGGGATATCAGAGTGTCGTTAATATGAATATCAGATTCGGACGAGCGGCCCATTGTGAATTCAGACTTGCGGATAGGAAGCTTCGCCCCTCTCATAGAGCCTGCTATGACCTTAATAATATATTCTCCGGCTGATATGCCGCCAGTATTTTCCATATCCTTCAATCCTCTCGACCTTTCGCAAACAACTAAATGACATTTCAGGCGTCGTTTTTAAGACATTTATTAAAACAAATTACATGCATTTAAGCCATTCTGCAATTAAAATTCACAAAATATGCCTTTTTTGGAAGGCCGCATTACCAAGGGATTGCTCTTTTTTGGGGGATGATTTTTATTTGCCCCATTTGTCAACGCGCATAATCTCATCAGGCGCCAGCCTTGAGCTTGGCTCCGAGATTTTGGCCGGATACCCCAGGCTTATGAGAGACAAAGCTTTCATTCCGGATGGAATGTTCAGAAGCTTTTTAATATATTTGGGCTTAAACCAGCCTATCCAGCAGGAGCCGAGCCCCAATGCCTCAGCCGCCAGAACAAAATGTTCGCCCGCAATGCCGATGTCAATGAGAGAATAATCTATGCCTGAAAGCATAGGCGCGATCGAATGGGTCAACAGAGATTTTTCGACGCAAAGAGCCGTTATGACAGGAGCCGAGCGCATCCACGGCATTGGCACGCCAGGGAGAAGGCCGTTCTCGCATATTTTTTCGCGTAGGTCAGGATCTTTGACTATTACAAAACGCCATGGCTG
>CAZYVR010000538.1:0-3065 GCA_964651145.1 uncultured Victivallales bacterium | reverse complement strand
GCCGGTTATTTCTTGTGTCAGCCTCACTGCGGAACAAAGCGCAGAAGAACCAAAGTTTTTGCTCAAGAGTGAGTGGACAAGTTGATTTTTTGATAAAATCGGTCAAAGGCTTGCCTTTAACATACTCCATTAAAATATATGGAGAGCTCGAATCTTTAGGAATATCTGAATCATACACCTTTACCACATTGGGGTGCTCTATCTGGGAAAGTATTTTTGCTTCCCGGAGAAAACGCTTCACACGCAGGGAATCACTTGACTCGCCGCCTTCCTTGCGCAACACCTTCAAAGCGTAGCGCTTCTTTCTTTTTTCAACAAGAAACACTACTCCCATTGTGCCAGCGCCCAAAGTGCGCAAAATTTTATAGCCAGGCAGGGGAGTCTGTGGATTTCCTGATTTGGTCAGGAGGCTGTTGCCATGCGTTGAAAAGTTTTTTATCAACTCTTCCCTGTGGTGTGTCAAGGCTGCTTTTATTCTCGATGTCAGTTTGTCAACTGAAAAAGGTTTGGCTATATAGTCAAACGCGCCGTCTTTAACGGTTGAGATTGCGTCGTCAAGCTCAGGATTGCCTGTTATCATTATAATTTCCATCAAGGGATGATGTTTCTTGCAGTATTTCAGCAATTCAAAGCCGGATATTCCCGGCAAATTGGCGTCAAGCAGAAGCAAGCTGTAGTTGTAGTCTATTAATTTTTCCAGAGCATCGCCGCTGCTTTCAGACAAGTCCACCACATATTCCTCTTGCTCAAGAATATTCTTAAGCATTTCCCTTATTATGCAGTCATCGTCCACTACTAGTATTTTTACTGGCGAAGGCGACTCATCGATATCCATCTTTTTAGTAGCTGAAGTGTCTTCTTTCATATATAAATTATCCACTGCTGACAACAGATTACCACAATTGTCAATGACTGGGCAATTCCTTTAAATTAGCTTGTGCCTATATATTATACAGATAAACTATAGCGCTTTTTTTGTCGCTTATCAAGTGTTGTTTTAAGCTATTGGCCCATGGCTTTTTTCAGCCTGTCGTTGTAGTTTTTCTGCATATCTTTTATTTGTTGAGTTTTGTTCTTTTTTATTTTCAGATGAGTGCTTCCTGTTCCATAGTTTATTACTGATTCCACTGCGCTGGATTTTTGTTTTTTTGCGACGGAGCTTGTTGTGGCTGTGGGTTTTTTTGACGTTGTGCCATGCTTCGCAGCCTCCTGCATTGTCGCTTTTTGACTGCTTGCCATTCGCTTTGCCTTTGATATATTTTTTCTCGCGCTTTCCTGTTTCTTTTTGCAGCTGGCTCCAGAGAATGCCAAGACCAAGGCCGATGCAAGGAGACAAAAGATTTTTCGGTTTATTTTCATGGTGAAGCCCTTTGGTTTAATTTGCTGTGAAAAACAAAACAATTATACTTTAGCTAATTTTTATGGCAAAAGCAAATATGATGCGCATTAAAATGAAGCGGCCGTCTTACTCGACGGCCCCGCCAAAAGTCCTGAAAAATAAAAAAGCCGACAGAGTCGGAATAAAAACCGGACTTTGTCCGGACGCCATCCAGCGGCGGAACCGCTGGTCGGCAAAGCCGAAAGCTGTTGGCTTATATAAAAGATTGCACGACAGCGCGCATGGCGCGTTAAAAAGCCTGCGACTTGTTGAGACGCGAAGCGACAACAAGCTTTATTTCGTTGCAGCGACAGCTCTCGGGACTTTTGGCGTCGTCGTCTTACTCCGTAAAAAAGCGCAAATTTCACAGGCAAAAAAGTTAAAACTGGAAAGATTCCAAAAGAGAGGCTATATTGCGTTTCTTTATAAATCATATTTGTAAGCAGGATGGAATCAGCGCAGTGAGACCAAAGATTAGTTTATTTAGATTTCTTGCCATTAATTTGCTTGTTTTCTCTTTGTTTATGTTTTCAGTGTCAGCGGCATCAAAGCCTGATGTAAAAGTGTCCCGCGCCAATATTCGCCTGGGCTTTTCACTCAGAGTCCAACGATATTCATTTGCCAAGTTTTCATGCTATATCGAAAATAATGACAACAAAACACATCAAGTCAAACTTCGACTCCTGTCCGACGAAGGATTCGGGCAAAGCCTTAAAAATTTCTTTACAGACATAGTGGACGCGCCAGCAAAAACCGCCATTGAATATCAAACTCAAGTAATGGTGGAAAACGCGGAACGCTATCGTCTCGAAGCGTTTGTTGACGGCAGGCGCCAATCGGGCGCAACGCAGTCAATATATCTGAAGCTTTTGTCAAGCCGCGACACCCAGATAGGCACAATCAACGACTCCTTTGTCAAGTCATTCGGCGCATTCGTCCAGTTGGAGGAGTATAAAAAGAAATACTACTCCATCGGCTTTACTCACAGGACCTTTCCAGACAACTGGATAGAATTGAAAGACATAACCGCATTGGCAATGATCGAGCCGGACTTCAAGCTTTACTCGGCTCGGCAATACCGCGCGCTTCTTGATTACGTGTATCAAGGAGGCATTCTAATATTTGCCGACCCTGAGACAGTTATCAAAGCAGCCCAGACGCCGCTTGCGGCTCTACTGCCGGTGCATCCCGGCAAGCTGAGAAAAATAAAAGATCTTCCAGCCATGAAAACAATGCTGCCAGGCTTCAAAGGCTGGAGCTCTCATCAGGCTGACTTTCTCGAATCGATCCCAAATGGCGATGGAGTCGACATTTTGAAAAGCGGCGATTTCCCTTTGTTCAGATGGAAAAAATACGGACTGGGCTCCTGCCGCTTTTCTGCCATATCGCTGTGTTCCGACAACTTCAAGGACCAGAAAACATGGGCGGCGCTGCTAAAGGAATTCTTCAAAAACCAAAAACACTACAGCGAAGAAGACACATTCAACGCATGCCTCGATGAGATGACAGGCTTTCCAATACCCAAGACCATTATAGTTAAGATTATACTGATAATATACTTCGCGCTGCTTGCGGCTCTCCTTATATTTGGGCTTGTCAAAAAGAAATCGGGCCTTTCATGGGCAGGCGCTGCAATGCTTGCTGTCCTGATGACCTTGTACGTGCTCTATCGCTCAGAATCTGGAAG
>CAZYVR010000537.1:0-3073 GCA_964651145.1 uncultured Victivallales bacterium | reverse complement strand
TTGCATAGAGAGCACAATGTCTTTGAAAAATACCCGATTTTCAAAGAGGAACTGGCTAATCTCGAGAAAACCCTGAACAAACAGGGAGTCGCTCCACTATCCGGCCAGAAGCCGAAATATTACCTTGTAACCACGCCCATGACTTTAAAGCAGATCAGCGGCCTCAAGGAAGTGTACAATAACGAAGATTACTTTTTTACCTTGTACAAAGCGAACACCAGCCGATTGAACAAGAGTTTTGTCAAGGCTCCTGCCCCCAAAGTTCCGGTGGGAACAAGACTGGTCGTTCCCGGCACACGCGGGAAGCCTATGAAAATAAAAGAATACACCGTTCCTCAAGAAGCCACGCTTAAGGAGATAAGCGCGCGCAAAGAAGTGTACGGAACAGCTAAAAACTGGAAATACATATACGTGGCCAACAAGTCCAAAATTGGCGATAGTGAACTGCCGGTGCTTGGCGGCACAACACTGATCATACCGATCCCGCCAGAAACGCCTTATGCCGACTACATGAAGATTTCCATTGCATATTTGGCTGGGGCTTTGATTGCATATTGCTGGAGATTGCTTGTCCAGAAAATGTACACGCTTTATACAATGGCTTTGACCAAAACCTCCACGAGCTCCAAAAAAGAAGTGGACTCAGTCAAAAAGGAACTCGATAAAACTAACAACGAGTTCCGTCTCCTAAGAGAAGAGACGGCAATAGCAATTGTCGAAATGAACAAAATAGCGGGACACAAAGCAACGCCCGGAGAAGGCAAAACTTAATAAAAATCATTTGACAAGAATTGTTTCGGGAGAATAAAAATAAACAACTTCTCTTGCAAGCTTAAAATTTCCCGCCTTGCTTCCGAGACCGCTTTCAAAGCCTACAGGATTGACAGTCGTGATTTGCCCGTCAGACTCCAATGATATTTTTCCAGGGCCAAAAGCGGCGAGGCAGAAGCCATGCGTTCCGTTGAATGTGTAATATTTGACTTTCCCGGCATAGTTCTTTTTTATTTCTTTTGCGCCGGAAAGGATTCTTGCCGCGACGCATATGCCCGCAAGCTTGCCATTGGGAGAGCCGTTTCCATTTAAAAGGGAATGCTTTCCTTCTGTGGGTGAAACAGTGAAAAATGAGTAATACGAAACGCCGCCCTCAAGGAATCGGAAAGCGTGCTCTATAAATTTCTGCATGCTTTTGTCGATTTCGGCAGGCGTCCCTGACTCCCCGCTTGTGCCGACTTCCGTTTGCCACACCTTTGCTCCAGGCTTGACCGCTCTGATTGTTTCAATCTCTTTTTTGGCTATATCCCATGCGATATATCCATGAAGCCCGTAGATGTCCATGTACTTGGAGTATCCCAAGCCAGCTAGTTTTCGAGTAAAGTCACGCACTGTGTATTTTCTATTCATGGAAATGCCGCCGGAGACTATTTCGCAATTTTTGTCAATTTTTTTGGCTTCGATATAGGCGGCCTTGAGAACTTCAAGGTACTCCTCCGTCGTCCCCCAGAAATAGTAGGCAAAAGGTCCTTGCCAGTCCGGCTCATTCCATATTTCCCAGCATTTCACATAGCCATTGTAGCGTTCCACCATCTTTGATACGTACTTTCGCCAATCTTTCAGATCAGCAGGTGGCCTGTGCGTCAAGAGATAGCCCAGCCAAGGCGGACTGGTTTTTTGTGGATTCGGCGGGAGCATCGCCCACGACGGAGTCATTTGCAATATAGGCAGAATGTTTATTTTCGCGTCTTTGGCCCAAGCTACAATCTTGTCGGAAGCTGCAAAGTCCCACTGTCCGGGTCTGGGCTCAGCCTCCATCCATCCAAAATTCCATACTCTAGCCAATCTTATTCCGGCATTGGACAAGGACTTAAATTGCCCTTTTGAAATAAATTTTTCCGAGATATTTACGCCTATTGGAGTATGCTGTCCATAATTTTTCGGAAATTCGCAAACGATAAAATTGTCTTGGAGTCTGTCCTGCAATTTTCCATCAAGAAAGAGCGATATTTCAGCCGTGTAATATCCATTTTTAAAGCGGCCAATATCGATTGAAACCCTGTTTATTCCGCGCTTTATTGAATAAATTTCGCTCTTTTTTAGAGTATCCCCATTGCTCTCTTTCAGGCTGACCTGAAGCTCCGCGCGTTCAGATTTAGCGGCAGTGGAAAGATAATACTCCAATAATATATTTTTGTCTTTTTCAAAACTCCAGTTGGCGTTCAAGGGGCGGGTGACAAAAAGGCTTTTGCCGGCCATGTTTGAATTGCCTTCAATAACTAAGTCATCAATGAGAAACCTTACCTCCTCGTTATGCGCAATAAATTGAAAGTTGCTTATGTTTTCAGGCAACAGCCTTTCGCTTTTATCCCCTGAATAAACGAGGTCGTTCAAATGGAAAGTATATTTCCGCCATTCTTTGCCGAGCGGCACGTTGGCGGCATAATGATGCCTTGTTTTCGATGAGTAAACGGACAGCTTTACGGAGTCTGCGCCAGACACGCGCTTGACCCAAAAAGAAAAACGTCTTGCTCTTGGATCAGTTCTCACCTTGAAGTTAAGTTCGCGCTCAACCTTCCCGCCGCTTTTGGGATAACAAACCTCGCCAACGAGTCCTCGCTCCGAGTCTGATGATTGAATAATAAAAGGATGAGCGTACTCGCCTTTTTTGTCGAATTTTATAGGAGCTCCTCCAAGCCCCCACCGGCTGCCAATCGTTTCGTCAAAGTTTTCCAATATATCTATCACAGCGTATGGATTTTTAGCTCGCGAGGCAACGAGGCTTCTGCCTTTGGCTTTCTCCGCGTCGCATTCAATAACTTTTATCAAATCGCTTTTTTTGTTGTCATCGCAAACCGCTATCCAATCAATATCAAGCTCTCCTGCCGTATCCTGCAGCCCCAAGCTTAAAACAGCGCGCTTGATATTTTCAGCATGCCCTTTGCCTGAAGAGCAAATTTTCCAGTTGAAAGAGCCATCATTTGCTTTTAAGGCAATATACTTTTTTTTCCCGTTCTTATTTTCTAGCATAGGGTCTGTCCAGAAAAAAGTAAGTTTTTTAAATAGAGAGAGATACATTTTT
>CAZYVR010000536.1:0-3076 GCA_964651145.1 uncultured Victivallales bacterium | reverse complement strand
CGCTTTAAACCTAAATCAATCGCCACTTGTGGCAACCATTTTTCGCCTCCGATTGATATTATTGTGACAATATGGCAAATTGCTGTCCCCTTATTACAGCGCGTCAAAAATTAAAGCCTGACTGTTCTTGAGCTGTTTCGATAAACGCGAGCATATTTTCAAGCGGCACATCCCCTTCCACTGCGTGCGCTGGGGCAAGTATGTAGTTTCCGTCGCGTCCAAGTTCTATCAGCTTCCGCGTTTCACGCTTCACATCCTCAACTGAACCGTAAGGCAGGATTTGTTGTGTTGACAGTCCGCCATGGAAGCTCAAGCTTCCTTTGTATTGTTTCATCAGGCTAGCCACGTCCATTGCTTCCGGCTGAAAAGGATTGAAGCAGTCCAGACCCGCGCTGATGAGGTCGTCAAAAAGTTCGTCGACGTCTCCGCAGGAGTGTATGAATACATATTTCCCAGCATCCTTGACTGCCTTATACATGCGCTTGAGTTCGGGATAAATAAATTCATGCCATAGGGCTGGCCCCATGATAAGACCGCGTTGCTGCCCCCAGTCGTCGCCAAAATAAACAGCGTCAATGTCATACTTCACCGCCTCCTTCACTTGGGCAATATTATAGTCTGCGATTTTCCTGAACAGCGCCTTTATAAATGTTGGATGTTCATAGAAATCCATCAATAGCGTTTCCATTCCGCGCAATGTCCAGGCTCGTTCATAGAGAGAAAAGCCTATCATAAAGCAATTGAAGCGGTCATTGTATTTCCCCTTTTTTTCTTTAATATCCGCAAAGAATCGCTTGTCGAGCGGATTGGGAAACTCATATCCGCCCAAAGTCGGCTCCGGCAACACCTGCCCTTCTATTATGCCTATGTCTTTGTCCTCGCGTCTGTCCCAGACAGCGCCAAACACGTCCTTTGCGCGCCCCTCGCCAATGTCTTCAGACATGCCTATGCTGTTTCCCAAATTGAGAATATGGTTGTTCAGGTATGGCTCCAGGTCGTCGTCTTTATAATATTCCTTCAATTTTTGCGCCGCTTCAATTGTGAAGCCGAAATGCCATGGCACGTACGGAGCTTTTTGGCCGGAGAGAATTGTTTGTATTATTTCGCGTTTTGTCATGTTGATTCCTTTGCACATGTTGAATTTTAAATTATATTTCATTTCATTTATAATCATAATAATAGATTTCTTATATATTTAGAATGACAAAAATAATCAATAACATTCGAAAAATAAGCAGAATACCAAAATCCTGCCGTGAAAGGCATTTGGATTTGCAAAACGAAAGCGCATCGCCCATAAGAGCGGCGGGAATATATTATTCAGGTGTCAGTGATTTGCGCAACGGCTATCAGATAGGCCTGGCTGATCCAACGCGGAGCCATATGCTTATTTTTACTGTTTCAGGAAAAGGATTCCTATGCACAAAGACGGCGAAATACAGTTTGACTCCCGGTTCATGCATCAGTGTTCCTCCCGGAAATGCGTGCATGTGGAAGACGGAAGGTCTGGAATGGCGCATCTTCTGGTTTTACATGCGCGACATTCAACAGTGGAGTCTGCTATCCCGAAAAGGGGCATATTTTTTTCATGCTCCATTTATTCATAAAATAGAACAGGCTATGGAGAGTTTTCTTGACGAGTCGGCTTCCTCGTCAACTATCGCCCAAGATGCCGCCAGGCTCCATGCTGAGCTTATTGTTTTGCAACTGAAACGCGTGTTGGGCATATCTTCTGATTGCAGAGACGAGGTCTTAAAATCACTGGAAAATCTCCGGACAAAAATAAACTGTGACCTTGCCCGTAGTTGGACAGTGGAGGATATGGCGGAATTCATGAAAGTGTCCCCATCCACTTTGCAGCGCATGACAAAGAAACATTGCAAAACTACCCCCTGGAAGATGGTGGTGGATATGAGAATGAAGCAAGCCAGACAGCTTCTTGCCAACACTTCTTATCCCTTAACAATCATTGCAGAGCGCCTCGGCTATGTGGACGCTTTTGTGTTCTCGAATGCCTTCAAGCATAATTCCGGCGTCTCCCCGAAGGCATTCAGGCTTAGAAAAAGAGATTTATCCTAAAATCCGTCTGATTTAATAACTATTTGTCATTTTTTTAGAAATTAAATTCAAAACGCGCGTGCTTTAAATAATCGGGGCCAGCCACCTTGTTTTGTGTCGCTATATCCTTGCTATAAGTAATTTATCAGTTTTAAAACACAGTAATAAGTTGCTTGGAAATCACTTTTGGGGCGTTTTTTTTATTGTTCATTATGCACGGCTCTGCCGTGTTGTCTGTGTGCAAAAAAAAATGCGCCTAAAAAAACAAGCATAAAACCCCCTTCATTGAGAAATGCAACAAAGGGGGCGTTGGATTTATTATAAAGCTGCGGCTCAGTAGTTTACTGGAACAAATATTTTGTGTCCCTCAATGTCTTTTCCTGTGCCTTTTTCCATTGACTGGACAAACTGCCTTGCCCACTTATCCACAATTTGTTTCAAATTGCTGTATGCCCTGAAATCATTGGCGTTAAATACAGCAGCTCTTTGCTTTTGACGGTCGGCGAAAATTACTATGGGCTTTTTTGTTTCGGAGTCTCTGATAATTCCTTCTATAGCCACGGAAGCCTGTAAGCTGGAATCGCTCGAAGTCTGCGCCCCTATTTTTGCCGGCATCAGAATAAGGCCGAACGGAGTAAGATTTCCTAAGTTGCCAATTCCCTGGAAAATCGGCTTGCCAGCCACTACTTTGACTAATGCCAGCTCAAGAATAAGCGTCTTTGGCCCTGGCTTGGTGGCCAGTTTTAGCTTCTTGCTTTTTTGCACAGCTTTTTTAAATGCTTGCTCTGTGTATTTTGCGAAATCCAGAAGATCTTTTTTATCGCTGCCGATCAAAGTTCTGACATTGTTTCTTTCAAGCCATGACTTTTCCAGTTGATGTTTTGTGAAGACCGGCGTGATTATTACTTCGTTGTATTTTTTTATCTCAACATTAGGGTGTTGCCAGACTTTGTCAGCAAGGTGCCCCTTGGTCATTTTTGTTTTTTTATCTGCCGGAATGAAGTTTGTCTGCTTTTCC
>CAZYVR010000535.1:0-3076 GCA_964651145.1 uncultured Victivallales bacterium | reverse complement strand
AGGCGAGCGGAAGAGTTTAAATCTTTGGAAGGCGCCAAAGCGCGAATGTACACTTGCGGCCCGACCGTATATAATTTTGCCCATATAGGCAACTTCAGAGCATATATGTTTGAAGATATTTTGAGGCGGACTCTGAAGTATTTCGATTATGAAGTGACACAGGTTATGAACCTGACAGACGTCGATGACAAAACCATACGCGACTCGCAAGCCGCGGGGATGTCTCTTAATGATTTTACCGCAAAATATAAAAAAGCATTTTTTGAAGACCTTGAATTTTTGAACATCGAAAAAGCGGAGCATTATCCAGCCGCAACTGAGCATGTTCCGGAAATGATAGAGCTGATAAAGAAGCTTGAAGAAAAAGGATTCGCTTACAAGGCAGACGACGGTTCCATGTACTATTCTATATCAAAGTTTCCGGAATACGGCAAACTGGCAAAAATAGACATGGAAAACCAAAAATCCGGAGTCAGGGTGAAAACCGACGAATACGCAAAAGACTCTGTGGCTGACTTTGCGCTTTGGAAGGCCTGGGACAAAGCGGATGGCGATGTGGCATGGGATAGTCCGTGGGGCAAAGGACGCCCGGGCTGGCATGTGGAATGCAGCGCGATGAGCATGAAATATCTGGGGAAGACGTTTGATATACACACGGGCGGCATTGACAATATGTTCCCGCATCATGAAGACGAAATAGCCCAGAGCGAAGCCGCCAACGGCTGCAGATATGTAAACTACTGGCTGCATTGCGCGCATTTGATAGTCGACGGCGAGAAAATGTCAAAATCCCTCGGCAATTTTTTCACGCTCCGCGATCTTGAGAAAAAAGGCCATGACGGCTCGTCGATCCGCTGGACATTGCTGGGGACGCATTACCGCAAAAAACTGAACTTTACTTTTGAGGAATTGAATCAAGCACAAATAACGCTGAAGAAATTCCATGATTTCTTTGCGCGCTTGAAATCCATTTCTGATTCCAGCGACAAAGCGGAAGGCGAAAGAATAGCGTCGGAAGCAAAAAGCGCATTCAAAAAGGCTCTTGGCGACGACTTGAACGCATCCGAAGCGCTAGCCGCTGTTTACGGTTTGCAAAGCAAGGCAAAGAAACTCATAAACAAGAACGCGCTTGGCAAAGAAGGCGCGGAAATAGTCCTTGAACAGTTCCGCGATTTCGACAAAGTTCTTGGCGTTTTCAATGTGGACGCGGCGCCTGTGCGCGAAGAGGTTCCGGCTGAAATAATAGAGCTGGCCGAAAAACGTCAGGCGGCAAGGAAAGCCAAGGATTTTGCGATGTCTGATGCCATTCGCGACGAATTAAAAGAAAAAGGCTGGGTTATTGAAGACACCCCGGAAGGGCCGCGGCCCAAAAAGCTTTAAGCAACTGCCGGTTCGAGGTCTTATAAACGAGGACAGGCGTTTTTAAATTGCTTTGCCCGTCGCCGTTATAAGAGCGCGCCGAATGCGCGGTTCTGTCGAAGCTGGTCTGCCAGCTCTGGAGTCCGTTTGCGGCTGTTTCACTGCTGGACACTTCCAACTCCGAGCTTGCCCCGTCCTGATTGCAGACTGAAACGGTGGCTCTGTCGTCGCCTGCTTCCCTACGGTCAGTACGGCAGGCTTTTTCTGACAAGGCGCAGGCCGAGCCTGCTTAAGGAAAGCTTAAAAGCATAAAGTATAGAGTAAATAATGACTCTAAGGCACTAAAAATGCAAGATTTGAATGTCTTAGTTGTTTACAAACAGAAGGTTGCAATGATGAAATATGGTCGGACCTGAATCTAATGGAGACCTGAATCTAATGGAGACCTGAATCTAATGGACCTGAATCTAATGGGAAGGTTGCAATTATAAAATATAGTCTGACCTGAATCTAATGGCCGAATCTAATTCACCTGAATCTAATTCAGATGTCTTAGCCCTTCAAAATCCTCATAAATTCTTCTGTTATTTTCCCATTTGTAGCAACCGTGCCATTTCCAGGAAAATGGTTGTCGCCATTGAAATCACAAACTTTTCCGCCGGCCTCCACAACCAGAAGGATTCCAGCTGCAATGTCATATGGCTGCAGGTTCATCTCCCAAAACCCCTCCAAGCGTCCGGCTGCGACATATGCAAGGTCTATAGCCGCAGAGCCATAACGCCTAACCCCTCTTATCTTTGGAACTATTCTGCCGAAAACAGGAAGGTTGTTTTGCGGCAAACCAGCCCTGACGCATGCAAAGCCTGTGGCCAAAACAGAATTGATAAGCCTATCCCTTTCTGAAACTCTCAAGCGCTTATCGCCTAAAAAAGCTCCAGAACCTTTTTCCGCATAGAACATTTCGCCCAAACGCGGCGCGTTGACCGCGCACGCAATAGTCTCGCCGTTTTTTTGAAGAGCGATGGATATTGAATAAAAAGGCTGGCCATGCAAAAAAGAAGTTGTTCCGTCAATGGGATCGATCACCCAACAATATTCGCTTCCTTGCGCAAGAGAGCCTGTTTCTTCTGCAAAAATATCATGCTCGGGATACAACCGTCGAACCTCGGAAATGATAAATTCTTCCACCTTGCGGTCCGCAAGCGTCACAAGGTCTTTGTCGTTTTTGAAGTGAACATCATCCGCGCCCAGACGTTCAAATTCATCAAGGCTTATTTTCCCTGCTTCAAAAGCCAGGCGTTTTATAAAATTCAGCATTTTTATTTGCCTCATAAAAAATTAAAAACTCACAATAACTTAGCCTTTAAATGAAAAATAGTCAATTTAAAAAACGCATTCCCAAAGGTATCCGGCGCGGTGCGCCGTGTCAGTCTCGCCCACATGTAAACACGATTCAGGTCTGACCTGAATCGCTATGATTGATTTTTTTCAAAAGCAATGTTATTATGAGGATAGAAAAATAACAAAAAAGGTTATTTTCTCAATCTATGGGATGATAGTGATTCAAAATTGTAAAGCCCAAACAGTTAACTGCCGCGCAGCGGCTTACTTGAACAAGTTGATGCACTGGACGCTCGCAGGCTCGCGCCGATGATCTCAATCGTTAGGCAATTTCATACGATTCAGATTGGACACATATAAAAAAAGAGACTCTCTA
>CAZYVR010000534.1:0-3098 GCA_964651145.1 uncultured Victivallales bacterium | reverse complement strand
TCAATCCAAAATCCTCGCCAGCAAATGTTCAGTTTATTTTGAATAGACTCCTTAGTTGCAAGTCAATGCCATCGTCATAAATCATTAGCGCAAAATGAGAAGTTTTTGTCATTCCCCGACCAACAAGCCGCAACCGTTTAATCATTTAGTGCGCTGTCTCACGCAATTCAGCTTTGAAATTGTGTTATGATATTTGTATTTGCCTTGTTTTAAGTATTTATTGAACACAAGCAAAAGCGTTCAAAAAAAAGAGCAAGACATTATGAGCATTAAAATTGCCGTTATTGCGGATTTGCATTTTTCAAAAGAAGCCAACGCGGCTATTCCCTCCCGAAAAGGAGAGTTTGCCGATATTTTCCTTTTAAGGGCAGTTCACAGGCTGAACCGTTTTGTCAAGCCTGACATAACCGTCATAATGGGCGACCTTATTAACGACTCCAAGGGCGAAGACGCGCTCAGCCTTCTTAAAGAGGTTAAGGATATTGTGGACAAGCTTGAGTCTCCGGCGATTGTGATTCCCGGCAATCACGACCCGGCTCCCGACAAATTTTATACCGTATTTGACAGGCCCGATGAATTTGTGGATGTAAAGGGATGCCGATTTGTTTCATTCTTAGACAGAGAAGAACCCGGATGCAACGCAAGCCGCAGCAGTGAAGACTTAAAAAAGATCAGCAAGGCAAGGGAGTCTTTTAACGGGCAAATTATTTCTTTGCAGCACGTCCCTTTGTTTCCGCCGGACGCTCATGAATGTCCTTACAACTATCTGAACTCGCTCGAGATCATTGACGAGATGAAGAGCTTTGGGCTAGGCCTTTCCATTGCCGGGCATTACCATGAGGGTTTTGACACTATAGAAGACGGGCAAATCTCGTATATAGCCTCTCCGGCTTTTTGTGAAGATCCGTTTCAGTTTATGGAAATAAATCTGGAAAAGAACGGCAAGGCGTCAACGGTCTTTCATCGTCTGAAAAACCCCGAGAATGCAGGCTTGGTCGATTGCCACATTCACACCTCGCTCGCATACTGCAACGAAAACATGGACATGCGCAAAGCTATTAAGTTGGGCAAGGCGTTTGGCCTTGAGAAAGTGGGATTCGGGGAACACTCCGGGCATCTGTATTTTGCGAACGACGTTTATTGGCCTGGCGATTTTCTGTCAAAAGGAATAAGTTACAAACCAATGAGCGACCGCACTGGCGAATATTTTGAGAATTACAAAAAAGTTTGCTCGGACTACACTCTTCTGGGGATGGAAATAGACGCTGACTTCCAAGGCAAAGCTGTCATAAAGCCGGAGCGCTGGAAAAATATTCAAATAGCCATAGGCGCGATTCATTATCTTTCGGAATTTAAAAAAGAACATCCCGACACGACAAAAGCCGAAGAGGAATTTTTGGCAATTTCCAAAAAATTTCTTAAGTCAGGAATTAAAATATTGGCGCATCCTTTCCGAGTTTTCAGGCGCGCCGGAATCCCGACGCCGGAAAGGCTTTTCAGGCCGCTCCTGAAAATGTTGATGGATAATAATGTGAGCCCGGAAATAAATTTTCATACTAATGAGCCTTCAGTTGAATTTTTCTCAATGTGCCTTGCCGAAGGCGTCAAGCTGAGCTTCGGAACTGACTCTCATAATCTTTATGAGGTGGGAGAATTTGCGCCGCATATTAACTTTATGGAGCAATGCGGATTCGAGGGGGATTTAAAGGATGTTCTGGTCAGGCCGGAGCATGTTATAAATAAGGAATTCTGCCTATGATGTTCGATTTTCTGGAAGGCAAAGCCATAATTTTTGACCTTGACGGCGTGTTGGTGGACAGCGCGGACTGCCACTATCGCGCATGGAAAATGATAGCGGACAAGCTTGGCGTAGATTTTGACCATGAAAAAAATCATCTTATTCGCGGAGTTTCAAGGCGGGAATCGCTTATGATAATTATTGATGGACAAATAACGCTTGAGGAAGACGCAATTCTCGAATTGATGGAAGAGAAGAATAACATTTACCAAAACTTGATAAGCAAGTCCGCCAAAAAGCTTTTGCTTCCAGGGGTAATAGAGTTTCTTGAAGATCTTAGAAAAACTCCGCTTAAATTGGCAATAGCTTCTGGCAGCAAAAACGCCCTCGCCCTTATAGACCTTGTGGGACTCGACAAAAATTGCTTTGATGTGATAATAAGCGGCAAGGATTTTAAAAAAACAAAGCCCGATCCGGAGGCCTTTTTTATGGCTGCCGAAAGTCTTAACATTGAGCCCGAAAATTGCCTTGTCATCGAAGACGCGCCAGCCGGAATAGACGCCGCCAAAAAAGCGGGAATGGGCACGTTTGGGATAGGAAAAGCCTATCTGGGGTCCTGCGACATCAGAAGTTTTTCCATAGCGGAAGCCGGAGTGGAGGCAGTTTTTAACTATTTTGCTGAAATTTAAAAATATAAGGAGTCTGGGCTTTTTTATGTTTAAAAACATAAAACGGCCTGCGGGAACGCGCGTCTCCTTTGGGCTCCCTGGGGCAGTGGGCGACAACATATTAAAAAATATTAGATACAATGCTTGAAAATATTGTGTTTATTGGCTAATTTTGAACAATGCAATAATAATTCAGATGTGGAGAAGTTCTTGTGGCTGATAGTGATTATATTCTTGAACTGCTTAACGAATACGGCATGGTCACCGACGAACAAGTCGAAGAAGGCTGGAAAAAAGTGGCTGACTCCAATGGTCAGTATGACATAGTAGACGCTTTGAAGATCCTCGGATATATTGATGAATACGAGCTCATGGCAATGCTCGCGCAAAAGTACGGCCTGGAAACGCTTGATCTGGGCGGTTATCAGATACCGCCGGAAATAATAGAAAGCATGCCCCCCGAGATAGCAAGACAGTACAATGTTGTGCCTGTAATGAAGCATGACGATGTCTTAACCATAGCAATGAGCGATCCCACCGATATGGGAACGATTGACTCGCTCAGATATGTGCTGAAGACAGACGTGGAGGCGGTGATTTCGCCTCGCGAACAAATTCAGAAAGTCATAGACCAGAATTACGGGACAATGTCCGACAGCGTCGACTCTTTTATCAATGAGATGGGCGACGAT
>CAZYVR010000533.1:0-3120 GCA_964651145.1 uncultured Victivallales bacterium | reverse complement strand
AAATCCACTGAATTCGTTGTGGTTCGCTTCGGAAACGTTCTCGACAGCAGCGGCAGTGTAATTCCGCTGTTCAAGCAACAAATAAAAGAAGGCGGCCCTGTTACTGTCACATCGGAAAACATGGTTCGCTATTTTATGTCCATACCTGAAGCGGTTGATCTGGTCCTTCAAGCTGGGGTGATCGGACACGACCGTGACATAATGGTTCTCGAAATGGGAGAGCAAATGCGAATTTTTGACATGGCGCGGAAACTCATAGAACTGTCGGGCTTTATTCCCGGAAAAGACATAGAAATAAAGATAACCGGCATGCGACCCGGGGAAAAAGAGTATGAAGAGTTGCTGACAGACGAAGAAAAAGTCGACAGAACCCCATATGACCGCATATTTGTGTTCAGAAAGAACGGCAATGTCCAATTGCCTGAAGTCAATTTGGAAAAAATCAGGGAACTGGTGAAATCCAACAACGTCAAAGCCCTTAAGGAACTTATACACGAATGCATTCCGGAAAATAAATTTGCTGAGGCCGCCAAGTGAAAACGCTGTATCTGCATCGACACGCAAAGTCCGATTGGGGCGACAAGGACTTGAGCGATTTTGAGCGCCCGCTGAACAAACGAGGAAAAAAGGACGCTCCTGCAATGGGAAGGCATCTTGCTGAAAAACGGAACGCAAAGCCGGAGCTTATAATCTCGAGCCCTGCCAAAAGAGCAATAAAAACTGCAAAGGCAATCGCCAAAGAGCTAAATTGCCCCAAGGAAAAAATAAGACAGGAATTAAAGATCTATGAAGCCAGCGTTGACGATCTGCTGGACATAATCAATGGAATCAACGATTCATACAACAGCGCAATGATCTTCGGCCACAACCCTGGATTTACTTATTTGGCTGCTCAAATATCCGACGCTGACATAGACAATATCCCCACCTGCGGCGTATGCCGAATTGATTTTGACATTGATTCCTGGAAAGAAGTCAAGACAAGAACAGGCAAGATTGTCTTTTTTGACTATCCCCCAAATATTTAGTTTCTTTTTGCGGAAGTCTTTCCGCGCGATAAAAAAATCTGCATTCAAAAATAAAGCATTTTACGGGTTTAAAGATCCGCGTTTGTATTCCGACAGAAATATCTCCTGAAAGCCAAGCGAGTGAAGAAACGCTTCTATCTCTTTGCGTTTTTGCGTAAAGCTTCGAAAATGGAGCGGGTTTATTTCAATTTTTGCTGAGGTCGGATTTAATATTCTGGCTCTGCATCCTTCAAAGCCGAGGCCGCGCAAAAACGTCTCAGCTTTGTCCGCTCTTTTCAGCGTTTCAGCGTCCAACGGCGTGTCGTGAGGGATTCTCGAGGCAAGGCATGCTGACGCTGGTTTGCGCCAATTGGGCAATTTATATTTGCGCGCAAGTTGCCGAATATGCCGCTTTCCTAGTTCAGCTTCCGCTAGCGGATGAATAATTCCGAGTTCTTGTGTTGCTTGCAAGCCAGGGCGGTAGTCGCTGTAGTCGTCAGTGTTTGTGCCGTCTGCCACGTTTTCTATGCCCTCTTCGCGCGCCGTGTTTTTAATGGCTTCCATTATTAGCCGCTTGCAGTGATAGCATCTTTTTGCGCAGTTCTTTTTTATGTTCGGCGCGGACAGCGGGTCGAGTTCCAGAAGCTTGATCCGGAGATGGTTTTTCGTTGCCCATTCCATGGCGAAAGCGCTTTCCTGAACGGGCGAAAATACAGAGCGGGCATGAATGAGAAGCAGTTTGTCTCCAATGACGTCAAACGCAATTTTTGCCAGCAGGGAGCTGTCGGTTCCGCCTGAAAATGCGATTGCTAGCGGAGAATATGCTTTTATCAGTTCTTTTAATTTAAATTCTTTTTTCATGGGAGATGCTTCAAATATTCTTCTTCCAGAATGTCAGCCATGAGATGCCAGTCCCATTTTTCTGAAACGAGTTGTATTCCTTTTTTCCCCATCTTTTTCGCCAGCTCCGGAGCCGATAAAATCTTTGAAAGGGCTTCGACTACGCCGTCAATATCCTGAGGCTTTGTTATAAATCCTGTCTCGCCGTTAATGATGACTTCCGGCGTTCCGTCCAGATCAAATCCCACCGCAGGTTTGCCGGACGCGAGCGCTTGAACAACAGCGCGAGGCAGTCCTTCCCTGAGAGAAAGATGCGCAAGGATATCCATGATGGCTGTGTATTTGTATATTTCGCTCGGCGGCACGAGTCCCGCAAAAGAGAATCGTTCGCTTAGTCCAAGATATTCTATTTGTTTGGATAAGTCATCTTTCATAATGCCGTCGCCGACAAGAAGAAAATGGGCATCAGGGAAGCGTCTGGCTATTTTTTCGGCGGCCGGGATAAAATACTCATAACCTTTTAACGGAAAAAGCCTTGCCACTGTTCCTATTACTTTGGCTTTTTCCGGTATCCCAAGTTTTAGTCGAAGTTCAGAGTCTGGCTTTGCGGTCAGGAAGGGCTCCAGATCCATGCCGCTGTAAACGACTTTATACTTTGATGCCGGAGCAATGTTTGCCTCAACGCATTGGTCTATCATTGCTTGAGCCACTGCGTAAATCTTATCGCAATATCTGGCGGCCCATCGTTCCGAAACTTTGTATATGAAATTTTTCCATGGCTTTTCATAGCGGTGAAAAGCTTGTCCGTGAACAGTGTGCGTGACAAAAGGAACCTTTGCCGCGCGCGCGGCTGGCCGGCCTATTACTCCAGCCTTTGAGCTGTGAGTGTGAACTACGTCAAAGGCGCGTTCCTTGAAGAATTTTTTAAGCGAAAAGTACGCGAGCGCATCCTGAACAGGATTGATCTCTCTCGCTAGATGCGGGTTTTCCACTATTTCAAAATCAGGGCAGTCATTTTTTTTCAGCAGCTCCCCTTCAGGTCCGGGCGAGGGGCCGGTAACCAGAACCACTTCGTGTCCTTTTTGCAGATGTCCGATTATCGTAAACAGAGTGTTTTCTTGGGCTCCGCCCACTATCATTCTGGTTATAACATGGCATATTTTAAGTTTTCGACTCATTTAGCAATATTTCTTTCATTGTCAAGACGCTTTTATTTTCGAAACTGATTGACTTTTCCACTCCGTTTTCAGGCTTGTATAAAATTGTTCGTCTT
>CAZYVR010000532.1:0-3121 GCA_964651145.1 uncultured Victivallales bacterium | reverse complement strand
TAACCTTAATGTTTTTTTCTACCCCTTCATCTTTAAATTCTGTAATAATATCATTGTAAGTGAAGATAGACTTAATGTCGTTCCTATAAGCAACATAACAATAGGATAGAATTTCAAGCCTACTGTAGAATTCGATATATTTACTATCATCATATTGGCTATATTACTTCCGCCTATCACTCCTTCTCTAACGGGAGGAGTAAAAAAAGAAACATGACTAATATTCCCAGACTCATGAGAAGCATGAGGACATTTATAAAAAAAATCACACAAAATGCAAGCTTTATTATATTCATATATTATAGCCCCACAAGCCAGAATTTGGCTGAGTAATTAATTTTTGTAAATGGCATTTTTACGTTTGTTCTTTCTGTTATAAAATATCACATATGGGTTTTCATTAGGGTCCGACCCCAAGAACACTTAATTTTTTTTAAATATGGTCAAACCCTTCTACTTTGCTTCCAGCATCGGCTTGATCCTCGGAAATCAAGCTGTCATCGAAATGCAGCATTATACCGGCTTTTACGATACGCTTCTGTAACTCGGTCATATCCACGTCCGGCAGGCCTTTTTTGCTTTCCATCGCAAGAGCTACGGCAATGCCGGAGACTTCACCAGTAAGGATGGCCGGAGGAATCACCCGCAATACATCCCAGGCATAACCCTCGCCCGCAACACATCGCCCGACCGTGATCAGGTTGTCGAATCCATTGCGGGTCATTGTCCGGTACGGAATTTCATAAAGAAAATCGCGTCTCTCGAAGTCGCCTATCGCGCCAACAGAATCATCGAAGTGTTTATAGACGTCTTCTGCCGTCAGAGTATAATCACCGTCTATGCGCCGGGTTGTGCGAAGCTGCGGCATAGTCGGCATAGTGACGATCTCGCGTTCGTGTGCGACATCTTTTTCCAGCATGTTCAGTAATCTGCGTTGGAATGTGGTTACATAGCTGGTCACATCCTCAACTGTCGTGCCTTTGAACATAGGTGCATCTTCAGGCTGATTTTTGCCGTAAAGGTTTACCGCGCCGGGAGCGTAATTTTTATATATATTCTTAATGGATTTAGAATCATAGGCTTTTTTGCAGGTTTCCAGGTTAACCCCGAACGCATAATAGGTAAAATAGTTTTCGCCCTGGACGGTCGGAACCTTGGCCCGGTATAAAATATCAGCATCACCGGTGGCATCGATTACCATATTGGCTTCATAAAATTCGCGTCCAGACTTACTTTCCGTGATGATCCCCCGGCAATGATTGCCTTCCATAACGGGTTTAGAACAGACACAATCAAACAACAGGTCAACACATTCATCCATAACCCATTTGGTTAGTTCAATCGCAAATATCTGCGGGCAAAAACGTTGGGTATAGCGCACATTTGTAGGCTCCTTAGGTTCGCCGTGAAGCCATTCATCAGGGATAGTATGATAACTGTTTTTGGCGGATAACCTCAATAGTTCCTCCGCCATTCCGAAAATGATCTGCTTTCCGCGCCCGTTACACATCGGCACGAACAGGTTTACCAGTCCTATAGTCGCTAAACCACCCAGCAGGTTGGTCTTTTCCAACAGTAGCGTACGGCATCCGTTCCTTCTGGCCGAAACCGCTGCCGCTACGCCGGCTAAACCACCTCCGGCAACAATAACATCATAATGATCTTTTACCGGTATTGTCTCTTTTATTTCAATTGAATTCATTTAGGTCCAGCCAATTTCAAAACTATTGGCTTCTTTTTGTTAAAAATTTTATTTTTCACGCATCAAACCAATTTTGACACGTCCTATGCGGTTTTTTATAAAAATCCCTCCCCAAAAACAGATTTCCGTGAAGAACCTAATTTTTCCTCCAGAATTAATCTATGCCATTTTTTACCTTCATTCGGGTCTGACTCCATATTGCTCGATGTTTGCGCCGCGCAGAGTTTCGCTTTGCTCTAATATGATTCCAGCTCATGTGAAATGCAAGAGTTTTTTGCGCTGTCGAGGCAATGAGATTCAGCTTGTTTTCGCTTCGCGTTGCAACAAGCTGTAGGCTTTTTAGTGTGCCATCTGCGCTGTCGCGGAATTTTTATATGTTAATGGCTTTCGGCGTTGCCGACCAGCGCGTTCTTCGCTGGACCAAGCCCGGACACAGTCCGGTTTTTATTCCGGCTGCGCCGGTTTTTATAATGACTGCGTCAAGCTTTTTTGGCTCAGAATTTCATGTCTTCTGTTAGTTTTTTTATCTTGTCGCGCAAGTCTGCGGCGCGCTCAAATTCGTAAGCCTCAGCGGCCTCAAGCATTTCTTTTTCGAGTTCTTTGATGAGTTCGTCCAAATCGGCGTCCGCGTTTTTATCCGCGCCGTAAGGAGCGCGCTCTTCCGCCGCCGCGTATCCTTTTCGGGCGCCAGGAGCGCAGCTTGCTGAATTAGAAATGATGTCGCCGATGCTCTCACGGATTTCCTTTAAAATAGTGGTCGGAGTGATATTGTGCTCTATATTGTAGGCTTCTTGTTTCTTGCGTCTGTTGTCTGAAACTGTTATAAGTTTTTTGATGCTGTTGGTTTTTTTATCCGCGTATAACACCACGCGCCCGTTTACGTTTCTTGCGGCTCTTCCAGCCACCTGAATAAGGGCTCTCTCGGAGCGCAGGAAACCTTCCTTGTCCGCGTCGAGTATGGCCACCAAAGCGACTTCCGGCAGGTCAATTCCTTCGCGCAGAAGATTTATGCCTATAAGGCAGTCAAATTCGCCTTTTCTCAATTCGTTAAGGATTTTTGCGCGTTCGAGCGCGTCAATATCCGAATGCAGATATTTTGCGCGCAGTCCGAAGTCGCATAGGTAATCGGCAAGGCGTTCCGCATTTTTCTTTGTCAGCGTTGTGACTATTACCCGTTCGCTTTTTGTTGCGCAGTTTCGTATTTCCTCCATCACGTCGTCAACCTGGCCCTTGAGGGGGCGTATGCATATTGCAGGGTCGAGAAGTCCGGTGGGTCTTACGACTTGCTCTATTGGCTTGTCGGTTCGTTCCCCCTCGTAGTTTCCGGGGGTTGCCGAGACGAATACTGTGTTGCCGGTCATTTCTTCTAATTCTTCGAATTTCAGCGGGCGGTTGTCCATGGCCGAGGGAAGTCGGAAG
>CAZYVR010000531.1:0-3129 GCA_964651145.1 uncultured Victivallales bacterium | reverse complement strand
TTGAAACCAGGCTGGAAAAGGCGGTTCTGGCCAGAATCGCGTTTGCGGTTTCCCTGACACAGGATGGCAGCGAAGCGCCTGTTAGCTTGGACTTTAGCGGTGGCCAGTTGAATCGGCCCACCTTTGTGGCAAAGGATGAGGTTTTTCTTCGCAGCCTGCTTTCACATGTTTACGAAAAGCCGGATATCAGCGAGGAGGAATTCTTTTCCAACCGTTCGCTTATTAAGGACCAGATCGATCAAGGCAGTCTCACACTCGATAAGATGTTTGAGAAGTGTGACCGCGATAGCGACGAACTGTTGAAGCGCATAGTTGATCTGGTAGAATTTGAGGGCCGCAAAGAGTTGCGTGGCCATGGCCTGGATATTTTCATCGGCAGGACTTTGTTGCAGAAATCAGAACTGGTGATGGAGTTGAATAACACTACCAGGCACGCTAATTCCCATCTCGCAATTATGGGAAAACCGGGGGTTGGGAAGACTCAGTTCTTGCTGAAAATGCTGGCGGATATTCGTATTCAGTCCAACTACCAGACCAATTTTATCTACTTCGATTACAAGGGTGATGTAGTGGATAATGAGCGCTTTCTTGAAATAGCCAAAGTACAATCTTTTCAGCTTCTTCAGGGCGGTCAAAGCCTGCCGATCAACCCGTTCATCCTGCCCGCCTATGATGAACAGACTATTAATATTTCGGCCCGTGAGAAAGCGGAGAGTTTTGCATCTATCAGCTCAAAACTGGGCGTTGTCCAGAAGGGCGCACTGATCGAGGCGATTCGTGCAGGTTATGCAAAACGTTCCGGCTCTGATACTCCGTATCCGGATTTTCAGGATATTATGGAAATTGCCGCTCTGATGTATGAAGAGCAAAACAAGAAGGATGACAGCTTGACTGAAGTATTGAGGGATTTGTCAGATTTTAATCTTTTTTGGAAACACGGGGATGAAGTTCCGCCAATGGACAGGATCTCAAACCGGACCCTTTTGATAGATGTTCATGCCATGCCGGTTCTAAAGGAGTTCGTGGCATACCTGGTAATCGAACGGCTTTACAAAGAAATGGCTTCATTGCATGACAGCGCGGTCGAGGAAGGAAGGCGAACCATTCGCACAATTTTGGTTATTGATGAAGCACACAACTATTTGTCACAGAAAAACATCTTTTTGCAGCGAATTATTCGCGAAGGTCGCTCAAAAGGAATGGTGGTTTTTTTTGCGTCTCAGTCGCCAAATGACTATCAGCAGAAATCTTTTAACTTCCAGGAGCTGCTTGAATTTGCCTACATCTTCCAATGTGAAGGCGTTTCCGCTAACTCGGTACAGGACATTCTTGGATGCAGCACAAAAACTGCCAAAGATCTTCAGATAGAGATTGCGAGACTGGAGCCTTGGCAAGCTATCAGCCGCAGCCAGGACAAAAAGGAAGAATTTGTAAAGTTTACAGCGGAGGCCTTTTACAAAAATTATTAAAATTATCACGATATCGATAATTTTTTGGGAAGGAAATAATATGGTTGAAATAAAACAGCTTAAAGAAAGGATAGAATCAGCCATAAGTGACTGTAAAGAAATCATTGCAATATTTGAGCGTGAGATAGAAGGCGCCAATAATTCGTCTTTTCAGCAGATAAAGGAAATCGAGACAACAATCCTTCGATTAGAAAGAAAGGGGTTGCAGATACCGGATGAATTAAAACAATTGAAACTTAGATTGCTTACTCAGTATGAGTACGCTGGAAAATTATGTCGTTAAAACAATATTTTAGTGGAAATATTTTAAAGCTTATACCGCATGGATTTACAAAACGTAAAAAAACAACGAAATCGAATCGAAAACCGATTAATGCTGAGATTGAAACAACAGGCAATAATAACAGGGCGTTGGGGCCTAAGGGTTATTCACAGTTAGAAGATTACTTGCTTCCAGTAATCAGTCAAATGCAAAGAGGTCTTACACATACAAAAGCCTTTCATAATGTAGAAAATCAGCTCGATGTTGGGTACAGTACTGTTATAGATCGCTGCACAAGGGCTTTAGGTCTGACGACAAATGAATTTGTATCATATGTTCAGTCTGGCAAAATAATTGATTTGCTTGAAAGTAAGTTTCCTGAGAAAATTGAAATGATTAGACAAAACATTGTAGAAAGAGCTTAATTTAAGTGAAAAGTTGTGAATATCGATCTGCTTTATTTTACCACAGTTGTTGTTATCACGCCTGAGTTCAGCGTCCATGCTTATTAGTAGAAAAACCTTAATTCCCTGGAAGGGATTGAAACAGACCAAGGCGGCGCATGTAAAGACATGGGTGTCAGGCCTACACAGTTGACAGTCTATGCCTTTCAATACAAATGTCCCAACAACGCCGTTGCACCAGACGAGCTGGTGAACGGGGTGTTAAAAGCAAAATGAATCACAATCACCCTCTGTGCTATTTAGGAGAAAAGGCAATGCTGCCTTATTTCCTAAATGGCGACTTCTCGGTTACAAAATATTGCCATCAAGAATCAAATTAAGGCATCTCATAATATTCGGTGAAAAAACAATATGACCAAAAGCCAATTTCCCCTTAAATCTCATCATTTACCCAAAATGGCAGTATTGCCAAAATGGGTAAATAGCATTTTTTAAAGGCGTTATCCGGGCTGAATACTTAGATCAATCGCTATTTGGCCAAAATGCCACCATTGGCAAATCCGCCAAATGGCATTGAATCGGCTTTTAACCAGGTAGTGGAGAGGACTGGCTAATTAATCTTGCGGGCTGGCATTTGAGCAATAAACAGCACTTTATTGCCTACACGGCTTTAATTGCCATAGGCCCGCCAGCCCCTCACCACCCCGTTCGGCTCGACCATGGCCACGCCTTTTATAAGGAGTAAAATTGTCCGATGACAGAAAAAGACATCCCTTCCGGGTATTATGGTTGGTGGCGTGAAGACATGGGTGTCAGGCCTACACAGTTGACAGCCTGAGCCTTTCTGGCCAAATGTCCCAACCAAGCCTTGCACCCGATAGAACGGGTGAAGGCGATGTCTGAGATAAAAATTAAAAAATGCAATAATTAATCCGTACGCGAGTCTTAGAAAACTTTTTGGAGTAAACTGGGCAGAAGATCTTACCCGGGAGAT
>CAZYVR010000530.1:0-3130 GCA_964651145.1 uncultured Victivallales bacterium | reverse complement strand
AGGATAATCGACTTGTCCGTGGCTTGACTGGAGCCCGAAAAAAGCTTATGGCTTTCAGCGCGTCCGTGACAACTATTGGCAGAAAGATGTTTGCGGCAAGCCTTGTGATGGCCACGCCTTTTGCGGCTGGTGTGAAAGTTTTTGCCGATTTCGAAGAGCAGATGGCGAATGTCTCCACCATGCTAGACGAGCCCGAAAAACATCTGGAAAAACTGACTCGAGGCGTGAGAAAGATGTCCATAAAATTTGGTGAGGGCACAGGCACTCTTGCTAAAGGTCTCTATGATATTTTGTCCGCTTCTATCCCGGCAGAAAAGGCGCTTGATGTGTTGGCTGTTTCCGCTAAAGCCGCAAAAGCTGGAATTACCGATACCGGCATCGCCGCCGATGCAATTACCACAATTTTAAATGCCTATGGACTTTCCGCAAATAAAGCCGCCGATGTTTCCGACTGGCTCTTTTCCGTAGTCAAAAAAGGGAAAACTACTTTTGCGGAATTAGCTCCCTCTGTTGGACTTGTTGCAACCACCGCCGCGTCTGCCGGAGTGGGCTTAAATGAGTTCGGGGCGGCAATCGCAACCATGACGCGCAGGGGAATAAAAACAGAAAATGCAATAACTGCTTTAAATGCTATTATTGCAACATTTTTGAAGCCCACAGATGAGGCAGCAAAATATGCAAAGACTCTCGGTTTTGAACTTTCCAGCGTAACCATCAAAAGCGAAGGGCTGAAAGGTGTGTTTGAGAAGATAGCCAAACTTCCTCCCGATGCAATCAGCAAACTTTTTCCGAATAAAAGGGCTATCCGTGGTGTGCTTCCAGCACTCCAAAGCTTAGAGGGGTTTAATGACGATATCAAGGTCATGGAGAATCGAGCTGGCGCCGCCGACAAAGCGTACGCAAAAATGGCTAAGACATTGTCAATGACACTGGCGAGGCTGAAACAGGCGGGGATTGCAATTTTATCGGTGGTTGGAGAAGCATTGTCGAAGCCAGTTGCGAAGCTTTCAAAAATGATGATCGGCATGGCAAAAAACCTTAACAAATGGGTACAGAAAAATAAAAGGGTTGTCGTTTCAATTGTCGCGCTTATTGGAGTTGCTGGTGCCGCCGGAGCAGTGCTTCTGACTTTTGGAATGATAGCGAAAGTCCTCGCTGTCACGTTCGGTGTTTTATCTGGAATTATAACGGTTTTAGGCGCAAGTATCGGCATTTTGGGCTCAGTTTTTGGCGCGTTGCTTTCGCCGATTGGCTTGGCGACTGTGGCAATCGCCGGACTTGGCGCGGCTATCTTTTACTATTCCGGCATCGGGGGCAAAGCATTAGAGTGGCTGGCTGAGAAATTTCAAATTCTTAAAGATTTTGCAGTCAAATCATGGAAGGCAATCGCCGATGCCCTTGTTGCCGGAAATTTTCAGCTTGCGGCGAATGTTTTATGGTCATCATTAAAGGTCGCATGGCAGGCCGGAATCAACGAGCTTCAAAAATATTGGACAAAGTTCAGCGCATGGTACCAGGAAACGACAGCAAAAGTTTTTTATGGGACAGTCAGCATCATCAACGACGCTTGGGCGCAACTCAAAACATCTTGGGTCAATACTGTATCCTTTCTTTCGGATGTGTGGAACATTTTTCTGAGCAATCTCCAAAAGGCGTGGAATATATCCCAAGGCTGGCTTCAGAAACGCTGGTTGAAATTTATGGGCATATTCGATAAAACCCTCGATGTGGAAGCCGCGATAAAACTTGTCGATGACGAGCTCAAGATGAAGGATTACGAGGCTCAAGGTCAGCTTAGCAATGCCCTGAAAGATTCCACAGCAAAATCCAATAAAGACAAGGCCGGAATCGAAGCAGAACGAAAATCCATGCAAGGCATGATTGAAAATAATCTAGTTGGCGACCTTGGACAGATTGAAGCGGAGTCCGCTGCATCTCTCAAGGAATCTCTGGAGGAATTGAAAAAGGCAAAAGAAGAATGGGATAGCGCAATAAAGGAAGCCAAGGTTGCTGGAAAGAAACGGACTAAAAAAGGCGGCTCCTTGGAGAACGTAAAAAAGAAACTCGAAGGCGTGCCAAATGTGCTTGACGCTGTAAGAGGCAAAATCGAAATTGCGGGCTCTTTCTATGCGCAATCAGCCAGGGCGTTATCATCCGGCAACGTGGCTGAGCGTACCGCAAAAGCCACCGAAGATATAAAGAAAAACACAAAGAAAACTAACCAAATCTTAAAGAACCAGTCGTCCAGCGGACTGGTTTTCGAGTGAGGGATAATGATGCATATAAAAAGCAATAGAAGTTACTTTGCCGCTTCAAAGTCAATTTTGAGTTTAAGACCGAGCGCAGCCGCATATTTTTTTAAAGAAACAAGACTGGGCAAGTTTTTTGTATTGCCGGAAGCTAGTTTCTCTATTCTAGCTACGGCCGCTTGGCTTGTATGCATTCGTTTGGCTATTTGCTCTTGGGTGATTCCTGCTTTCTTGCGAGCTTTCAGGACGATATCCAGAGCTTCCATTTCCGGATCGGGAGTGTTCCATATTTTCGCGAATTCTGTGTCCTGCATCGCTTTCAACAACATTTCCTCTTGGTTGTGTGGCACCGGATTGTATCTGTCATTTTTGTTTGTGCGCATTTTTAACCTCCTTCAATCTCTTTTTAGCCATATTCAGGTCTTTTTTAGGTGTTTTCTGTGTCTTTTTTATAAAAGCATGCAGAATAACTATGTTTTCTTCAATGACCGTACAGTAAAACACTCTGCCTATTCCTTCTTTTGCTTTCGTTCTTATCTCGAACAACCCGCCGCCGAAAGGCTTCGTATGTGGCGCTCCAAGAAACGGGCCGTGTTCAATCATCCGGCCTGTAAGCTCAAAATATCTCTTTTTAATTCCCGCCGGAAACTTCTCAATTTCGTTTTTAACTTTTTGATTGTAATAGGAAATCTTAAACATGCATCATCCTTTATCTATACAATAGAATATATCAAAATTGATATATTGTCAAGTCTTTTACTGAAAAGTAACATATTTTTCAAGGAAGCGAGAATTTATGTCACGAGTTGAACAGGGATTTTTTGACAGGACACAGGCGGTTGACGGCTCCGGGAGCTATACCACTGCCGAGGTTCCGTATT
>CAZYVR010000529.1:0-3163 GCA_964651145.1 uncultured Victivallales bacterium | reverse complement strand
TGACTGAAAAATTAAATTATATTCTTGCAGGCGCCAGAGTGGTTGACCCCTCAAGCGGCATCGATGAGATCAGAGACATCGGAGTTGAAAACGGCATTATTGTTGATCCTGAAAAGATTAAAGGCTCGAAAAAAATAGACGTCAGCGGACTTGTTGTGGTTCCGGGCCTTATTGACATGCATGTGCATCTGCGCCAGCCTGGAAAAACAGCGGCGGAAACAATCGCCACTGGCACAATGGCGGCCGCCGCGGGCGGCTTTTCCACAATAGTTGCCATGCCCAACACTTCTCCGGTTGCCGACAATCCCGGAACTGTTGAATATATTCGCAGACATATTGACAAGGAAGCCGTTGTCAAGGTGCTTCCCTGCGGAGCTATGACAAAAAATCTTGAAGGAAAAGAAATGGCAGGCATCGGCTCCTTGAAAAAAGCCGGCATAGTGGCCGTGTCCGATGACGGCAAATGTATACAGAATCACAGCATGATGCGCCACGTGGTGGAATATTCAAAATCTTTCGGCCTTCCGATACTGGATCATTGCGAAGATGAGATCCTTGTCGGAGACGGGGTAATGCACGAAGGCTACTGGTCGATGGTCCTGGGAATGAACGGAATATCTTCAGCGTCTGAAGAGCTGATGGTTGCCCGCGATATTATTCTGGCGCGGATGTCCGACTGGAAAATCCATGTTCAGCACATAAGCGCTGTCGAAAGCATAGAGCGAGTCAGACATGCGCAAGGATGCAAGGTGAAGATAACAGCGGAAGCCACCCCACATCACATTGCGCTGACAGACGAAAACATCAAACATTTTGACACGAACTACAAGATGAATCCGCCCTTGCGCTCGGACGCTGACCGCCTGGCTGTTATCGAAGGCCTTCGCGACGGAACTATAACCGTTATAGCCTCCGACCACGCGCCTCATACCGAAACAGAAAAAATGGTGGAGTTCGATTATGCGCCTTTCGGCATAGTGGGGCTGGAGACTACCGTGTCTGTGTGTCTCACAGAGCTTGTTCACAAAGGCTTTCTTTCTCTGCCGGAATTTGTTTCTAAATTGACAACCGGGCCTGCTGAAGTTCTGGGAATGGACATAGGCACACTCAAGTCCGGAGCGCCCGCAGACATAACAATTCTGGATTTGGATGCAGAGCATGTCATTGACAAAAATAATTTTCGCTCCAAGTCAAGAAACACTCCGTTTCACGGATATGAGGCAAAAGGCAAGGCAGTGGCAACCATAGTTGACGGCAAATTCGTCTACACTTCGGAGTCTCTGTCGCTTTGACGTTGATTGGCGCAGGCTTACGGCTCTCAAAAAAAAATCTTCAGCTATTTTTCAAATTAAACGGACGTTCTTCCGTTGAGCGCGACGGCGATGGTTGCGGAATCGGCGTAGGATATATCGGAGCCTGCGGGGAGACCTTGCGCTAGGCGTGTAACTTTTGCGTTTGTTCCTCTGATAAATTCAGCGACGTATGCCGCGGTGGCTTGTCCTTCCACGTCAGAGCTGAATGCCAGAATGATTTCAGTTGCGCCCGAGGATTCGATGCGTCTTTTGAGCGAGCCCGTGGCAAGATTGTCCGCGCCTTTGCCGTCGAGCGGAGAAAGTTTTCCGCCGAGCACATGGTACAATCCTTTGAATAGGGCGCTTTCCTCTATATTGCATATTTGAGCGGCTTCTTCCACCACACAGATAATGCGCCGATCCCTTGAAGCGGAAGCGCATATGGGACATATTTTATTTTCACACGACAGGTTTCCGCATTCAGGGCAGTCAGTTACTTTTTCCTTGAGAGTCTTCAGGTTTTCGCCAAGGGCTTCGAGCTTGTCGCTTTGCCATTTCAGCATGGAAAAAGCCAGCCGCTCGGCGCTTCGTTTTCCCACGCCCGGAAGAGTTTTTAGAAGATCAATGAGCTCCATCAATGGCTCTGGATATTTTGCGCTCATAATGGAGCCTCTGAATAAAAGCTAACCTAATATTTTAGCAAGGTCGAGTCCGCCGGTCACTTTGGAAAGTTTTTCCTGAGACTGGGCTTTCATATCGTTCAACGCATTGTTCACGGCGGCAAGCACCAGATCTTCAAGCGTTTCTTTGTCGGCAAGACATTCAGATTTTATGCATATTTTTTTCAAGCTCATATCGCCGCCCACGATTGCTTCAACAAGCCCTCCGCCGCTTTCGGCGCGTGCTTCCATATTAGCTATTTCCTCTTGGGCCACTTTCATGTTTTTCTGCATGTCTTTGGCTTTTTTCATAAGCCCGGCCATTTCTCCGAGATTTCCAAACATATCTGTATTTCTCCTGTAATTTTATTTTTTATCCGTGGATATCGACTATTTGCCCGTCGAAGAGCTCCAGTGCCTGCCTCACAAAATTGTTGCTTTCCACGCGTTTTTTGACTGCCGCAACATCCTTCATTTTCTGATGGTTGTTGTGAATGTCATGCGGTCCGGCTTTTAGTTCGATTTTAATAGAAGCTTTGTGATTATTGCTGATGCTTTGCAAACGCTTATTTAGAACATTTAAATGCTCTTGAACAATTTTAACATGACTTTTTTCAAACTCCTCGTCAAACACAACCAGCAGCTCGGAATTTTCAAAAGATTCCGGAGTTCCTTCCGCCATAAATGATTTGAGATTGGATTCCTTTAAATGCTCTTCTGCGTCTTCCAGGAGCAAATGCCAAAGCTCTTTTGCTGAAGGGCTCTTTTTTTCGACTGGCTTCTGATCGACTTCATTAACTATAGATGCTTCTGGTTTCAGTTCTGGAATTTTTTCTATTTTTTTCACAAGCGGCTCAGGAGCTGGTTCAGATTCCAGTTTTTCTTCTGTTGCTTCAGAAGGTTCTTCCAAGGTTTCAATTTCCACGCCTGTAGCCTCAGGCTCCGTGGCCTCAGGCTCCAAATAAAAATCGTCAATGAAGCTTCCCCTCGAAGATAACGCCGGTTCTTCATGCAACAGTTCATCTTCCTGTGGCTCTGTGCTCATGTCTGGCTCTGAAAATTCTTCATCAGGATCAAAAGGCGGCTCCAAATATTCGAGTCCCTCTTCCTTCGGCAATATAGAATTTAAAATTTGTTCGGGTTCGGGCGCAGGCTCAGGCGCAGGTTCGGGCGCAGGTTCGGGCGCAGGTTCGGGCGCAGGTTCGGGCGCAG
>CAZYVR010000528.1:0-3172 GCA_964651145.1 uncultured Victivallales bacterium | reverse complement strand
AATCAAAAAGAACAAAATCCCAGGAATTGCCTGCCGCGTAGCGGCTTCGTCCAACCATTTTCTGCACCTGACCGTCGTTCCGCTACCGCTACACGCCGTCAGGTGAGAAAGGCGTTAGAAGATTAAGGATGACTTTAAATGTCAGAAAATCATAGAGAAAATCCAATAGAACCGGAAACCGTTGGAAAAATCACTTACTGGAAGAGGCAGCTCCATCTCCTTAAAGAGCCTGTAGTGCTTCTAATGATTATAGGAGTGGCGGTTTTTTCATGGAAATTGTCAGGGTGGCATAAAGAGGGCGTTATTGAGGCAAAAAAAGCCGAACTAACATTATTAAAGGCTAAACTTGATGTGAGCGTTGCAGACGCAAATAAGGCAATAGGGCACATGAAGAAGCTTGGTTTGGTTTTATCCGCGCCGATCGTAGATGAATTAGCTGTATCTGGACAGATGTTTAAATATATCCATTTGAAATACAAATTAGAAAGAGTTAAAAATATAGCAGATAATTTAAAAAAACTCGGAGCTTCACAAAATGAAATCAACGATGTCTGTGGGACAATATATTCTCGTGTAACACACGATCACTTACGAAGAATTATTGCAAGTCTTAGAGAGCCCAATCCCGATAAAAAAGATTTGCTCAAAAACATCCTGGAAAAGAAATTAGATGAATTGGATGTACCTAAAATACTAAAATTTATTAATGACAATAATCTCAAGAAATCTAAGGAGACTGACAATTGTTTTTCAGATCTTGAGTATTTCCTGAAAAATAAAAAACTGCGTAGAGAAGATAAATGGCAAAGCTAAAAACTTCTAACCATCCGCTTGTGTGGGACAGCAGGGCCTCGCTACTATGAAAATTTTACTTAATTTTAAGGACGTACCCTGGGATGGGATGTTTTAGCCCTGCTGCCCCACAGCGGCGCGTTGGGCAACACACAAGAAGGAGGTGCACATCATGTCAGTACCGATTCAAGATCGCTACAGGATTACGTTCGAGCATCATCGTTTTGTTTCCGAATATCGTCTCTCCCTCATCAAAGGCTGGGCTGCAGCCTTCGTCGCGTTGGCTGCTGCCTTTGTGTGGTCACAGTCTCAGGTACCGAAGGCATCCTTCGCAGTCTGCGCAATAGCTGTACTCGCGCCCCTCCTATTCTGGGCCGCAGACCACCGACACAGGCCTGCGATCGGCGTACTGAAAGACGTGGGATCGGCAATAGAAGAAGATGAGAAGGCGGAGATACCGAAGGAGCAGCAGTATTTCAAAAAACTGGACAAAGGCATCTCGCACAGCCGGCTGATCGACTGGATCGCCATACTTTCCATAGTATTGTTCAGTTTGACTACAGGGTATCTGTTGCATAGCGGGGGCAAACTCCCTGGACATAAGGCTGCCCAACAAATGCATGGAGCAGCGACTCCGTAATCCGCGCGCAAAGACGCGGATCACGGAGCGGCTCATGCATGTGTTATATCCTGGTGCTAATTGAATTAAGGTTATAAATATGACTGTCCGGATTACAAGACGAAGACGTCCACGGCGTCCACCTCATATAGATTCTTTAAAAAACAATTTCCAGGAAATTGACAGGATATTGGAAATTCACAGTGAAATTTCCGGAAGTGGCCCAGGGTATAAACACAACGTACAGGTTCTTAATAAAAGTGCCATAGTTTTACTTTTAGCTTGCTGGGAGGCGTATATCGAGGATCTGGCTGATAACGCCTTTGATTTTATGTTGTCAAAAACAAATCAACCTAATGTTTTCCCTGATTATGTGCTTAGTATCGCAGCAAAAGAAATCAAAAAAAGTAATACTGATATTTGGGGTTTATCTAACGATGGGTGGAAAACTGTACTTAAATCACATAAAGTATCAATATTGAAAAAATATACTGTAGAAGGCGCATTCAATACACCAAGCCCCAAAAATATTGATATGCTGTTTTCAAATTTAATAGGTTTTACATCGCTCTCTCGACTGTGGTACTGGCCTGGAATGTCAATACAAAATTCAAAGAAAAAGCTTGAAGAAATAATCAAAATACGAGGGAACATCGCTCATAGGGTGCAATCTTCAAAAAAAATTGTAACATCATACGTAAAGGAGAGCAAAACATTCATTTTTAGATTGGCGATTATTTCAAATAATCGGATTGTTAAATACATAGAAGATAAGATTGGCGTCGAACCGTGGCGCACGCTTAGATACAGAAAGACGAAATAGATATAACCCATTTTTGCACAGGACGCCAAAAAACCGGCGCCTGTGAAAAACCCGTTGAGCGAAGCAAGGCTCCGCATTCTACCAAATGAAATCTAAATGAAGAAACAGATGCAAGTTTTTAGGACGCCAGCCGAGTATCTCGATTGGTTTGATTCTTTGGTCGGCACAGCAAAAAGAGTTGGTGAGGACAAGGAAAACGCATTGCTTCACAAAGGTCCATACAAAGTCCTGCACGAGGAAATATTTCCAACTGCGAGTCTTCTACGCCGTAAAAGCCAGGAGTGGACAAATTCTAGGTTCAGAAACGTCTTAGGTAATCAAACATACGATGTTGAAGTTCAGAATAACCTATTGAACTATATAGAAATCACATGCACGGACTTTGACGAAGGAGAGCGATTCAGGATGCTAAAATTGCTTAACATGGGGCATGTCAGCGCAGCTGGAACAGTATTGAGAGATGACAAAGACAGGCCCGTGGACATAGCCGAGGATGCACGATGCACTGATGAGGTGGTTGATGAACGGCTCAACCTCATAGTTAAAGCCATAAATAAGAAGGCCGAGAAAAAATACCCAGACAAGACAGGATTGCTCGTGTATTTCGATGATTTCTCAGTAATATTGAGAGACTGCGATCTCGTGCGACTTAAAGATGCACTGAAAGAGACGCGATCTAAATGGGCGTCTGTCTTCGAAGCTGTATTCTTGGTAGGGCCCAGGGGCGAAGTTCTTATTGAGGACAAGAGGTAGAACAAGGGCATGGTTCGGCATGGTTCGGATTGCCTACAGTCTTCGGCTTCCGGCAACCGCACATGCCCGCTGTTATGGTCCTCTGCTCCTGCCAGATGGTATCATGAGCCTTTACAGCTTTCATAAAATGCCGCAAACGGGTCAAAAGGGAAATATTTTCGTAAGATTTCTTCTGGAAGACCGTC
>CAZYVR010000527.1:0-3199 GCA_964651145.1 uncultured Victivallales bacterium | reverse complement strand
AATCCTGGCTTGAGTGGCACAGGAAACTGGATGATTTTGTGTTCAAAACTTTTCCTAATAAAGACCTTGAATGGACAAACTGGATGGACCGTTCCGGCAAGAATCCCATCCCTGCTCAGGATAATCTTGGGATAAAATGTATTTTTCACACTTCAAGAGCGCTGATTATGCAAGTGTTGCTTTGCGATAAAATTATTCTTAAGTCTTAGTAAAAATATAAACTTGTTATTGGAGAAAAAAATGAGCTTAAAGCAAGAAGCTTTTTTAGAGACAATTAAAGAGCCGCGAATTTCGTCAGACTTTATAAACTCAATAAAAGACAATCAGCGTGTCATATTAGAATGCCCTGAATATATCTCGGGCATCGAGCTTGGAGAGCCGCAAGAAGTAAGTTTTGAGCGAACAGTGGTTGTCTCTGATTTTTTTGGATCAAGTTTGCCGCAAGGGCAGATTCTTGTTCAGCACAACTGCTGGTTTCGTCCCGTACAAACGCCAGTAAAAGCGCATTTAGCCTTGACAAGAGTGGCAGGATACAGGCATATCATTTATGGTATGCCCCAAGAAAATTATCCAATTCTATTCGAACATCCGGATAATCCAAACGTATTGATTGCCACTACACCGCTAAGTTCTTTTATCGAAGGCCGTTTTGCGCCAAAGACTGACTGGCAAATACTTATTGGGCGTTTAGCCTCATGGTTGGAAGGCAAAGACGATATAGATGATGTAGATTGGGAAATGAGCGTAAGGCCAACCTTCGACCCTAAGGACAAACTGCCTGAAAACGTTGAAAAGAAAGCATTCAAACGCAACGCCGAATGGTTTGGCAATTATATGTTTTTTGAGCACCAAATTGGAGGCTCGGCACCTAGCCAATTTGGGGTTTTTGAGGGGTATATATCAAGTATTGAGCCTAATGGACGGCAGTCATTGCGCCCCAAAACCCGTGGCGACTGTTCGGGCGAAGCCACGATGGTTCCGGCTATGGATTGGGCGCTCAATAAAAACTACGCTGCGCGTAAAATGTCCAGAAGAATTATGGATCATCTATTTAATGGCTCCGAGCTATATGACAACGATCCCGAAAGTCAGACTTATGGAGGCTTGCGTTTTTATGAGCATGTGCCTATATATTATAGCGAAGGACGCGCGCCTCTTGCTTGCATTCTGGCTTCCGATTTGACAGAAAATTATGATTGTGCTGAAAATATATTGCGCAATTTGCTGTCGCTTTTGCGCACTACAGGGCCTAAAGGTTTTCGCGAGTACTCTCTTAATAATCCTGGGTCATTTGATGACGGAAAGACATGGAAGTATTATAATGAAACTGACTTCATTGAATACCGCCCGCATTTTCAAGGATATATGTGGGCAGCTTTTCTTCAAGCATACGTGCTGACCAATCATAAAGAGTTTCTGGAAAAAGCCAAATGCGGCATTCGGATGACAATGGATGTTTTTCCAGATTTTGCTTGGATGAACGGCATTGCCCAGGAATATGCCAGATTGATTTTGCCTCTGGCATTTCTAGTGCAAATCGAAGACACAGAGGAGCATCGCCAGTGGCTTCGAGTCGTAGCTGAAACGCTGCTGGCCAATGTACATGAGAGCGGGGCAATCCCCGAAATGATGGGCGACCCCAAGCAAGGCAAATATCCAGCTCCGCGCTCAAATGAAGAATATGGATCAAGCGAGGCATCGCTGATTCAGCAGAACGGCGATCCAGCTTCTGATTTGGTCTACACTGTCAATTATGCTTTCATTGGACTGCATGAAGCTGCTATGGCCACTGACGATGAGTTCTATAAATCAGCGACAGATAAGCTTGCGGACTTTCTATGCAGAATTCAAATAAGATCTGACCAGCAAAAGTATCTTGACGGAGCCTGGATGCGCGGCTTTGACTATGAACTTTGGGAATTTTTTGGCAGTTCTTCGGACAAAGCGTGGGGCGCCTGGTGTGTTGAATCTGGATGGACTAACACCTGGATTGCCGTCACGCTTGGACTCCGTGCCATGAATCGACCTCTTTTAAGTTATAAGAACAGCAATATATACAAAAAAATTATGCCAAAGCTTTTGGAAGAAATGTCAATAGTGCCAGCTTCCCCTTCTGAAGGAAAACAATGCCTGACGGAAACTCTTCCATTAGTAGAATGATATATCTATAAAATAATGAAAAGCATTGGTTAGCTCCTACAAAAGTCCTGAAAAAAATCCGGCATAGCCGGAATAAAGATCGGACAGTATACGGGCACTTTCCAGTGGTGAGTTCACTGGTCGCCAAAACCGATGGCCAAGAGTTATCTTTTATACCCCACACTTCGTGGACGCGACAATGCAAGCAACTATTGCCTGGAATTATAGAGCAAATTTTAGAAAATATATTGACAAAAAAGGATTTGCTTGCTATAATAGCTAAATGGCTTTAGCTGAAGGGGCGTTTTTTATAAAAGGAATGAGTATGTCGGGAAATAAAATAACTTTAAAGGATATAGCGAAAGAAGCGAATGTTTCTCTTACTGCGGCTTCATTGTATCTGAACGGCAAAGCGCGCAAGCATAGAGTGGCTAAAGCAACTTGCGAAAGAATAGAAGAAGTCATAAAAAAACACAACTACATTCCGAATATCCATGCAAGAGCCATGGCTTCAAAGAAGACATATCTTATAGGAGTAATTTTGCCGGAGAGTGTTGGCGGATCTTTCTGGCTGGATATTGTTGGCGGGATAGAGGAGGTCATAACGAAGGAGCAGTATCATATGCTGCTTTCAGTCTCCAGCTATGATTCCGCCAAAGAGATAGAAGCATTTGAGTTTATGAAGAGCAAAGGCGTGGATGGCTTTATCTTTGCCCCGATCCGAAGTAGCGAAAGCAAAATAGCCAATGAAGCTTTTGTCAGAAAACTTGGAAAAGAGATGCCTTGCGTCAGCATTACTTTTCCAGTCGAAGGCATTTCCGGAGTTTACACAGATGACGCAGAAGGCGGTCGAATAGCCGCGAAAAAGTTTTATGAGGCAGGGCACAAGAGCCTCGCCTATCTTGGAGTGCGCGCCAGGCAGTATGACATTCGAGGCATTGCATTTGTGGCTGCCATGAAAAATTATGGAATAAAAGTAAGTGAATATTTTGCCATTGATGACTTGCTTGACAATTACAAAAAATTTACAGGAGTTTTTTGTTTCAGTGACTCTCGCGCG
>CAZYVR010000526.1:0-3206 GCA_964651145.1 uncultured Victivallales bacterium | reverse complement strand
ATTAACAGATAAGGAAATCGGTTCTTAACACCAAAGAACTCGGTACTCTCAAGATTATATCTAAGCTATGGAATTAACCTTGCTTTAGGCGCAGACCTGACTGCCGGATCTGCATATCCACACCTTAAGAAAAGATCATCCATTAAGCGTTCGTCAGAATTTGCTTTTTTTATGGACACAAAAGACGGCAACACATATGTCTCTGACGGCGGCAGCGTTTTAAACCCCAGAATTGACATTCGCCATGGAGGCAGATTCAACGTGGGCTTTTTCGGGGGCAATGTTGACTCTCTAAAATTGCAGGATATTCATGGAGACCGCACCTTCTGGCTAGGAGAATAGATTTCACTTCCTCTTTAGCCATAAACCCACAAAGAGTTGAATCCTGATTTTTTTTGCAGGTTCAAATTTAAATAATATATAAGGGATTAAAAATGGAAAACAAAATTACTGTGGCTGTTTTAGGACTCGGAGGCATGGGAGCCACTCATGTCAAAGCGGCAAAAGCTTCACCTTTTGTAAACAAAATTTATGGCTATGAACCGAATTCAGAGCGCGCAGCTTTGCGCGGAAAAGAATTAAAAATCGAAACAACATCCGACTTGGATTCGATTCTAAACAATTCGAATATTAGCCTAGTTTATATAGCGTCAATTAATCCGGTTCACGCTGAACAAACCGAAAAAGCGCTTCATGCCGGAAAAGCTGTTCTATGTGAGAAGCCAATGGGAGAAGCCCTAGCCGATGCGCGTCGGATGATAAAAGCGGAAAAGGAAACCGGAAATTTCTTGCAAATTGGATTTGAGGCGCGTTATTCAAAAATCTATATGAAAGCAAAAGAGTGGATAGACGGAGGCTTAGTCGGAACACCCGTAAACAGTCATTGTCGTTATTATTGCAGTGAGTTTCATAAAAAGAACACATGGCGCAGTAACAGTCAAGGATCCTTGATAGGCGAAAAGCTTTCACACTATCTTGATCTCCAACGCTGGTTCATGCGCGATGAAGTTGAAGAAGTTTTCTCAATGAACTCCCCAAACGTTGTAAAATATTTTAAACATCCTGACAATCATCAAATAAATTTGCGCTTCAAAAATGGAGCAATTGGCAACCTAAACTTTCTTATGTATATAAGCGAAACTTACGATGGCGATCCTTTGATTGATATGCTAGAACAACAATCCGACGATGGACATTTTTTGCAATATCACATAATGGGCACAAAAGGCGCGATTGAAACTGACGTCTTCCGTCGACGTATTCGTCGTTGGGAATTTGGCGACAGTCCAACTCAGCTGACCAGCAAAATAGTTGAGACTATTACTTATGAAAAAGACAATGATAATGAATGGATACACAACGTTCATGGTCAAAATATTCGGGTATCTGAACTTGTAGCCAATGGGCTTAAACCAGAATTTTCAGCAATGAGCGCCTACAAAACTATGCAAGTTGGATTTGCCGCCGAAATGTCAGAATGTGAAAAGCGCATTGTAAAACTGTCAGAACTGGATTAAAATAATCAGGCAGGCGCAATAAAGTTGCGTCTGAACAAAAATCAGTGGCAATAAAAGAGCCTTTGATTCGACACCTTGACTGTAGTGGAAGTATAGAGCTCACTGAGAATCTTGACGCTGAAACATTGAAGCGCGCGCTTCGAGTTGCGAGTTAGCTATAATAAGTCTGCCCGGATATTGTTGAATTCCTAAGGCATTCGGGTCTGACCCCATGTTTAGTGAGTGGCGACATTGCGGGATTTACGAATTGTTTGGCTAAAAGTCGCGGGAGCTGGCGCTGCATTGAAATAAAGCTTGTTGTCGCTTCGCATCCCAACAAGCCGCAGGCTTTTAATGCGCAACGAGAGCTGTCGCCTAATCTCTTATATGCCAACAGCTTTCGCCTTTAGGGACCAGCGATTCCGCCGCTGGATGCCGTCCGGACAAAGTCCGGTTTTTATTCCGACTCCGTCGGGTTTTTTATTTTTCATGACTTTTAGACAATAAAATTCAAGCATCATTTTTCCGAAGTTCCGCTATGTGTTTTGCCGGAGCGACTTTTGTCGGGCAAACTCTGCTGCAGGCAATGGCGCGCTCACACAGCTTTTCACCGTTATCTCCCTTTATTACAGGCAAAAGTTCGGATGCTTTTCCGGGAAATTTCTTTAACTCGTTGTTGTAGGCCGCCATTGCCGCCGGACCAAGAAATGGCTTATCTCCTCCTGCCACAGGGCACGCCGAATAGCATGACGCGCACTCAATGCAATCTTCAAGCCTTGAGATATTTTCAACCGCTTCTGATTTTTGCTCAGGAGCGACGCGTCCGCATTTTTTATGGTATGAAAAATCACCGGGAATTTTTCTTTTGAAATCGCTCATGTCAACAACAAGGTCGCCTATAAGCTTAAGCCCTTCCAAAGGCTCCACCGTAATGCTGTTTTCCTCAAAATCATAAAGCTTTGTGACGCACGCAAGAGCTTCTTTTCCATTTATTTTGCAAGCGCATGTGCCGCAGCTCGAATGGTGGCAGGAGTGGCGGTACATGAGGGAGGTATCCTGCTCCAGTCTGATTTTGTCAAGCGCGTCAAGAATTGTCATTTCCGAAGTTGCTTTAACTCTGAAATCCTGATATCCGGGAGCTTTCCCGGATTCTGGCTTATGCCTGAATATCTTTAATATGCAGATTCTTTCTGTTCCCATTTTGCCTGACTCCGTAATTTATTGATAATAAGCCCGCCACGATGGGAGCGCGCTACATTCTGTTCTCCCGCAAATGTCACGGCCAAATTTTTTGCATATCAGATTCGCCGTGGTTTCCGCCATTCCGCGCAGTGTTGTGGCTTTTCCTCCGATAATGGAAACTATGCCTTCCACATTGTCTATGCCCTTATGATCGTAACACGCAAAAGTGCGGCTTATCTGTTGTGGGTTCGATACAGGGCCACTGCTTTTTATAAGTGGGCGCGCGGCGGACCAGACTGCTCGAACTGGCGCATTGAAGGCGGTTGGAACCATTGCTGAACAACATCTGAGAATCATTGCCACGTGTTCGGATGGAGTTGAAAAATTTTCCGGGTCATCTGCCAGCCAAAGCGATGTGCCAAGGACTGAATAGCGTCTTTGAGGAACGATAATGTCGCCTTCTCCTGCCGGACGCAAGCGATTTATTGCCATGTTTGTAAGGCGCTGATCAACCGCGACCATTACGCC
>CAZYVR010000525.1:0-3231 GCA_964651145.1 uncultured Victivallales bacterium | reverse complement strand
GGGCCGGTTATTTCTTGTGTCAGCCTCACTGCGGAACAAAGCGCAGAAGAACCGCCATTTAAGGTTTATTGCTGGGTAAATCGTGGATATTATGCCGCAGGCGACTCGATTGACGCTGGTTTTTCGGCGCGAACCGTGGACGGCAAGCCCGTAAAGGGGAGCGGAATTCTCAAACTGTTCAGAATTAAATACGCCCCAGACGGAACCCCTCGGGAGACGCCTGTTGACACATGGACGCTGGATACCAACGAAGAAGGTCGCGCAAGAATAAAACTGAAGGCTGGAAAAAGCGGACAATACAAACTGGCGTATACAGTGACGGACAAAAAAGGGAACAGCATTCAGGGCGGCTACGTTTTTTCAGTAAGAGGCAAAGATGGAGAAAGCGGAGACTTTCGTTATAACGCAGTCGAGCTGGTGAATGACCGCAAAGAATATGCGCCTGGCGATGAGGTGAGATTAATGGTGAACACTGCCAGAAAGGACAGCTTTGTTCTTTTGTTTGCGCGTTCGTCAAACTCTGTATGCATTGCCCCAAAAATGTTGAAGCTGAAAGGCAAGTCAGGTTTTGAAAAAATAAAAGTTGCCCAAAAAGATATGCCCAATTTTTTCATAGAGGCGCTCACTGTTTCCGATGGCAGAGTAAGCACGGTGGTCAAGGAAATAATAGTTCCTCCTGAGAAGCGAACTCTTAATGTGGAAGTGATTCCTTCAAAGGAAAAATACAAGCCCGGCGAAAAGGCCAAAGTTAAGCTTAAAATTTCAGATTACTTTGGAAAGCCGGTCACAAACTCAACAGTAGTTGCAGTGTACGACAAATCGGTGGAGTACATCTCAGGCGGCTCAAATGTGCCTCCCATCAAGCCGTTTTTTTGGAAGTGGCGCAGAAGAAATAATTCGCGCACGCAGTCCAGTTTGTATAAACATTTTAATAACCTTATCAAACCTGGAGAATTGACTCTTTCTTCACTGGGTGTGTTTGGGAATATTATTCCCTCACCGCCTTCCGTTCCAGAAGGGCTTGGCGGCACAGTGCTTGCGCTCAAGAGTAAGGGGTTTGCTTTTAGAGGCAAAGCTGCGACTCTTTGTGATTCCATGGATAAAGAAGAGGAATGCAATAGACCAATGCAGAAAGCCTTTGGCGAAGGCTCCGACACCACTGCCAATATGAGCGTGAAAGTTCGCAAAAACTTTGCGGACACCGCATACTGGGCTGCGAATATTCTTCCTGACAAAAACGGAATGGCGGAGATAGAAATTGACATGCCTGAAAGCCTGACAACATGGAAAATAAACGCATGGAGCATGGCTCACGGAACAAAGGTGGGGCAAGGCTCCATTGAGGTTATAACCTCCAAAGATTTTATTATCCGCTTGCAGGCTCCCAGATTCTTTGTCGAAACAGACGAAGTTCTTCTTTCCGCAATTGTCCACAATTATCATGACAAAGAAAAAGAGGCAAATGTGTCCCTTGAATTGGGCGGCGGAGTTCTGGGCGTCATTGACTCAAAAGCGACTCCATTTGTCCAAAAGGCAAAAATAAAGCCCCAAGGCGAACAGCGCATAAACTGGCGCGTAAAAGCGATTAAAGAAGGCGAAGCTGTCATTACAATGAAAGCCGTGACGGACAATGATTCGGATGCAATGCAGATGAAGTTTCCAGTCCTTGTTCATGGCATAATGAAGATGGTTTCGCGCACTGGGAGCATTCGCTCTAAAGAAAAAGTGGCGTCCGCGTCATTCAGCATAGACGTGCCTAAAAAACGCCGGATTGAGGAAACACGGCTGGTTATAAATTATTCTCCGACTCTTGCCGGAGCCATGGTTGACGCGCTGCCATATCTTGCGGAATATCCATATGGATGCACCGAACAGACATTGAACCGTTTTCTGCCGACAGTCATTGCCCAAAAAATATTAAAAGATATGGGTCTAAAACTTTCACAGATAAAGGCCAAGCGAACAAATTTAAATGCTCAGGAATTGGGCGACAGCAAAACGCGCTCGGCGCAGTGGAAGCATTGGACGCGCAATCCTGTTTTTGATGAAAAAACTGTTGCCGACATGGTTGCCGCAGGCCTTAAGAGATTGGCGTTTATGCAGCTTTCAGACGGTGGCTGGGGCTGGTTCTCTGGCTATTATGAATTTTCTTATCCACATACCACAGCGGTAGTTGTGCATGGACTGCAACTTGCCATGGAAAATGGCTTAAAAGTTGACAAGGCAATGCTTGGGCGCGGAGTTGAATGGCTTAAGAATTATCAAAGCCAGGAGCTTATAAAATTAAACAATGCGCCGTCTAAAACTGAGCCTTACAAGATGTATGTGGACAATATTGACGCTCTTGTTTACATGATGCTTGTTGATTCGTCAATAAAAAATGACCCAATGAAAGAGTATCTTTATCGCGACAGAAACCATTTGAGCGTTTATGGCAAATCCATTTTTGGATTGGCTCTTCATAAGCAGAATGACACTGAAAAGCTTGCCATGATAATGCAAAACATAGAGCAGTATTTGGTGGAGGACAAAGAAAACCAGACAGCATATCTAAACCTCGGCGAGAACGCTTGCTGGTGGTTTTGGAGCGACAGCGAGTTTGAGGCGCAAGCGTATTATCTTAAGCTGCTTGCGGCGACGCGCCCGCAAAGCCGCAAAGCCGCCTGGCTTGTGAAATATTTGCTCAACAACCGCAAGCACGCCACCTATTGGAATTCGACGCGCGACACAGCCATTTGCATAGAGGCTCTGGCTGATTATCTGCGAAAAAGCGGAGAGTCGAAGCCTGATATGACATTGGAAATCCTTTACGATGGAAAAGTTTTGAGAAGCGTAAAAATAACCCCTGAAAATTTGTTTTCATTTGATAGCCGCCTGATGATTGACGGCAAAAAAATACTGGATGGCAAGCATAAAATAGAACTGCGCCGCACAGGCTCTGGCCCGGTTTATTTCAATGCCTATTTAAGCTATTTTTCGCTTGAGGATTTTATCCCGAAAGCTGGTCTTGAACTGAAGCTCAATCGGAATTATTACAAGCTGGCCGAGGCAGGCAAAAGCATAAAAGCCTCGGGCTCCAGAGGGCAGGCTCTCGACAGGAAAGTGGAAAAGTTTGAGCGCAAAAAAATAGCCAATTCAGCGGAGCTGAAAAGCGGAGATCTAGTGGAAATAGAGCTTATTGTTGAGAGCAAAAATGATTATGAATATCTTATTTTTGAGGATATGAAGCCA
>CAZYVR010000524.1:0-3243 GCA_964651145.1 uncultured Victivallales bacterium | reverse complement strand
CTTGACTTAAAAAAAGCGCTTGCCGCAAAGTTTGGCTATGAACTGGAAAACAGACTGGAGCGCGAATTCCCGGAAAGATTTGTTGTCCCGACTGGCTCATCCATCCGCATTGACTATTCCACCAACGAACCGGAGCTTGCGGTAAAAGTGCAGGAAATGTTTGGATGCAAATCTCATCCTTCAATATGCGGCAACCGGATAAAACTGCGGGTGTCTCTACTTTCCCCGGCCATGCGCCCGATTCAAATAACTTCCGACCTGCCAACGTTCTGGCACAATTCATGGAATCTGGTCAAAAAAGACATGAAAGGCCGTTACCCCAAACATTTCTGGCCCGAAGACCCAGCAAATGCCGCTCCCACCCGCAGAGCCAAAGGCAAGCCCCGAGAAAAATAACTCTGCCAATACAACTGCGCAGAGTTTTTTTTAGTGGTTCCACTCTTTGAGTTTCGTCTGGATGAACTCCATTATTGCGCTGTGAGTTTCTTTTCCGTTGCCGGTTACTTCTATTGGAGGAGCAAATTCAAAATGAACGTGCTGATCCCTTCTGATGGGGCCCAGATCGCGGAAATGTTTTCCGTTGCCAAGAAAGTTTGTCTTAAGAGCAAAAGGTATAATCGGAACTTTTACAGATTTGGCAAGCTTCACGCCAATTGTGTTAAATTTTTCGGAATCAAAAAACTCTGAACGCGTCGATTGCGGAAAAAGTATAATCGATCTGCCGGACTCAATAATTTTTTTGCCCTCTTTCATTACAGCCTTAAAATCGTCGCGAGGATTTGCCCTGCCCACGGCTATTGCGTTCAATGAACGCATAATATCGCCAAAGAAAGGAACCTTCAAAAGGCTTTCCTTTATGACAAAAGTAAAATCCCTTCGTCCTCTGAGAAATGCGTGGAAAAGGGCTGTTTCAAGCAAACTCATATGATTTCCTATCAGAATGGCTGACCCATTGACCGCGGAAAGATTGTCAAGTCCCCTGAGATGGATTTTTCCTCCGCATCCTTCGACTATTCTAAAATTTTCCACTGAATAAGAAATCTGGTTTTTTGCGTCAAGAAGCCCTTTCTTAGCGCAAACTCCGGTTTTGTAGAAAACATAAAAGTTTCTTGCATAAAAAGAGAATCTGTTCCCAAAAAGCAAACGATCGCTAATGTATCGCGGACAATTATCAGGCGTGTCATAGCTGTCTTCCGGAAACGGATTCAGAAGTTCAGAAAGTTCAGAAGTCATAATCGTTTTTTCTTGCTTACATTTCTATTTCATCAGCCATGCGTTTTGCTTCTTTTGCTGATTCGGTAATTTTTTTCCAATTTTTAGCTTCTATATATTCGCATTTAGCCACCCAGTCCACGCTGACAGCGGTCACTTGTGGAATTTCAAGATATTCGCGAATTTTTTCAGGACCTATGTCTCCTTTGGCAAAAACATCGAGAGGCAAATGGTCAAAAGGGTCAAGAATTGCTTTCAATCTCTTCACCCCGCCCGACTGTTCCGCCGGAAAAAACTGAAAATCAACAAAGCCGTTAAGAATGATATTTTCAATGTCTGAAGGAGTGCAGGCGCCCGGAGCAAACATAATATTGCGTCTGTTTGCTTCTTTAAGTGTTTCGATATTTATTCCAGGAGCAATGCCAAAGCGCGCTTTTGCGTCCATTGCGCGGAGAAGCTGGTCTTTGTTTAAAATGCCCCCGGCTCCTATCCAGAATTCAGGTATTTTTGTGGCAATGGCCTTGATGGCCATGCTGTCAGAATGTCTTCTGAACATAAGCTCCATCACAGGAAGTCCGCCTTCGGCAAGAGCCTCCGCCACATTTACAGCGTCGTCAACAGTCAAGTCCTTGACTTTAACATGTGGAATTACCTTGAATTTGCTTAAAGCAGCAAACATATTTTATATCCTTCTTTATCTTTTATTTATAGAGAACTATTGTAAAATAAGCAAAACGCAAAATATACAGGAGATTTGCAATAATGAAAGTCCTAGTTGTGGGAAGTGGCGGAAGAGAACACGCAATTTGTTGGAAACTGACTCAAAGCAAAACAGTTCAAAAGCTTTATTGCGCGCCTGGAAACGCCGGAATAGCGCAGGAAGCGGAGCTTGTCGACATTGCTGTTGAAAATCTCGAAGGTCTTTCAGATTTTGTTCAAAAAAATGGAATTGACTTCACTGTTGTTGGCCCGGAAGTGCCTCTGTGCGCGGGAATTGTGGATGTTTTCAAAGAAAAGGGCATGAAAATTTTCGGCCCTGCCAAGGCTGCCGCTCAGCTTGAGGGAAGCAAAATATTTTCAAAAGATTTTATGGAAAAATACAACATTCCAACTGCCGCTTCTAAAAATTTTGACAATGAACCCGACGCCTTAAATTTTGTGAGCAAAAAATTTTCAGAAGGAGCAAAAGGCATTGTCATAAAAGCGGACGGCCTTGCCGCAGGCAAAGGCGTGATAGTTGCGCTGAATGAAGAAGACGCCGTGAATGGAATAAAAGACTGCTTTGGAGGAACATTTGGCAGCGCCGGCGCAAAAGCCCTTATTGAAGAATGTCTTTTCGGAGAAGAAGCGTCAATTATTGCTCTTACAGACGGAAAAACCATAATTCCTTTGGCTTCTTCGCAGGATCACAAGCGTTTGAAAGAAAACGACGAAGGCCCGAACACCGGCGGAATGGGAGCATATTCCCCGGCTCCGGTTGTTGACGAAGCTTTGATGAAAAAAATAAAAGCAGAAGTTCTCGACAACTTTCTGAAAGGCGTGCAAGCCGAAAATCTTTATTTCAGAGGAATTATTTACGCTGGAATAATGGTTGCTGAAGATGGAATTAAAACTCTTGAATTCAATGTCCGTTTCGGCGACCCGGAAACACAAGCCGTCTTGATGCGCATGAAAAGCGATCTTGCCGACGTCATGTTAAAAACAGCCGAAGGCAGACTCAATGAAGTAAAGCTAGAATGGCATGACGAGCCAGCAGTATGCGTGGTCATGGCTTCGGGCGGATATCCCGCAAGCTATGAAAAAGGGCACGAAATAATGGGATTCGACGAAGCCGCATCAACAGGCGCGGTGGTATTTCATGCCGGAACTTCGCTCAAGGACGGAAAAATTGTAAATTCAGGCGGAAGAGTTCTCGGAGTTACAGCAAAAGGAAAAGACATAAAAGAAGCAACTCAAAACGCCTATAAAGCTGTTGAAAAGATATCCTGGAAAGATGCTGTCTACAGAAAAGACATAGCCAAAAGAGCAATT
>CAZYVR010000523.1:0-3245 GCA_964651145.1 uncultured Victivallales bacterium | reverse complement strand
TTCTTCGTCGTCGTCGTCGTCGTCGTCGTCGTCGTCGTCTGCTGTTTTGTCTTTTTCCTTCTCAACCTTGGCTTTGGCTTTTTCTTCTTTGTCAGTTTTAAGTTTCTTTATTGTTTCATCGCTGAAGAAAACAATATCGCCCTTGCGAACTCTTGTTTCTGATTTTAGTGAAGGCAAAATATTTGCGATTGCGCAGTTGTCGTAAACTTTAACTATCTTGATTTTCCCCACAAATTCATTTTCAGACCCCAGATTGCGAGCGACAAGCATGTTTTCATCGTTTGGCAACGGCGCGGGCATCTCAATTATTTTTTTGCCGACTTTTTGAGACACTTTGCTGGTTGCTCCTAGGTCAATAAGGACAAAATCCCATTTTCTGTTGATTTCAATAATTTTTCCGGTCAACAATTTGAGCAGCTTCGGGTCGCCTTGCTCTACGATGGGGCCGCTTTCCGTGTCCAAGATTCCTTCAGGATTTTTCAGGAATTTTATTTGCTCTTTAAGTTTGATTATCTCTTTTAACTTATCGCCAAGCTGGCCGCCATAGCCCACTATCTTTTGCTCATTGCTTTCCAGTTGATCACGAATGTTTTGAATTTTTTGCTTTTCAGAGGCCAAGTCGCGCTTGACTTGCTCGTGCTGTGTTTTCATGTTGCCTGCGGCGGATATGGCGCCTTTGAGGGCATCTTCGTAATCTTCACCTGACAGAGAAGGCTCTTCGGCTCCAACTGAACTGGCCATTTCTTTAATGTGATTTTCATAGGCAGAAAGTCTATTCTTTATTGTAGACACTTTTGTGTTAAATTTATTCAAAGATTCTTTATATTTTTTAACATCCTTCAAGGAGGCTTTGTTGATGTTAACACCAATTTTCCCGGCTGATTTTACCACTTCAGTAATCAAATCGCTATTTTTTTTATGGACGCTCTTTACCAATTTAAGAAGTTGTTCCTGGCTTTCCTTATACTTTGCAATCTCCTTGAAATCAGATTCATCCGCAATTCCTTCAAGTTCGAGCGCTGTTCCAACTTTTTTCATTGCTTGAGCAAGAGCGTCGCGTTGCTCTATTACCACTTTAGCTTGTTTTTGCAATTCAGGCAGGAGAGCTTTAATCTCTTCAAATTTTGTGTGATTCAAAGAATCTTTTTGCAGTTTTGCTGAAATTTTGGTGCCGCTGGCCTTGTCAAGCTCTGTTGCTGTTTGATTGATGGCTTCAGCCATTTTTTCCCAGCCTACAACAAATTTCTCACGTTTTTGAAAAAGCAGAAACGACAGCGTAGCCGAAACAATTGCAAAAAGAAGGATAGCGATGTTGATAACTCTGTTCAGTATTCCCATTTAAATCTCCTTAAAACGCTACTGATGTATTATTAATTAAGAGGCTATTTATTTAAATCGCCTTTTATTTTTAGCTTAATTAAGATACAAATATTAGCATGATATTTTGCTATGTCAAACTATCAATTCAATATTTTTTTAAAATCCTTGGCACTTTTAAATGGGATATTTGATATTAAAAGTTAACTAAATAATGCAATTTATCCTCTTTTTTGTTGCAAAGTGGCTGAAATGTTAACCAAAGGGTATTGACATATCTTTTCTTTGTGGTTATATTTATAATAACGCAATGGATAACACAGGAAGTTTTATAAATAAGATGACTGATTTTTTTGAATTATTATCAGGCGACAAATGTAAACGCAGCAATAATAAGCATGTGTTGATGCTTAATTATATATGGGCCGGGGGCGCAAGTCGAAAGGAGCTTGCCGGAAAGTTGAACATCAGCAAAGTGGCAGTGACTCGCGGTGTTGAACAGCTTATTGACTTGGGCTTTGTTGTGGAAGAGGGGCAGTCTATTTCTGACTCTCGCGGCCGCCGTCCAGTTCCGCTTGCTTTGAAAAAAGACCTGTTTTACTCTGTTGGCATAAGCTTGTATGACGATGGATTTTCAGGCATTGAACTGCTCAATGCCCGCTCTGATACAGTAGGCAAAGTTATTTTTGAGGACTTGTCTATGGGATGGAAAGCCAAGTGCGATTATGTGATAGGCAAGGCAAAGGAGCTGATTGAAGAACATGGTGTTTCTTTTGATAAAGTGCTTGGAGCTGGCATTGCCCTCACTGGCATTGTAAATCCGGCAACAGGCATGGTGGTGTCTTCCTCGCAGTTCAATGAAGACAAGAAATTTAATCTTCTTGAATATTTCAGCATGCGTTTTGGCAAGGACTGTTTTTTGATAAACACTGCACATCTGAAGGCTTATCTTGAATATAAATGGGGGCGCGCAAAAAATATGTCTTCATTTCTTTGTCTGCATTCGGGTTTTGGGCTGGGAATGTTTCTGAATGGACGATTGTACCGCGGGCATCAATATCATGGCGGAGAGGTGGGGGCAATGCAAATGGCTTTAAGCGGGCCTCAAGGTTATGATGGGCGCGTGGGGACTCTGGGCGAGGAGGCTCCTTTTTACAAGATAACAGACAGGATAGAGGAGGTCATTGCCAGGAATGGAAAAACAGAAGTAAGGAAATATTTGCCGGAAGGCGAGAATAAAGTCACCCTTGCAATGGTAGTAAGCGCAATAGAAGACGGCGATCAGCTTTGCGCTCAAATGATGTCCGAGCTTTTTGAAACAATAGGGCGGGCTGTTGTCAATCTCGCGTACATATTCAATCCGGAAGCCGTTTTCCTCGCAAAGTGGACAGCCAGGTGCCCTGATGTCTCTCTGGAAATAGTCAGGCGGATGATGGGCCATTACGGCGTAAGGAACTGGGAGCTGAAAACAGACATACTAAGCGCGCAATGCGGAAACGAAGACCTTGCAAAGGGCGCAGCTCTTCTGCCGATAGAAAACATGTTCGGAAATGAATTATAAACCTTTAATTAAGTTGTTTTATTTATAAAAGGAGCAATTAAGCCATGAATTACGATTTTTTAATTCCAAAGCCAAAGATGATTGTCGAGAAAGAGGGAACCTTCAGCAAGCCGGAGAGTATGCTGGCATTTCAGGAGTTCGCTTCTGAAAAACTCACAAAGGCTCTTGCCGATATTTCAATGCAGGAAGCCGCTTCCCCTGAAGGCGCGGCGCTTGTCATTCGCAAAGCGGATGAGGTATCCGTCTCTGAATCATACTCCCTTGAGATTTCGGAGAAGAGCATCCTTATAAAGGCCGCCAGCGACCGCGGAGCGTTTTATGGAATAAAAACCCTCAAGCAGCTATTGAAGCATTGCGGAGAACTTAA
>CAZYVR010000522.1:0-3250 GCA_964651145.1 uncultured Victivallales bacterium | reverse complement strand
AGTCAGTTGTCATTGTTCACAATTTCCTTAAATAAAGACACAAGGCAACAACTGAAAAAGCAATCTGCTCATTTAAATTGCCCGGCCCGGAGTGATTTAACAGATTATTGCCTGAAAGCGGGAAGCCCCCTCAATTCACGTTCGCGAATAGGCGACCCGTCTGGATTGACAAGGCGACAAGTCAGGAAAATGAGGAGGTTAGTCTTTTGGCTCTCTTTAGCTTGCGTTTGAAATAATCTGCCCACCAAAGGAATTTCGCCAAGAATAGGAATTATATCGTTGATCGTATTTGTCGTGTCCTTTATTATGCCGCCCAAAACAATCGTCTCGCCATCATAAATGGTAACAGAAGTTTGAATGGTTCTGGCTTCGATTTCAGGCATTCTTATAACGTTCTGATAAGTGCCAGTGTCTATTGTTACTGCATAAGAAAAATCAGTCCAGCCAACCCTTTCCTGCACAACGGGATTCATATCAAGCGTAATAGTATAACGGTCAGCGTCAACATTGGGAGTGACTCTGAGAATGATTCCCTCTTCTGTTGGATCGCCAAATTCAGGGATAGATGGAACAAAAACACTTGTTGTATCACCGCTTTGGCTAGTTGCTTGCGCGATAGTGGCTTCTCCCCATGACTCAGGGTAATACTTTTCAGTTATCATCCTGATAGTGGCTTCCTCCCCGTTCATGGTGGTTACTCGCGGAGAAGACAAAACATCAGCAGTGTCAGCCTGATCCAAAGCATGAACAATCATGTCAAACTTCATGTTTTTGCTATTCACTCGCGAATATCTGAATGCCCTGTCAGGAGTGGCGCTTGCTGTATCGCCAATACCGTTATTATATACATTTCTCATAATGGGATCGTTTACATCCCAAGTTTTAGCTCTGGTGTTCGGTACATCATGCCATGACAAAGGAGTACCGCCGGCCTTAGTAGGAGTTCCTGTCGGAGTAACCAATCCAGTAGCGCCGGTTGGAGTACCGCTAGCATCATGGGTTACCTGCGCTACTGGTCTGGAGAAATAGTATTCAAACCCCAACTCGTCAAGGTCGTTTTGCGCTATTTCAACAAATTTAGTTTGAATCAATACCTGCGGATCAATTGCGTTCAACTCGCTGTGAATAATTTCTTCGATTTTCCTCAAATTCTCTGGAGTATTGGTGGCAATCAAGCGGCTGATTCGGTTGTCATACACTATTTTAGAGCCAGCAGGAAAAACAATTCCGCGGCTTTCAAAATATTTCCTGACCTCATCACTGTCTTCGCCAATGGAATCAATGGCTTCACTGTCAAGGGGATAAATTTTTGTTTCGACTTCATCCAAAGGCACATCATTTGATGCAATAACAACAGCGTATTTCTCCACACGGTGCTTCAAATTTGCGGCGCGGCAGATATAGCTGATTGCATCGCCAAGAGGAATCTCATCAACTACCATTGTGACAGTCGGCACTTCAGCGGTATCTTCACCATAGCCTTCACCATCGCCTTCATCATCGCCCTCATCATCGCCATCATCATCGCCATCATCATCGCCTTCATCATCGCCTTCGTCGTCGGCGTCATCATCGCCTTCCCAATCATCGTCCTCGCTTTCTTCAGAAGCTCCAACTCCATCAGGAGCTTCAGGGCCTTTTGAGAGACGCAAGAAAATATTGACGCCAATCTTCTCAGGATCGATCTGCTTGCTTCTCTGCTTCAAGTACTTGACTACAGTCGGAATTGTCACCTCATCAAATTCAATATGGTCTATAATTATATTTCTAAGCTTCTCATGTATTTTGTCTGTAACGCCTTCTTTGTCAACAGGAGTTGCTTGCTTTTCTGTAGATCCTGTAATTGTTCTTGGAACAATAGGAGTAATCATTTTCCACTCAGTCTCTGCAAGTCTCTCATTGCGGGTAGCCTTGCTCCTTCGCTTGCCGCTTTCAAGTATTTTGAGATTGACTTTTCTTAAATCATTGATAGCGGTCATGCTATAAGGATTGATAACAAGAGCTTCCTCAAGCTTATCTCTGGCTTTGTCGTACTGGTGATTTTTATAAAAAGCTTCACCTTGCTTTATAAGCACATCTATCTTGTAATTCCTGTCCTTTTTGCCAGGGTCAACAGTATCTTCCGAAGTTTCTTTCCGGTACGCAACTGTCTGCTTCATTTTCCGGAGCTTTTTGATGTACTCCTGCATGCGTTTTTTGGAAGGTGGATAAATTTTCATGGCTTCCTGGCAATGCTTAATAGCCTCATCGTATTTCTGAGCCATCATCATTTTTTCAGCTTTGCGGGCTATTTTTTCAGACCAGTAAAAATAAGCGTTGGAAATTGCGCGGTCACATGTTTCCACCTTTCTTTGAATATATTCACTTTTCCCGCATTCCCTCAGAAAAGATATAGCTTTCAAGTAGTTGTCAATAGCATTTTTAAATTCGTTTTTCTGATAAGCTTTATTCGCGGCTCTTACGCGAGCATCCGCCTTGGCTTCATATGACTCTCTCTGAACAATGTCCCGGCCAACCTCTTTCTTTATATTTTCAAGCGACTCTTTATCAACCTGTGATCTCAGATTAATGCAAAAAATCAAAAAGAGCGCAACTCCTCCAGCTAAAAAAAATCTAAGGCAACAACGTTTCAACATTTATATTCCTCCAAAAAAATAATTCAGGATAAGTCAATTTTTTATCTATTAAATTCAGGCAAACCTCTTTGAATATTCTGCCTAACCGGAACGCCGTCATTGTTCATTAAGCGCGCAGTCACAAACATCAAAAGATTTGTTTTAACGGTTCTCTCAAACTGAGAGCTAAACAATCTGCCAATCAAAGGAACATCTCCCAATCCAGGCCATTTGTCATTTCTCGAATAAGATTGATCTTTAAGCATTCCGCCAAGAACAACCGTTTCTCCATCAAACACCTTAACTTTGGTCACAAGATCCCTGCGCGATATCTCCGGCATTTTAAGATTGGATGTTCCCTGTTCCATCGTAATATCGCCCACGAGGATGTTATACCCATAGTCTGTCCAACCCGTATGGCTAACCACCTGCGGATTAAGCTCAAGCAAAATAGTATAGTTATTGGAGAAGACCGTAGGGGTAACTTCAAATCTTATGCCAATATCTGTGGGATCGCCAAATTCAGGATACGAAGGAGTATAAGAAAAACTTCCGTTGTCTCCCATCGACACTTCAGGGTCATTCCATGATTCTGGAAAGTACATTTCTTTAACCATTCTGATCGTGGCAGTTGT
>CAZYVR010000521.1:0-3272 GCA_964651145.1 uncultured Victivallales bacterium | reverse complement strand
TTAAGCACCTTGCCACTGGAGTAAAGAACACCATGCAAAAAAAACGGAACATTTTCTTGTTTTTATAATTTAAGGAGTTGCACAATATGAAACGTAAATATTCAGTTTTCCTCGGTAATGTTGGAAGTTGTTCTGATAGGTATTGCGCTACCTATTCAAAGCCTTTGAGCATTGAAAAGCTTTTTGAAAGGGCTGCGTCCATCAAGCAACTTGGGGGTGTTGACTTTGTTGCCACTCCCGACTTGCTTCAAAATATTGACACGGTAAAAAGATGCATTGAAAAAACTGGCTTGAAGGTTGTCTCTGTTGCCGTTGATCATTTTACCAAGGAGAAATGGGGAAAAGGGAGCTTTTCGTCTATTGACGCTTCAATCAGAAAAGACGCTGTCCAGGCTACAAAGGATGTTATGGATCTTGCAGTAGAGCTCGATTGCAATCTTGTTACAATATGGCCCGGACAGGATGGCTACGACTATATATTCCAGGCCGATTATTTGCAGGAAAGAAAATGGTTGGCGCTAGGAGTAAAAGAGGCTTGTCTGCATAGAAACGATGTAAAGGTTACGCTCGAGTACAAACTCAAGGAGCCGAGAACACATTCTTACGTAAACACGGTAGGAACCACTATCCTGCTTGTTCAGGAAATCAGCGAACCGAACTGTGGAGTGGCCCTTGATTATGGGCATGCTCTTTTGGGTTATGAAAATCCTGCTGAGTCAGCCGCCATGCTTCATAAATACGGGAATTTATTGTCCCATATTCACATCAATGACAATTACCGTTCATGGGACGACGACATGATTGTGGGATCGGTGCGAACGCTTGAGTATCTCGAATTTTTCTATTGGCTCCGCAGGCTGAAATACGACGGCTGGTTCACTATCGATCAATTTCCTTATCGCGAGGACGGCAGGGACGCTGTAGCTGAAAGCGCTTCTTGGATGAACGCTTTTGAAAATATTTTAGATAATTTTGATTTGAGCCGCATCGATGATTTGCTCAAGAAAAAAGACGCGGTCGAGTCAAGCCGTTTAATGAGAGAAATGCTGTTTAACAATTAATAAGGAATATGTACTTATGACTCCGGAAATATATCTAGCCGTAGACAATTGTTTTGCATCAAAACGCTGGACCACTCCGTCGCGCTGGATGCGCATGGCAAAGAAACTTGGCATCAATTACGTTGAAGCCAGCGCCGACAACGAATGCGACCCTCTGTATATGGGACAGCAGTATCTTGACGACTGGGTCACTGAAGTTAAAGAAATGGAACAGGAAACAGGCGTAAAAGTTATCAATCTCTATTCAGGGCACGGAACTTACGCAACATTGGGGTTAGCACATCACGACGAGAGAGTTCGCAATAAAATGCAGAAGGAATGGCTCGAGTCCATGGTGAAAATTGCTGGAAATCTGGACGCTGGAATCGGTTTTTTCTGCCATGCTTTTTCACAACAGCTCCTCCAGAAAACAGATGATTATTATTCAGCTTGCGACGAGCTGTACGACAGGCTTGCTTCGCTTGCTTCGTTTGCCTCGAAAAACAACGTGAAGAGTATGGGCGTTGAGCAGATGTACACCCCGCATCAGATTCCCTGGACAATATCCGGGGCCCAAAAATTAATTGGCGAAGTTTATCAGAGAAGCGGCAAAAATTTTTATATCACCATCGACACCGGTCACCAGAGCGGTCAGCGAAAATTTCTGCGCCCTGAATACGGAAAAATCAAAGAAGCCGCCAGGGTTTTCAGGGAAAAGGAACGCATTGACAATTTTTGGGTCGGCCCCAGGTCTGCTCATCTGATCTTTAAGGAGATAGCCAGAGGCGGTTTCGAAAAGTCTGTAGATAACATTATAAATGAAATGGATAAAACACCTTACCTTTTTGCAAATTACGAAGACGGAGATCCTTATGAGTGGCTTGAACAGCTTGGGTGCTTTTCTCCTATAATCCATTTACAGCAGACCGACGGCAAGACATCAAGCCACAAACCGTTCAATGACGAATGCAATAAAAATGGGATAATAAAAGGCAAAGAAATTCTCCGAGCGATTCAGAAATCATATGAAAAAGATTATAGTGGAATGCCCGGGAAATGTGATAAAATATATCTGACCCTGGAAATATTCGCAGGCACCGCGGAACTGCCGGTGGATATAATAAACAAGCTTAAAGACTCAGTCGCCTACTGGAGACAATTCATCCCTAAAGACGGACTGACACTCGATAAACTTATATAAATCAAGGAATAAAAAATGCACGAATTTCAGAAGAAATATGAAAACGAAATCAACGAACTTGTAAGAGCAAGCAGAGTATGTGCACAAAAGGGATATGTTTCATCTCATGGGGGTAATTTATCTTACAGAGTCGCGAAAAATATCGTCCTGATAACGCCAACAAAGCTGTCGAAAGAACAAGTCGGCTTTGATGATGTAGTAATTGTGAATATGAATGGCGAGATGCTTTTTGCTGCTGAAAACAGAAGGCCGACCGGCGAAACGCCTATGCATATAAACATGTATTTGAAGCGCCCGGATTTAAACGCGATAGTGCATGCGCATCCGCCTGTTCTGACAGGATTTGCCATAGCTCATTCGGATTTGTTAAGCAAACCTCTTTTGCCGGAAATTGTTATTGAGGTCGGTCCTGTTCTTTCTGTTGATTACGCTGAACCTCTTTCCAAGGAGCTTGCTGCGGCGTTTGATAAAGTTTTGGATTATTCCAATGCTTTCCTCATGAAAAACCACGGGGTCATGGTCTGTGCCAAAGAAGGAATAGCCAGAGCTCTGGAATTTAGCGATATGCTTGAAGCAATGGCTGTTTCGCTTATTACGGCGCAGAGTCTGGGCTCAGTAAATTTCCTGACAGAAAAAGATCTTAAGAAGCTGGAAAATGTTCTGAGAACAAGAAGTATGCCATTTCCGGGAAATCCAGAAAAAGTAAAATCCCTAAATGAGCTTTTTATAAATGATAGGAAAAAGCAAAACAGGGAAAAGTAAATTAGAGATACATTGCGGCATAAAGGAAAATCCAATGGAAAAACTTCTGATTATATTTGTATTCAAAGATATTTTGCATATTTCCAACCAAGAGAAAAAATAATAGAACCATGAGGAGGCTATGAAAATTTTAAAAGTATTTGTGTTGTTTTTTATGTTTGCGACAGTTCTTTACGCTGGTCGGGTGGAAGATAAGGACGGAAAAACCATTATCCATCTGAAGTTGTGGGATCTGCCCGATCCTGGCAGGAACGACACTTACACCAAGG
>CAZYVR010000520.1:0-3276 GCA_964651145.1 uncultured Victivallales bacterium | reverse complement strand
TGGCCTTGTCTTGCATATGAATAAAAGCATCTTTAAACTCTTTGTAATTTTTAGCATGGCAAATCTCCATTTTATCTTTTTCAGGATAGTCTTCCATATTTAGCAAAGTTCGAATAGTAAATGTATCAGGGCCAATAAATCCTCCTTTTTTGCCTTTTGCGTATTTCAACAGGTAATCCGAGAACAATTCGCGCACGCTGTCAATTTCCCGCATCCCGGTTATATTGCTGCAAGGATATCCATATTCAGACAAGGGGGCGTTCAGCCCGCAAAAGACGACAGGAGTTGAAACGTTTTTGAAAAAAGGAGCAATAAGGTGCTTGGATGCATTGTCGTCAGCCGCAATTATGACATCGGGCTTGTAGTCTTCTATAATCTTTTTTGCCTTTTCCGAGGCGGCTTTCTTAAATTCTTCTGATGTGTTGCGCTTGGTGTCAAGCCATATATATTTTGTGGATATTTTGGGATGCTTCTTCATTACGCTAAAAAAACCTTTGAACAAGCCGTCACTCCATTCATAGCCCTTATGGTATGAATCGACAAAAATAACCCTACAGTATTTCTCCTTTGCAATTCCCCTGTCAAGCAGTGCATCTTGTGCCACAGAATCTGTCAATGTTGAAATGATGACGCAAAACGTAATTATGAGTATTTTTGTTATTGACATATCTTTTCGATAATCCTTACTTTTTACTAATTAAAAGAAACACTTTATAATAAAAAAAGCAATAAATGACAAAATATTGCAATTGTTTGCGCAAGCAATGTATACTACATCACTTCACATTTCTACCACAATAATTGAATATTTGACTCAATATTACTGTTGTTGATCAAGCGACGAAGGCGTCAAAAGTCTTAAAACTATAAAAAAACGGCATAGATCGACTTTTATAACGACTGCATTTAGTTGTTTTCAGGCAGTTTTATTTTATGACTTTCCTTTGAATTTGGAAGGAGATGCGCCCATTGCTTTCTTGAAGGCCTTTGAAAAGTGAAACTCGTCGCAAAAACCCATGCGGTCGGCGGTTTCTTTAATGCTCATGCCATCTTCTCTCAGAAGGCGGCATGCCTTGTATATTTTTATTCTTCTTAAAAATTGAGTGGGGCTTGCCCCCAGCTCTTTTTTGAACAGCGCGTTGACATGTTCAGGTGTAATATGAAATTTTATTGCAAGGTCCTGGCGCGTGGGCGATTTGTCGATGTTTTTCTGAAGAAACAATGTCATCTGGCGCATGCGAGGCGACATTTGCATTTCGCTTCCGCCTTCCCAATATTCGGAGAGCCGCAGCCACAGCTCCTTTGCCATGGAACTTAAAAGTTCCCGCCGGTATCTCCCGAAGCCGTCAAAAGTGTTGCGGCAATTTCTGAAAAGCTCATGTATTGCCGCATCCCCTTTTATGTAGGTCAGAAGCGGCGGAGCAGATGAGAATGTGTAGTCGTTCGACAAGAAAGCCCCTTGGTCATACAATTCAAGATGAATGCATGCTATTGCCGCGCGCGATGAAGAGCCAGATTCGCATTTGAATATATGAAGCTCGCCGGGCGGTATGCAAAGAACTTCGCCTTCATCAAGTTCAATTGTCTCGTTGTTGCCGCAGCGGACATAGCTGAACTTCCCGGAGACAAGCAGAATCAATTCAAAATCGGGTATGACGCGCGGCCCCCAATGCGTTCCGGGAACTACCGTGATATAATTGGAATAATGAACGTCGGGCCGCACTTCGTCCGGCTTTATAATTTTTGATATTTTTGATTTCATCTTATTATCATACATCCTTTTATTATTTGCGTCCATGTACTATTTGAAAATTAAGTGTAAAATTAAGACATATGACATCTTACAAACATACAGGAGAATTGTTATGAATAACCGTGAACGCGTCCTCGCAATAATGAACTATGAAAACTATGACCGCATGCCAGCAGTCCATTTCGGCCTTTGGGCCGAGACGCTTAAAAAGTGGGTAAACGAAGGGCATATAAGCGAAACGGAAGCCAAAGGCCGCAGCGGCGGCAATCCGCCGCCGGAAGCCATGAAGAGACTCGGCTTTGATTTCGGATGGAGCGGCAATGGCTTCGGCGCAAGTTCGGGACTTGAGCCGGGATTTGAAAGAAAAGTGATGGAGGAACTGCCTGACGGCTCGATAAAGGTTCGGGATTCTTCCGGCGTGATAATCTTGCAGATGCCCAACGCAGAGTCGATTCCGGCGGAGATAGATCACTTGCTCAAGGATAGAAAGTCCTGGGAAGAGCATTTTCTGCCGCGTCTTCAGTTTTCCAAAGACAGAATAAATTTTGAGGCCATTGAAAAATTAAAGAGCGAAGAGGCTGACAGACAGGATCCCCTTGGACTCGGGTGCGGAAGCATGATCGGCGTAATCCGCAACTGGCTTGGCGTTGAAGGAGTTAGTTACCTATGGGCCGACGACCCCGAATTGTATGATGAGATCATCAACACTTCCGCAGAGCTGACTTACAAATGCCTGGAAGCCGTTCTTCAAACCGGGATAAAATTTGACTACGGCAATTTTTGGGAAGACATATGCTTCAAAAACGGTCCGCTTGTTGTGCCATCAGTGTTTGACGAAAAGTGCGGGCCGCATTACAAACGCATCACCGAATTGCTGCAAAAGCACGGAGTAAATATAATTTCCCTGGATTGCGACGGTCTTATAGACTCGCTTATACCAACATGGATAAACAACGGCGTCAACACCATGTTTCCCATAGAAGTCGGAACCTGGAACGCCAATATTGCCCCATGGCGCGAACAATACGGCAAAAAACTGCGGGGAGTCGGCGGCATAAACAAAAACATTTTTGCGAAAGATTTTGCGGCGGTCGACGCCGAGATACAAAGGCTTAAACCGCTGATTGAGCTTGGCGGATACATTCCCTGCCCGGACCACAGGATTCCTCCGGACGCGAAATGGGACAATGTCCGCTATTATTGCGACAAAATGCGTGAATCTTTCTGATTCTTGCGAAATATTTTTGAGCTCTTCGCTTTTCTGCGCTATATTCTCAGCAATAATTTGTGCAAATTTATTTAGCCGCTTATTATTTAGGGAATATGCAGAAAACAATCAAATTTATTGGTGAATTCAAAAAGGCTTTATTGTCTATTAACCGACTGGCTGTGCGACACGTTCTGTCCGAGGCTTGCAAATCCAAATCGACGATTGAATGTGTTGAAGACATAGTGGCTCCTGCGATGGAAGAAATAGGCGACGAATGGGTCTCGGGCAAACTGGCTTTGTCTCAGGTTTATAT
>CAZYVR010000519.1:0-3284 GCA_964651145.1 uncultured Victivallales bacterium | reverse complement strand
TCCTCGGGCAGGGGGCTTCGGGCGGCGGTGCCTTTCATTGGTTTGCAGGCAATGGTTTTGTCTGTTATTTCCAGAAAAAGCTCAGGGGAAAGCGACGCTATTTGAAATCTTCCTGCATTCACGAAAGCGGCGTATGGAACCGGATGTGAGCTGGCCAGGCTTCTGAAGATTTCAGCCGGTTTTTTGTTTGTTTTTTCTTTCATGCGGAAAGTGAAGTTTGCCTGATAAATGTCGCCGTCGCAAATATAGTTTTTTATCTTTTTTATTGCGCCAAGATATGCCGATTCGGAAATTTCCGGCTTGAAAGAGCTTGCCTGGAGCTCCGCTCCTTCATCGGCAAAGCTGAACGGCTCAGGGGGGGGGCTGTAGACGGCGAACCATAAAAGCGGAAAATCTGTCGGCTCAAAAGTTGTGTTTGCGCTGTCAAACGCTGGCGACGCTTCGTATGAAATAAAGCCTGCCGCGAATTTTCCGGCATTCAGGGCTTTTTGAACTTCATTGACGGATGCGAGAACTTCTTCCGTTTTATGCGCCACAATTATTTTATCCGGAGAATGGAACAGTCCCCATTTCTCTTCTTTTCCGGGCAGGCGACAGACGATTGCGCCGACTTTGTTTAGAGCATCTATCATAGATTATCAAATATTTCAGTTGTTTGCATTGAACTTAACAGTGGAAAATATATTATATAGACTGTCTTTTCAATGTATAATTTAGACTGTTTTTTATTGTGAGCACAAAAGAAATAACTTTAACTTGCAACTTTAGAATTTTTGTGGCCTTTGTTGCAGTCGCAGTTTTGACGGGATGCGGAACCGTTCGTCGGGTCAGGTATCCCGTTCACCATACGTATTTTCCTGTGTTTGGATCGAAAAATTACGGCTTCAATAAAAATTTTCCAAAAACTTTTACAGTTTATCCATTTAAAAACACTTCCTGGCAGGAAGAGGCCGCCGCAAGGGCAAGGCAAGCCACTTTTCAGGCTTTTTCCTTGATAGGCCCCTGCAAATCAATGCAGGAAACAGACAAGCTTGCGGCGAAAATTTATACTGCTTGGGACGCGATGAGGGTTGCGCGAAAGCAGGGAACGGATGCCTTTATTATCGGGGAAGCTGTTTATCAGGATCATGTCTGGATGCTTATATTTGCGTATTCATATGTGAGTGTCAAGGTTAGCATTTATGGCACACAGAGCGGCAAGCTGCTTTGGCGGGGCGACACTTCCGCCTCCAGCTCGGAAATTGGAGTCTCAATAATTCTGACGCCAATAATGACTTTGCTTGAGCATGGCCTGTGGTCCAGGAAAACCGGCGATCTTTACCGCCGCGCAAACATGGACATGATTTATGACATCAGGCCGGATGTTCTGGCTGTTCACTGACCATATTTTTTCTTATTGTTTTTTATTGCATATCTTGACAATGTCACCATTGATGTTATAATATCAGTAATGATGACAACAAGGAGCTGCGACAATGATTCAATCAGTGGAAAGAGCTTTTAAAATATTGAAAATGCTTGATTCAAGCAAATACCGTTATGATGGAATAGGCGCACTTGATTTGAGCAGACAGATCAAGCTAAAATTTCCAACCACGCATAATTTCTTAAAAACGCTTGTTGAACTGGGTTGCGTGGAGCAGATTGAGGAGACAGGGAAATATCGCTTGGGGAAAGAGGCGTATAATTTGGGCAGAGTTCATAACAATGAAAAAGAACTGCTTGAGCGGGCCGCGCCTCTGGTGGATGAAATCAACAGAAAATTGAATGAGACTATCATAATTGTGACCTGCGATAATTATCTGCGCAATGTGATATATCAAGCCGAATGCAGGCAAAGCTTGAAAGTGTCGGGCCCTCTTGGAGCAGACGATCATTTTTATAACACAGCCTCAGGGCGCGCTCTTATCTCAAGTTTTGATGAAAAAGAATTGAAAGCTCTTATTCAACAGGTTTCTTTGCCTTCAGGCCTGAGTTTTAATGAGCTCAAAAAACAGCTTGTTTTTATTAAAGAACAGAACTGTGAAGTAATGAGAAAGCAGGATGTCACAGTGATAGGAGTTCCTCTTTGCAAGCCTGATATATCACTGTACGCCGCGCTTGGAGCTTTTTATCCCACGGCGCGGCATACGGAAGAACTAGAGCAAAATCTTGTAAATGAATTGCGCGAAGTTGCGCAAAAAATAGAGGATGCGTTATGAATATGAAAACGAAAAACATGTCGTCGAAAAATTTGAAGTTTTGGTTTCGTTTCACACTCATAGAATTGCTCGTTGTAATTGCTATAATAGCGATTCTTGCAAGCATGCTATTGCCAGCGTTAAGGCGCGCAAGAATGACCAGCAAGAATATTTTATGCATGAGCAACCTAAAACAAACGAGCCTTGCCTCTATTTCGTACGCCACAGATAACAATGGCTGGCTAATGTCTCACGATATGAGGAACGCTCAATGGCATAGATGGTTAACTGTTTATGGATATTTTGCTTCGAACACAGATCCGTTGCCTACAAACAGCCCCAGTGTTTTTGTCTGTCCTTCATATCCTCCGAACGGTATTTACTCTGAAATGAACTATACATACGGAATGCGCGTCAATGGAGCAGGCGCATGGTATCTGAGAATTCTGAGCTCTCCGGTGAAATACTGTTTGGAAAGCACTGGCGTTATTGGAACTTACAGCAGTTGGAGCAATCCTTCCAAGGTAATGGTTTTTGCAGATTCTCGGCATCAGACAAATCCACATCAGACATATTATTTTATATACAACACAACAGGAGAAGGATCGCGAAGAATCCATACGAGGCACATGGGCAAAGCGAACAGCGCTTTTGCCGATGGGCATGTAAGTGGAATTCATAAAAATAATATTATATCATATGCGCTTTCTTTTTTCGATGAACACGATGTTTTACATTAATATCAAATAACAAAACGGAGAAACAGAATGGTTAAATTATCAAGGGTTTTTTGCGCCTTTTTTCTGGGGTGCGCAAGCTCTTTTGCTGCTGAGGCGGCAAGTGGCGAGCTGCTTAAAAATGGAAATTTTGCTGATGAGTTAAAATTTTGGAAGCCTCACGCATGGGGTGAAAAATCTCAAGTCATAGTTGATAAGGATGACAAAGGCAAAAATATTGTTAAAATAAAAACAGGCGATATTTTGGGGAAAGCCAATATTGCCCAATATATCAAATCGTTGGACATCCCTGAAGGCTCATCTTTTAAATTATCATGCAGTTACAGGACTGAAAAAATGATATCCGGCAAAGGCGGATATTGTTTTC
>CAZYVR010000518.1:0-3290 GCA_964651145.1 uncultured Victivallales bacterium | reverse complement strand
AAAAATATCATCATTCAAACAAAAAAAACAGATGTGTCAGTAATGACGCTTACTTGCGCCTTGAGGCAAAGACTTGTGAAAGTTGTTGATTTCCTCAAGCGGCTTTTGGTCGTCCTCTTCCCCCAGAAGCTGAAGCTCTGTAATATGCTTGCTCATTTTTTCAATGACTTCTTTTGCCATTTGTCCTTTGTCCGAGCTTTCAAGAGCTTTTTCAACCAGCTCCTGAGTATTTTTTGCTGCCTGAGCGCTTTTGCCTGCAAGATTTTTCACTTCATCCGCCACTACCGCAAAGCTCTTTCCAGCTTCTCCTGCGCGCGCCGCTTCGATTGAAGCGTTAAGCGCAAGAAGATTTGTCTGGAAGGCCAGTCCATCTATGACTTTGATGATTCCCATTATCTCTTTGCTATTGGAGCTTATTTCCTCAAGAGCTTTATTGTGTTCTGACAATGCAGAGAGATTTTTTGTCAGGGCGTTGATCTTTTTGCGTATGGATGCCAGAAGGTCTTCCTTTATTTCATTTCCTTTTTCCGAGAGCTTTTGCAGGTAGAAATAGCAGTTTTCTTTTTTATTCAGGCCGTTGAACATGGCTATGCCCATCATTTCACAGTCATTGTATCCGCAACTGGAGCAGTTTAGCATGTCTTCTTTGGAGTATTTTTCCATCGAACGATACAAGGAATCCAATTGCGACGGGGACGGCTGACGAACGTAATGGCTCTTCAGGTTTTCAAGGTTCTGGTAATGCCTGTCATAAAGACCTGGCTTCCAAAATGAATCTATAGTTTTTGTCAATTTTTCCTGTGAGAGCCTGGTCTTTTTTCTGAAGACGCCTTTTTTTGTCAAATAATTTGCCTTCATTTTGTCTTTGCGTTCGTTTATCAAGCGCTCAAGCTCGTCCGGGTGCTTGTGTCGGTTCACTGTCGCAGTGCCTCCATTGCAGCCGTTTTCACAGTTCAGGCAGTCTATCAAAAGCGGAGCGGAGCCGCTTTTTATTTGCTCCTCCAAGCCTTCAAGGTAGTTATATATGCATGCAGGGCCTTCTATTTTACGGGTCATGTCCGCGATTGGCGGGAATTCCCTGATTGCAGTCTGAAGCAAGCCGCCCGGGCTTGAAAAAAGCACCGCGCGTTCTGCCGGAGCATTGTCAAAATCACTTTCTTCAAGCATGTTGAGATTTACATTCCGCTTAGCAAAGTATTCCTGCAAGCGCAACATTGTGACATTGTAATCGCCAAGGCCTACTTCATCAAATTCGCGTTTTTTGGCAAAACACGGAGATATGACAATCGACTTGCAGTTTCTATACTGGGGGTAGAATTCTTTGACCATTTTAAGAGTATGAACCATCGGGCTGTCTGCGGGAGCCAGGTAAGGAAGCAGCTCTGGATGGTATATCTGCATAAAACTCACAAGAGCCGGACAGGGCTGAGCTATCACGGCGGGCGGATTGTTGGCTTTTACATGCTCCAGATAAGATTTGACTGTCAATTCAGCTCCAAAGCTGACATCAAAGATGGCTTCCGCTCCTTGGTTTCTCAGCCAGGTGTTGAGCCTTAAATAATTCCCCGGGAAATGGCTGGCAACTGCTGGAGCAACCACTGCTATTATTCTTTCGTTTCCGGCAAGAGCATTCAAGGCTGCTTCGAGATCGTCAATTCCATATCTGGCTTCATGAGTGCAGGCTGTCAGGCATTCTCCGCATCCAATGCAAAGGTCTGCGTTTATCTTAACAGTGTCTCCGCTGCCGTCATTGCAAAACTTTACAGGGCAAACGGATATGCAACGGTGGCAGCCAACGCATTTGTCAGCATCCACATCTATTACTTTTGTTAAACTCATTTTTCGTCTCTTTTTATTTTTAATATTAAACTAGTATATAATTGCTAGTTTTTAGCGTGCAAGCTCAAATATGGAAGGGTTGTTTGCGCTTATAAATATTAGCAAAGAATCTATGGGTTCAGTAAAATACAGCAAAAAAATTCCAAGTTTATGGCTTAGGAGGAAGGTCTGTATTTTAGCATGTTGACAAATGGTTTTTGGGAGTCGGAAACAAAACGCTGCTCTTTCAGTCTGGGCAATTTTATCATTTCCGTGCTTTCATAGAGGGAGTCTTTTACTTTTTGAATTTTTCTTGAAATAGTGCGCGTTATAGTCCCGGTAATAGTTTGATCTTCGCCTTCATGAACAATCTTTTCTCTGATCTTCTGTATTTTTCTAGAGATAGTTCTTGTTATAATTGTTGAGGTTGTGTCGTTATTCTTAGAGTCGTCCATTGTTCCGCTTCAATTTTTTAATCCTGTCATCAATAAGTCCAAAACATAATAGACACGCGGAAGATCAAAAAGTCAACTCTATTCTAAAGCGGCAAAAATCAGAAAAAAGATGGTGTGGTAAGGTTTTAGTTTTTTCTGAGTTTAAATTTAAAAAATCCGGCGGAGCTGGAATAAAAGCCGGACTTTGTCAGGGTTTGGTTCAGCGGAGAATCCGGTGGTCGCCACAGGCGAAATGGCTTTGACATCAAAGTATTAGACGGCCGCTCATTGGCATTTTGGCGGCTCCATCTCCTTGCTTGCTTCAGGCAAATAGATGTTTTTTTTTGAAACTTGCCGTGCAAATTAGGATTTTTTGATTATGTTTCTTTCAAAATGCTAAATCAGAAGAATTAAAAGGGAATATGGCGCCTTCCGAATCGAAAATATTGTTATTCGACAAAAAAACAATCGATGCCGCAATTGTCGAAGTGGCAAATGATATTATTTTTGAATTTTCAAAAGATGACCTTAACTCCTTGGCCTTTATAGGCATACAGCAACGCGGAATTCCGTTCGCGAGGCGTTTGGCCGAAGTAATCAAAGACAAATCCGAAGCAGATTCGGAAGTGGGGACTCTGGACATTACAATGTACAGGGACGATATTGGAATAAGAAAAACACTTCCGGCAATACACGAGACAAACATTCCTTTCGACGTGAATAACCGGGTTATAATTCTGGTGGACGATGTTTTGCAGACAGGACGCACGATTCGCGCAGCCCTTGACGCGCTTAACCACTACGGACGCCCCCGCTTGATACGCCTTGCCGTTCTGATTGATCGCGGCTTGAGAGAGTTTCCAATTCGCGCCGATTACACGGGAAGATTCTGCGAATTGCCGAAAGACAGGAAAATAAAACTGAGCTGGACTGAGTTGGGTGACGAAGAAGACGCCGTATATGAATTTACCAGAAATCCGCAAGAGGCTCCCCAAAACGCGGTTAATATAAGGACTGATATATGAGCACAATATGAAA
>CAZYVR010000517.1:0-3320 GCA_964651145.1 uncultured Victivallales bacterium | reverse complement strand
TTGAACGTAACGTAATAAGCGTAGAAATACATCAGGGCCACTTGTATGAACAACAATACCATCATAGGAAAAGCCAGGTCTGTCAATGTCCACAGTTTAAGCTCCATAAGAGCCATTGCCAAAAAGAGTTCCAGAGAAATATTTCCAATAACCTGAACTTCATTGTTCGGGATTTTCAGCCAGGCGATGCAGTCGGACACATTGCGAAGCATTGCAGCTATAAACATTGCGCCAATATATTCCGGCATAATAATGCCGCTTGATTTCAGGGCCATAGACACAAGCTCGCCGCCGCCGATTGATATTGCTATGATGACTACAGCCCTGAACATGTTTGATTCGGTGATGCTCAGCTCTTTGTCGGAAGACAAATTTTCGTCAACATGCGCTTCCTTCAACTGGTTAAGTTGGTTTTTGTCTGGCTTAAGCTTATATTTGGTCATGAGTCTCTTCCCGAGAGGCCCGCCTATAAGACTGCCTGCTACAAGCCCGAATGTGGCTGCCGCCAAACCTATTGTCATCGCATTGGGAATTTTATAGGTCTTTTCAAAAAGCGCTCCAAATGCCGCGGCCGTTCCATGCCCGCCTGTCATTGGGATGGAGCCCGTTATCAGGCCCATGAGGGCTTTTTGCCCCAATAGCTTGGCGCAGATGATTCCCGCGATATTCTGGCAAAGAACCAGTCCGACCGCGCATATCAAAAACAGCAGAACCATTTTCCCGCCTTCTTTCAGAAACTTGAAGCTGGCGGAAAAGCCAACGGTGGCAAAGAATGCTATCATGAAAAGTTGTTCCAGTGAGTGATCGGATTTGATGGTGAACAGCTTTGAATAATAGGCTATTGTTATGAAAATTGAAAAGATAACTCCGCCAATGACAGGGGCGGGGATGAAGAAATTCTGCAGGATTTTGACTTTGGATTGCACCAGTTTGCCTATCAGCAATACTATGATGGCAACCAAAAGCGTTAGCATCATATTGAAATTGATCTCTTTCATCTTGTCTGCATCCCCTATTGCCTGTGATTTATTGCCAGCCCATTACCTGATAGCCTTTATTTTTCAGGTATGTGTCAACGAACTTTCTGTATAGGCTGGAAGGAGGATTGTCTGCAAACATCCAGGATACGATGCCTCCGGATGCGCCGCCAACGGCTCCGGCTACGGCTCCCAATCCGACGCCCCCACTGCTGATTGCCCCTACTGCGGCTCCTGTCGCGGCTCCGGCTGCGGAGCCTACCACTACTCTTTTGCCGCCTTTGACATATTCGGAAGAGTAGGATATCCCGTGATGTTCCGCCATTTTTATTGCAAGCTTTACATCTCTTTCAGCTTGGGCCTTCCCTGCTTTTTTATAGTATTCGTTTGGGTAAAAAACAGGGCGTTGGCTCGCGCAGCCGCAGAGAAGAGCCAAGCCGGCGAAAGCAAACAAAAATGTAAAAAAATTAAGCCTTGTCGTCATTTTCCCTTATTTCCAGAGTTCCCGTTTGGGGAAGGGGCCCGCAATTTTTCCAGCATGTCAATCATTTTTTCTCTTACGCTTTGCAGGCGCTCCCGATGGGTGTTTATTAGTTCTGAGAGACGCGGCTGTTTTCCGGACAATTCATTCAGCTCGCCAAGAAGTTTGTTTATGTCGGATACAATTCTTTTGCTCAAGGCTATTTTGAGGGTCGAAAATTCATTGCCTTCCACGTCGAGAATATCGGCTGTGCGCGCGAGAATCTTCCCGAATATGCAGATAATAGACAATCCATCGGCCATGTTTTCTTTGTCGAGTTCCGAGGCAAATATCACGGCCCATTGGAATGCGAGCTTTTCGAGGAGCATATAAATGTCCGCGCCATCTCTTTTTTGCCAGTCTTCGCTGAAAAAGAAATCTTCATCCAGATTGTCGAACATTTCTGAAAAGGACATATTGTCCCAATCCACATTCTGTGGAATGAGATCAGGCTGCATCTTGAGCTTTTTCATTATCATTTCCTCCTCGTTGGGGAGGTCTATGAAGTTGGGAAGCTCTTTCAGATAGGAATGAATGCGGGCTTCATCCTTTCTTATTTCGCGTTCCCAGTCAAACTCATTGCGTTTTTTGTTGAAGTCATGCTTCATCTTCTGTTGACGAGCCTTTTTCAAGTGTTTTTATTGCCTCAAGTTTTGGCGCGTCGCCCCATAGGCTTTCCAAGCTGTAAGCCTCGCGTTTTTCCGGAGTCAGCACGTGGACCACCACATTGCAGTAATCCACTATTATCCATTGGCTTGCAGGCGTTCCTTCTGTGTGGCGCGGGCGAATTTCAAGTTTTTCGCGAACTTCGCGCTGGATGCGCTCCGAAACGGCTCGCAGGTGCGGCTCTGAATTTGCGGTGCACAGAACAAAGTAATCCGCGATCACTGAAAATTCTGAGAGATGCAAAGTCACTATGTTTTCCGCTTTGCGGTCATCGGCTATTTGCGCGCATAGCGCCGCCAGTTCTTCTGCTTGTTTGAGCGCTGCGGCGCGCTTTGTCGAATAATCCATTATGAGTATTTCTCCTGTTTATATAATTTTTCTTTGTCAATATAGCATTTGACTGCCGGGTTTATCAAATCGTCAACGCGTTCTCCGCACGATATCTTCTGGCGAACATCTGTCGATGACATTTCCAGGCAGGGAAGGGGGACCGTGGTCGCAAGCAATTTCCTGCTTTCCTCGGCATTCCAGTTTTTTGAAAATTCCTTCAGGCTTGGCGTTTCGCTTTTGCGAGGATAAACCGCCAGTTCCCATTTCTCCACGAGCTCAGCGGCGCGATGCCAGGTATGAAGTTGTCGCAGGCTGTCGCCGCCTATGAGCAACAAGTATTCATTTTCGGGATGGGCGGCGGAAAGCTCTTCCATTGTGTTGCAAGTATATGACGGTTTGTTTGAGCGCTTGGCCTCCATTGTTGATATTTCAACGCAACCCAGTCCGTTCAGGGCAAGCTCCAGCATTGCAAGCCTGTGTTTGAAGTCTGATATTTTGTGTTGTGTTTTGTGCGGCGGCTTGTATGCGGGCACAAAAAGGACACGCTCAGCTATTCCTGCCTGGATGGCTGCCTTGGCTATTTGAATATGTCCATTGTGTGGAGGGTCAAATGTGCCTCCGAATACTGCAATCCGCATGTTTGTGATGTCTTTCTGTCCTTAAATTCTTTTTGTTGAACATACAATATAGACCGATAATGCCAAAAATACTGACAAAAGCAAGAAAAAGATTGTTTTATATAAAGAAATGACCCCGCCGGAATAAAAGCCGGACTAGTCTGGACGCGCTCCAGCTGCGGAATCGCTGGTCGCCGAAAGCGAAGGCTG
>CAZYVR010000516.1:0-3344 GCA_964651145.1 uncultured Victivallales bacterium | reverse complement strand
AAGACGCAGAGAAAGCTATGATTCCTCGGAACAAAGCGCAGAAGAGGCCAAAAAATGCCAGAATTAAGCGAAGCAACCTAAGGCTATAAATATATATGAACAAGATATCGAAAAAAGATTTGTCAAAGAGCCATGCCAAGGCAATAACGCGCACGTATCTTACTTTGGGCGTGGCGTTTCTTTGCATGGTTGCCATTAATATTTACGCATATTTTACCATTACAAACATGAGCGAGGTGTATGCGTCGCTGGAAAATGCGGCTGTCAATATAGAATTGACTTCCACTAATGCCAATCTGCTTTTCAGAGAAATCATCAGCGGCTATGTGACCGACAAAGACATGAATGACGTGTGGGATATGGTAAGAAAAGCCGACGATTACAGCGAGGCAATGGCTGAGCTCAACGAAAAAGTAAAAATCAAGGAAAAAATAAGCAAGTTCAATGATGTGCTCGTCAAGTGCTACGAAGCTTATCGCGACCCCGAAAAGCAAGGCGACGCCAAGTTGTTTGCTGTGCTCCGAAACGAATACAACTCCGCTTTTATGAACCTGATTGGAGAGGTTGACCAGATAAAATATAAGCTTAAGCAGCTGATTATTCAGAAGATGTTGACTTTTAAATTTCTTTATGCGGCCCTGATTGTCAATTTTCTGCTTCTTTTCTGGTTTACAATGTACACCTTCAGAAGGTATGTAAACAAACGCAAAGAGGTTGAGCTTGACTTGCGCAACGCCCGCGATGACATGGACATCATCTTTAATTCGCTTGATTCGATGGTTATCATTGTCAATACAGAAGGGGGAGTTACCCAATGGAACTCGGCTGCCGAAAATTATTTCAATATTCCCTCTGAAAGAGCGATAGGCAAAGCAGTTTGGATTACCCTGCCATTTCTGATGAGCTACAAAACAAAAATTGAGACTTTGCCGCTTTCGCAAAAATCCGCGGAGTTGTACAAAGAAAAGATCGCAACAGAAAATGAGCGCTTTTTCAATATTGCCTTAAGCGCGCTTTCATTTGGCAAGGGCGTTGTTATAAGACTGGATGACATGACGGAGCAAGTGTTGCGCGATGAACAACTTCGCCATGCACAGAAAATGGAGGTTGTCAAAAACTTGATTGGAGGTTTGGCGAATGGCTTCAACAATGTGCTGGGAGCCATAACTGGAACTATTTCCATGATGAAATACTCCCTTGAGAATAAAGGCGGAGACCTCAATGAAGTAAAAAACAATATGGATGTGATAGAAAGTTCAACCGAGCGCGCAGTGGTTATGGTTCAGCAATTGCTGTCCTTGTCTTCCGAGCATGAGGTTAAGCTTGTGCCTATTGACTTGAATGAAGTTGTCATACATGTGCTAAAAATATGTCAGAACACTTTCGACAAGCGCATCGAGCTGGTGGCGGAGCTTTGCGACCTCAAGGTGATGGTCAAAGCTGACCCCGCTCAAATAGAGCAATGCCTCCTTAATATCTGCGACAACGCAGCTCAGGCAATGACAAGCATGCGAGGAGAAGACGAAGTGCATGGCGGCGAACTGAATGTCTCTCTTGACCTAATGTTTCCTGACAAAGAATTCCGAGCCGAGCATCCTGACGCGAAGCAAAATTCCTATTGGCACTTAAGCATTTCAGACACTGGCGTTGGAATGAATCAGGAAATGCTCAGAAAGGTGTTTGATCCATTTTACAGCACCAAAGACCGAAGCGAATCAACTGGCCTTGGCCTGACGCTGGTTCAAGACATAATAAAACAGCATAACGGATTCATCAGTGTATCCTCCAACCCTAAAGAAGGCACGGTGTTTAATATATATTTGCCAGAATTGGCAGCAACAGCCCCGGCCGCTGAAGGTCGCGAGGAAAAAGCGCGTGAGACAGTGAGCGCCAGCGACCAGATACCCACTGGGTCCGGCTTGATATTTGTGGTTGACGATGAAGAAGTAATGCGCAAAACCGCCAACAATATTCTTGAAAAATTAGGATATGACATCATGTTTGCCGAGGATGGCCAGGAAGCAGTCGAAATATACAAGGACAACTACAAGGACATAAAGGTTGTCCTTCTTGACATGGCTATGCCCAGAATGTCGGGAAAAGACGCATATGTGGAGATGAAGAAAATAAACCCGAATGTTAAAGCTCTGCTTGTTTCAGGCTTCAAGAAAGACGACAGAATAGTTGAAGCTCTTGAGCTGGGTGTAAATGGTTTTATACAAAAGCCTTATTCAATGATAACTCTCGCGCAGGAAGTCAAAAAGTTGGTCGTTTCCGGCTAAAGCCTATGAGATTGCAATGCATCCTTCTCAATGTCGCGACACAAACATTTGTCGCTTTTTTCAGGATTATTCGCAAAAGCAACAGAGCAGGCATTGCTAAAAACACCTTTGTAAAGTATATTAACAAAGCGTCTTAATTATACAGCTTTAATATAACTTTATAAGGTGGAATTATGAAAAAAATACCTGGCTTTGTGGATTTGCAGGTTAATGGATTTCTTGGAGTGGACTTTTCAAGTCCGTCTTTGACGGAAGAGCAATGCGCATTTGCCTGGCGCAAAATAATAGAACGCGGGACTGCTGCTTTTCTTCCAACTGTCATAACCAGCTCAAAAGAGACTTACAAGCGCAATCTGCCTATAATAGCAAAACTGATGAAAGAGTCGGAATTTGAAGGGCATGTACTCGGCTTGCATATAGAAGGCCCATTTATATCAAATATCCCAGGCGCTGTTGGAGCCCATAATCCAGAGTGGGTGATAAAACCTGATGTTGAATTTTTAGAGAAAATGATCGAATGGTCTGAGGGGACAATAAAAATTCTGACAATAGCCGCTGAGACCGAAAACGCCTGCGGCTTGACTGAATTTGCAACATCCAGAGGCATAACTGTGTCGCTGGGGCATCAGATGGCCCTTGGTGACGAGCTTGCGAAAGCTTCGGCAAGCGGCGCGACAGCCATAACCCATCTTGGGAACGGAATGCCAAACTTAATACACAGACACAACAACACTCTCTGGGCAGCCTTGGCGGAAGATCGTTTGACTGGCATGCTTATAACTGACGGACACCACTTGCCGCCAGCCATTATTAAAACAGCGCTTCGCGCCAAAGGAGTTGACAACATTGTAGTTGTGAGCGACGCTTCCCCAATAGCCGGGAGTCCTCCGGGACGTTACAATGTATTGGGCAACGATACGGTTCTCGAAGAAAACGGCCTTCTGCACAATCCAGAAAAAGAGTGCATGGTAGGTTCTTCTGCGTGCATGCTGGATTGCATGAATTTCCTCGCATCGCTGAAACTTTTGAGCTTCGATGAGCTTATGCAAGTTGGCTTTGACA
>CAZYVR010000515.1:0-3373 GCA_964651145.1 uncultured Victivallales bacterium | reverse complement strand
ATTCGCAAGCCATAATATAAATGGCCTACTTCGATTCCATCAAACTCTGCCACTCGTGGCATATGCCCCCATTTTTCGAAGCCATTTTTTTCCAGAAAAGCAATGCTGACCTGATTGCTGTCGATAACTATTGCAAATAAGTTCTTTATCTCAAGTAAAGGGCATATGTGGATTGCATGCTTCAAAAGATTTGACGCTGCGCCTTTACGGTGATGCCCCGAATGGACGTAGTAGCTGATTTCAGCCGTATGACGAAGAGCCATGCGTCCTGGGCGATATGCGCTGAGAGTCAAGTAACCAATGACCTCCTCGCCATCTTCCGCAACCAGAATCGGGTATTTGCCGGGAACATGCTCTTCAAACCATTTCTTACGGTCATCGGCGGCAACTGGCGTGATGTCCGCAGTTTTTTGACCTGCAACTATTGCCTGGTTGTATATATCCACAATCGCTTCGAGATCTTCAAGCTTTGCAATTCTTATATTCATTTTCTTTGCGCCAACTCTATATTTACAAAAAAAAGGGTGCGTTTCCGGTAGAAAACACACCCTGAGTTCAATGCTTAATTATTGAAATGAAAATCCAAAAATAAGATATTTGTCATCAACGTGCCCGAGGATCAGCCTGACAAGAGTGTCATTCTGCAAATTCTTGTCCTCACCCTTCTTTTTGGTCTCTAGCTTTTTAAACTGGCCCTTCCATAAAAAAACCTTAAAGTATCCCTTGTTTAATTCGCCAATATATTTTTTGGAAACATAAGTTCCTTTGTCTTCTTTAAACTTTTTGCCCATCAATTTGAATTTTTCCAGCGTTAAATTCCCCTTGAGCTCTGGAGTCAGGTTTTTGGAAAACATCTTGTAATCATTGTCCTTCATTCCGATAAGAATGTCATCAATGTACTTCTCCGCAGTCTTCATTAAAGCTGCGCTTTTCTCAGCGTTGATGTTTTTAAGCTCCGGTTTTTTGCTGTCCTTTGCTTCTGGAAGAGAAGCATGGTCAACCTTTGAACTCTGACACCCGGCAGTCATAAAAGTCAGAGAAGCGGCGCATGACAGCGCAGCCAATACATTAATCATTTTTTTCATAGCCATTCCCTCCATTATACTTATTATTGTAGATTGGTATAAACACAGAAAAGGAACTTCCTTTTCTTATTTCACTGGATACGATAATCCTTCCTTCGTGTAATTCAACAAGTCTTTTGCTTAAAGTGAGGCCTATTCCAACGCCCTCGTAATTGGACGTCAGACCTGATTCGACCCTGTGGAAATCCTTGAATATTTTGCCCAAATCACTTTTGCTTATGCCTATGCCAGAGTCAATAACATCAATTCTGTACTCTGATTCTGTTTTTGAAACATTGACCTTCACACTTCCTTCATGAGTAAATTTCAACGCATTGTTTATAAGATTTATAAGAACTTGCCTTATGAGACGCCTGTCGGCTACGACAGGCATATTTTCAGATGCGCCATTAGTCAGGGCCAGCCCTTTCTTCTGGGCAATGGGTCTTAGCATTGCGCATATGTCCGACACGCAAGCAGCAAGGTCAAATTTGGCAAAAACAGGAGTGAGCACGCCTGCGTCGACTTTTGCAACTTCCAACAAGTCTGAAATAAGATCCAGCAAATGTTCGGAAGCGCCCAGCATCCTCACAGCATAAGACCGGACTTTTTCCCTGTCTATGCTCTCATGTCGCGCCACAATCAACTCGGCAAATCCTATGACTGAATTGAGAGGCGTTCGCAATTCATGGCTCATATTTGCGAGGAAACGGTCGCGATGATGATGCGCCTCAATAAGCTGCTCCGCTTTTTCACGCAATTCGCGATTGGCATTGTGGAGAGCTTCGGATTGTTTCTGAAGACGCAAAGCCATAAGGTTGAAATCGCACATAAGGCTTCCGATTTCATCGCTCTGGATATTTTTAAAGCGGTATTCGAGGTTTCCTTCGCTTATTTCTCCGGCTCCTTCGCTGAGTTTTGTCAGGGATGATTTCAAAATGCGGCTGAATAAATATGACGCCGAAACAGAAAACAGTATAGTCAAGACCGAGAAGACAATAAGCAAATACTGAAGTCTGTTAAAAAAGTAAAAGCTTTGGCGTTTCCATGTTTCCGCATTGTCCAACTCGGCTTTAAGCAGAGCCTGTGCAATCCCCCGCAGCTTGGACAAAGCCTCTGAAAACTCACGGTCGTCGCATTCCATCAGCCAGTCTCTCCCCGCTGGATGCGAGTTGATGTCTTCCTCCATCGCGATAGATATCGAATGCAACAGCAGCGATTGCTTTCTAAGGTGAGGCACAGACAAGGACAGGCTCTTGTCGCGATTTTTCTCGAATCTGACAAGAAGGCTTATTGACAAACGGAGCTTCTGAGCCTGCTCCTGAAGAAGCCGCGCATTTTTGACGCTCACTTCGCGGTGGAACTCGCTGAAGGCCTGTTCCACATGATTCAGGCGGCCCCTGCAATCCATGAGGCTTTCAGTGTATTTTCTTTCATTTTCAGCATATGAACTAGCTTTGGCCACCTCATTTTTTCCAAGCCAAATAAGAAATGCGCAGAAAAGAGCAGCAAATACTATATAAACAGAAAAAACAAATCTTCTCAACGAGCTGTAATTAACGGTCTTCATCATGTCCTTTCAGCTCCAGGGCAATCGAAAAAAAGAGGCGCGCATTGTTAAGCAAATTTGCGTCGGGAAGCCCGGCAGCAAACAGCGCGCAAAAAACTTTGCCGGGCACAAAATCGATGTCGTCGTCATTGCCTGTTTTCAGTTTCCGGGAAAACTCAACAGTCCAGAAGCCCTTTTCCCACTTGCCTTTGGCTTTGACGTCCGCTGCGCTTCCAGATGGCTTGCGCTGATAAAACCGCTCAATCTCAAGGCCGGCAAATTCGGCAAAATAATGACTTTGCCATGAATTGACGCCCAAGTCCGCAAAAAAATTAAATGAGCTTGCCTTTTTCGCAAAATGGCAGTCATCGGCAACGCCCGAAGGATCGGTGCGCGAGGCTCTCCATATCCACAGATCGCCGCAAGACAATTCAACTGGATTTTTTGTCCAGACCACCGAAGCGGCGGCTTCGCGCTCTTTGCCTGGGTAGTATATTTGCAGCGTGGGATCCCAATGCCATAAGCCATGTTTTCTGCGCTCAGTCTTTTCGGGAAACTTAATTAAAACGTATATTCTTTCTGAATCCAGGCAAAGCTTCACGCTCCCTGATTTTTTCCCGCCCGCAAGGATTTCATGCTCGGCAATACCGTTCCAGACTTTGTCACCGCCATCGCCATCCACAATCGGAGGATTGGACACTTTTTTGACAAGCAATGGCGACTTTTGAGCCGCCACAGTCAAGCAAAAAAAACAATTACA
>CAZYVR010000514.1:0-3406 GCA_964651145.1 uncultured Victivallales bacterium | reverse complement strand
GCTTTGGCTGACCTGAACCAGTTCGCGAACCATTGGCTCGTCAATCTGCAGGCGTCCAGCGGTGTCAATGATCACCACATTTATGCCTTCACGCTTGGCGCGGGCAACGGCGTCGCTGGCTATGGCCGCCACATTTGGGTTGCCGCGGTCCACATGCACCGGCGCGCCTATGTCGCGCCCAAGAGTCTCCAGCTGATCCACTGCGGCGGGACGGTAAATATCAGCGGCGACAAGCAAAACTTTTTTGTTTTTCTTCATGAGATTAACCGCCAACTTGGCGGATGTGGTAGTTTTGCCGCTTCCATGAAGGCCGACCATCATAATAACAGAGGGCGAAGACTTCAGATTTATGGGAGATTCGCTTTCTCCCATAAGCTCCACAAGGCGGTCGTGAACAACTTTCACAACCTGCTGGCCTGGCGTCACGCTTCTTGTAACTTCTTCCCCAAGGCAATCATTGCGAACGTCATTTATAAAATTTTTCGTCACTTCAAGATTTACGTCGGCATCCAAAAGAGCCACGCGTATTTCACGCATGGCATCGGAAATATTGCTTTCCGACAGCTTGGCCTGGCCTCGCAGTTTCCTGAACGTTTCTTGTAATTTATCGCTTAAACTGTCAAACATATCTGTTCCCTAAAATATCAGCATTTCGGAATAAAGCCTTTTTTTGCAACTCAAATAGTTGATTTGCAACTGTCTTTGAACTATTTTACACACAAATATCGCAAAACGCTAATATAACTTAAAATAAGATTAATTCAAAGGAGAAAAATGCGCAGCGACATCATTAAAAAAGGAATTGAAAGAGCCCCGCACAGATCCCTTATGCGCGCAACCGGCTTGAAAAGCAAAGATTTTGACAAACCGTTCATCGCGGTTTGCAACTCATACACCAATATTGTCCCCGGACACTGCCACCTGGACAAAGTGGGAAAATTCATCTGCGATGAGATTCGCAAAGCAGGAGGCGTTCCTTTTGAATTCAATACAATAGCCATCTGCGACGGAATCGCGATGGGGCACGACGGAATGAAATACTCCCTGCCAAGCCGCGAGCTCATAGCGGACACCGTCGAATCAATGTGCAACGCGCATCCTTTTGACGCAATGATATGCATCCCGAACTGCGACAAAATCATTCCCGGCATGCTAATGGCCACAATGCGCATAAACATACCCACGATCTTTGCCTCAGGCGGCCCAATGGCGGCTGGCGTCACAAAAGACAACAAAGCATGCGACCTTATTTCCATTTTTGAGGGCATAGGCAAACTCAAAGTCGGCAAAATAAAGGAAGAAGAGCTGGAAGACCTTGAACGCCGCGGCTGCCCTTCCGCAGGCTCATGCTCTGGCATGTTTACGGCAAACAGCATGAACTGTCTTACAGAGGCTCTCGGATTCGGATTGCTCGGCAACGGGACAATCCTGGCAACAGACCCCAAACGCAAGGAACTCTGGAAAAAAGCCGCTAAAAAAATTGTAAAAATGGCGACAAAAGGCGGCCCGCTTCCAAAAGAGATGGCGACAGAGAAAGCGTTTCACAACGCTCTGGTTCTGGACATGGCAATGGGCGGCAGCACAAACACAGTGCTGCACACACTGGCTGTGGCGCACGAAGCAGGCGTAAAGCTGAACCTTAAACAACTCGATGAAATCAGCAAAATGACGCCGAACATCTGCAAGGTTTCCCCATCCAGCCAATTCCACATGGAAGACGTCGACGCGGCTGGCGGCATAAGCGCAATCATCAAGGAAATAAGCAAGATAGAAGGCCTCATAGAGCCCGAATGCATGACTGTTTCAGGAGCCATCGGCAAAGTTGTATCAAAAGCCAAAAAGCCCGACGGCACAGTCATAAGAAAACTCAAAGACGCTTACAGTCAGGAAGGCGGACTCGCCATACTTTTCGGAAATCTGGCGCAAAAAGGATGCGTTGTCAAAACAGCAGGCGTGTCTCCGGCAATGATGGTTCACAAAGGGCCCGCTGTCATATTTGAAAGCCAGGAGGAAGCTTGTGATGGAATACTTGAAGGCAAAGTAAAGGCAGGCGATGTTGTGGTCATACGCTACGAAGGCCCGAAAGGCGGCCCGGGAATGCAGGAAATGCTCGCCCCTACAAGCTATATAATGGGCAAGGGCCTCGGCGAAAAAGTGGCGCTCATAACCGATGGACGCTTTAGCGGCGGAACCAGAGGAGCCTGCATTGGACACGTCAGCCCGGAAGCCGCGGCAGGCGGAATCATCGGACTGGTGAAGGACGGCGACATGATTTCGATAGACATACCAAAAAGGTCAATGAAACTGAATGTCACCAATGCCGAACTTGCCAAAAGGAGAAAAACTTGGAAACAGCCGAAACCCAAAAAGACAAGCGGATGGCTTGCGCGATACGCCGCAATGGCCACAAGCGCAGACACCGGCGGAGTGCTTTCTGTCACACAAAAATAAAACATTGCGCATGTGAGCTATGAATACCCGCATTTTCCGTTCACCCGAAAGCAACTATTATTCTAACGATATCCTCGAAGCCGGGGATGTCTACACGGACAGTTATTTCTCGGAGCTGACGGAAAACGGGTTCAACGCAATATGGCTGCGCGCGGCGCTGCGCGATGTTTCCACAACTTCGTTTTTTCCAGAGTATGGAATGAATGCGCGCAAATACCACAATGCCCTGAATAAGCTTTGCGCTCGAGCAATGGCGCGCGGAATAAAAGTTTATTTGTATTTCAACGAGCCACAGGCTCTTCCGGCAAACTCAGTTTTCTGGGAAAAATATCCGGAGTTGAAAGGACAGCCAAGCGCCTCGCTAACCGACGACGGGGCTAAAACCATAGCCCTGTGCTCATCACGAAAAACAGTCAGAAACTACCTCTACAGCGGAATGCAAAATCTTTTTCTGACATGCTCCGGCTTAAGCGGTGTTTTTCTTGCAACCCGTTCGGGGCGGCACACGCATTGCTATTCGCGGCACAACAAAACACAATGCCCGCTGTGCAGAAAACGGCAAATTTCGGAAGTTATAGCTGAAATAATAAACACAATGGCGGCGGGAGTTCATTCAGCATCGCCGCAGGCAGATGTCATTGCCTGGAACAGCAACTGGCCGGACCATCAGGACATTGAGATAATTCAACTCCTGATGAACGGCATTAAAGTAATGGCAGACTTTGAGCGCGGCGACTCAAAAATGATAGCCGGCAAAAAAAGGCCGATTAATGATCATTCACTGTCTTCTTCCGGCCCCTCGGCAAACTATAAAGCAATAAGCCATGCGGCGCAGACAAGAGGACTGAAAACATTCGCAAAATTGCAGGCAGGAACAACGCATGAGCTTGCGACTGTAAACAACCTGCCGCTGATACCCAGCCTTTACAGAAAAATACGATGGCTGAAAAAACAT
>CAZYVR010000513.1:0-3413 GCA_964651145.1 uncultured Victivallales bacterium | reverse complement strand
AAAGCAGTGGTTGAGAGATACAAAGGGCAAATATCCCATTACGAAATAATGAACGAGCCCAACCTTTACATGGAGCCTAAGCATTATGTGAAATACTTAAAAGCCGCTTATGAAACAGCAAAAAGCGTTGACCAGAACTGCACGATTGTGGGCTTTTGCGCTACGGGTGATTTGGGAGGTCAGTTGGTTAGCTTCATGGAGGAATGCTTCAAACTTGACGGCTTGAAATACGCTGACATCGTATCTTTTCACCCCTACAACGCCAGACTGACGGGAACTCCAAAATCAGCCCAAGCCATGATAAAGTTGCTAAAAGAGAAAAAAGCAAAATACGGCGGCAAAGACAAGCCTCTCTGGAACACTGAGCTTTATTATATGAACACAGAAGTGGAAAGCGGCTTTGACGCGGCCATAATCAAAGGCAACGAAATTGCGCGGCGCTATTTTATCGACCTTGGCGAGGGCCTTCAGCAATCCATGCCCCTGCCCCATTTATTCAACTCTAAAAGCACTGTCTTCAGAAACAGGCACAGCGGCGAACACACTTCACTAGTCCCTTCATTCCGCTACGTCATCTATGCTCAGCTTGCCAAGCTTTTTGAGGGCGCAAAACCTGTTACAAGAATCAAATGGCCCAATAGAGACGTTTGCTACGTTGTTGAAAAAGATGGGCAATTTATAGCGGCAATCTGGAACTACGACAAGACAAAATTCGACTTTCTTGACTTAAATCTGCCGACTTCGCAAATTGAGATTCTGGACATGTTTGGAAATGTTGTCAAACAGAAAGAAGCCGACAAAATATCTCTAAAATTAAGGAACGAGCCTTATTATATCTTTTGGAACGGCAAAGACAAAAATGAATTCCTTAAGGCTTTAAAAAACGCTAATATTCGAGGAGAGAAAAGCGTATTGCTGACAGGCGCCAAAATAAATAAACACAGCCTGCTTCTTGACGTAAAAAATACGACAAACAAAACAATAAAAGGCCTTTTAAAAGTCACGGCAACGCCCCACTGGGCAAAGACTACCGGCGCAACCATGGCTTATGGACCTATCCCACCGCATGAAACCAGCAAGATTAGCATTCCTGTAAAACTGAAAACAGGACAAAACAGAACGGGCAAAGTGTCGGTCTCGATTTCAACGACCAATGAATTGCTTGAATTTAAAGCCGATGTGTTTCAGCCTTTGTTTCTGGATTGCCCCAAATTGTCAACGCCTCTAGGCATTGACGGGAAAATTGAAGAAAAAGAATGGAACGGCGCAAATTGTTTCGCGCTTGACAAAATCAAAGATGTAAAGCTGGGCTCTCCTATTAAATGGACAGGCAGAAATGACTGCTCGGCGATTGTTCGAACGGGCTACGACAACAAAAATATCTATTTTGCCATTTCAGTAAAAGACGACATGAAGGGGCAGCGCTTAAAAGGAATGCCGTGGACAGGAGACGCAGTGGAATTATTCCTGCATGTTTCATCAGGCAGCGGCAAGCTTTACACAGACAATACTTATCAGATGCTTTTTGCTCCTGAAGCAAAGAACAAACCTCCAATGACAACCAAAAGCAAAGGAAAATGGAAGTCAAAACGCAACGAACAAGGATACGAAATAGAAATAGCCATTCCATTCAAGGAACTAGGATTGAAAGCGTCCGAAATGCCTGGAAAAAGCATAGACTTTGACATAGCCATAGACGATGCCGACGAAGGAAAACGAGAAAACCAGATGGTCTGGTCAGGTAATGGGCAAAACTATAAAGACCGCTCCCGCTTTGGCCGTCTCATTTTTAAACAATAAAAAACACAAACAGGACAATATAATGAAAAAACTTTTAACGTTTTCCGCCGCAAGTTTTTTGCTTGCTGTAAACGCATTTTGCGCTGAGCCAAATCTTATAAAAGACAGCGATTTTGCTCAGAACAACAAATTCTGGAAACTTGCCAAAGGCTGGTCTATTACTCCAGAAAAAGGACAAAAAGGAACACCTTGCGCCAAGCTTGAATATGACATAAAAAACAAGTGGTCAAAGTTGGCTCAAACAGTCAAACTGGAAACTGAAAGCTATTATAAATTGAGTTTCTATTATCGCTCAGAAAAAACAGACGGCGACTCTCTCAAGCTAATAGCTTCCACCTCAAATAAATTTATTCCTAAATGGAACACCTTTAAATTGAGCAATAAATGGACAGAAGGCGCATATTATTTTTACAGTGGAAAAACTGACCAGATAACCTTCGGATGGTATCTTGACGGGAAAGAGCCAAATGTCGTATTCATGGACAATATATCCCTGAATAAAATAGAAGATATGGAGCTTCCCGGAAAAAGTTTTTTGCGAAATTCCAAGTTTGAAGATAGCAAAAATGGCTGGTCGTTTCCTAAAAAATGGGGTAAACTGCAAGTTGACGGAGCAATTTCCATTGATGCGTCCACAGGATGCCTTGACGGAAAAAAAAGCCTAAAGCTTGACACAAGCAAAAGCGCGTCAGAAAAAAATGCGTGCGCAGTGGCTCACAGCGGAGTAATCCCCATTGTTCCAGGCAAAAACTATGTTTTGGAATTTTGGTCCAAAGCTCAAAAAACAGACACTCCCCTTATAGTCATAGTTGACTCATACATATCTCCTTTTATTCCCCCGCACTGGTATAAAAGGAAATCTATAATGATAGACAACACGCTAAGAAAATACACAATGGAAGTTTATATCCCGGAAATAAAAGAGTCTCCCGCTCTCGCCAAAAGGCTCGTCTTTTTAAAATTCGCCCTGGAAAAACATCGCGACGCTGTATGGATAGACAATGTAAACTTTACTATAAAAAAAAGGAGATAATCAATGCTGTTTAAATCCGACAAATTCAAAGCCCATTGGGATACTTGGGGATATTATAACAATGGAACATATTACCTCTATTATCTGATAACAGAAGACAGCCCGGGAGAAGGTTTCGGCGTGGCGGTGTCCAAAGACGGCGTTCATTGGGACGATCATGGATGGGCAATAAAAGCGTCCGGCAAAATGAAAAGATACCTTGGCTCAGGAGCAGTATGGAAATCTTCGGACTTCGAAAACTCCGGGCGCTTCATCTGTAATTATTCGGAATACAGAGAAGACGAACACGGAAAAAATACCCAGAACATTTATTTTGCATGGTCAACCGACTTGATCAACTGGACAAAATATGGGGATGAGTATGTATTCCGGATTGATGAGCGGTTTTATGAGCAATATGGACGTTGGGACAATATTTTTCCTTTTCAACGGCTAGACAGTAGGTTATGGGGTGTCTGGGTGGGTACTCCCAAAGAGAGAGGTAACCTAGAGGGAGGAATTGCCTTTGGATATTCCAACGACGGTCTCACCTGGAAAGCTGTGGAACTAGTGGAAGTTATTCCTGATGCTAAAGAAGTTG
>CAZYVR010000512.1:0-3416 GCA_964651145.1 uncultured Victivallales bacterium | reverse complement strand
CCGTTCTTTCTGTCGCGGGGAAGACTGGCGCAGTTGTTCTTGTGGCTGGCGATATAACCGACTTTGATGCGGAAGTGGGGAGCCATACGGACGTAGCGGCAAACACTTCAGCGCGTCACGATCATGCGAATAAAGCAACGCTTGACACCCTGACGAATGCCGGGGACGGCTCCCAGTTTCTAGCCAATGACGGCACATATAAAACACCTTCCGGCGGCGGCGCTGGCGACATGCTGGCGGCGACTTATGACCCCACAACCAAAGCGGCTGACGCTTTCGACATGGGCAATATGGCAGAGGCCGCCGATGCAAAAGTAATGACAGCCGCAGAGCGCGCAAAACTGGGCAATGCCCCGGACGACACAAACACCGCCCTTGCTGGAAAATCAGCAACAGACCACACGCATGGCGAGTTGCACAGTCATGCAAATAAAGCATTGCTTGATGCCTACACGCAAACAGAAACAAACCTTGCCGACGCCGTTACAAAAAAGCACAGCCATGCAAACAGCTCAACACTGGGGGCAATACCTGACCATGCTACAGCAACAACCGGGCAGACTATTAAAAAACAGGCTGACGGCTCGCTGGCGTTCGAGGATGAAGCTGGTGGTAGTTCATGGGATGGAGATATTACGGACATTGACCTTGACGGCGGCACAGATATTGGCGCCAATTTAACTGACGCTGATTTAATTTTGGTTGATGGTGGAGCCGGAGGAACAAACCGGAAAAGCGCATTATCTCGGCTATGGACTTACATTTCTGGAAAATTAACCTCTGCGGCATTGACTTTGACGAATAAGACAATAGACGCAGATAACAATACAATATCTAATATCGGCAGTTCGGAAATTAAATCCGACATAATAACCGGGTTAGCAGACAAAAGCTCGCCATCTATTAGTGATTACATGATGCTGTATGATACAGGAGGAACAGCGTTAAAAAAATTCGACATTAGAAGCCTCCCCGGCATGATTGCCGATGCATCCGAAAAAACCGCTGATGCAATCATTTCTTCCTCTGAATTTAAGAGGCTGACAACCCTTGGCCCTTCAACGACAGCGGACAAAACATTCACGCTTTCAAGCATGTTTAATTATTCAGAGACATGTTTTTTCTTTAAGAATCGTTCAGCGTATATATTGACACTTCTTGGTGAGCTTAAATCTACAGATGCAACCGAAGCAGGAACAACGGCAACCAACATTACAGCAACAGCACACGGATTTAATGTTGGCAGAGTTCTCAAAATGACAAGCGGAAGTTTATCGGGTGAAATTAGAGTTATTTCCGCAATTGTTGACTCAAATAATTTCACGCTTTCCCCTGCGTTGACAGCCGTTCCAAGTGTTGGCGACACATTTGAAGTCAGGGATGCCATTGATGGTGGATATTCATTAAAATTGGGCCCCAAAGAATCAGCGACATTAATAAATGCCAACTTGTCAATTGCTGAATGGCTGGTGGTATAATGAGTTACAGTCCTGCACAATGGGAACCTTGCGACAGTTATTTGTTTGGGGGCGTGGATTTTAGCGCAAATCCTAAAACATTTAATAATTTACTTGGTGATATTTACGATTATCGCATATACATAACCGTTGATGGATGCACAAGCAATTGGGGTGCGGCAATGCGCTTTAATGGTGATTCTGGAGCAAATTATAGACGCTACAGAATACAGGCATATGGAACAAGCAAAGACGCGGCTGTCTCTGAAGTAATGACGTCTTTGGGGCCTGTATTTATAGGCTCTGGCCTTTCTGCCTATCGCTTTTTTACTGTGATAGATATTATGGGCGATTCTAGCGCGGAAAGACTAGTTTCAATTGTGGATTCATCCGGCGACACAAGCACGAAATATGTTCAGCAAATGTGTGGGCTTTGGAAAAACACAACAGACGAATTAACTAGCATTATAATATCTGGAACCAATACAACTCTTGTCACTGGCACTGTTCATCTATTCAGGAAATCTAAAAAACAAATATTTAATAGCCCAGATTTGGAAATGGTAAAAACTGTTGAATTTTCCGGACGCAATCTATACAGCGACCCAATTGATTTTAATAATCTTTTGGGCGACAGTGATGAACTGTATACTATTGAAGCTTTGATAACCACAAGCCCGGTCATATCGGCTTACAAGGTATATTTCAACAATGACAAGACAAACGCAAATTATGAGATGCAGTATACAAAAAATCAAAATGGAGTATTGAGCGGTTTATCTTTGCTTGCTTCTCCATGGCTATCAAATGCTGACTCTGATGGGGCGATGTACACATGCCTTTCTATATTTGCCAAATCGGGCTCAAAAAGGCTTTCATCTATCTTGAATTTTTCCAAGACACAAGCACAGCAATTTATTTCGGCAAATTGGTGGGGCAATACTGCTGATGAAATAAATTCAATACAAATAGAGTCAACAGTGGACTGTGTATCAAATGGAAAAATCACGCTTTATAAACGTTCAAAAAAACAATCAACACTTCCATCCCATGCGCAACTCATAGAAAGGGTTAATGTGGACGGCGATTTCAGCGCAGGACATACGTTTAAAAATTTACAAGGGAACTCTGATGGCGTGTATTATTTAAGAACGTATTTAACAGATAAAGGAACAGACGCAGGCATAGACGGAATTACAATTAACGATGATGCAGGCACAAACTATAATTACCAACATTTGGACTCATATGCGTCTAGCCTTTCCGCAAATAGTGGAGCTTGGACGGGCCTTTTTTATGGTGGTTGGCATCACTCTGGTTATCCATGTCTCTGTGAATTTTGGATTTTTGCCAAGTCCGGCAAATATAGGCCAATGCTTTGTAGACGACAATTTTGTTATGGCGACACATATCAATCTATATATTCAGGCAGTTGGAATAACGCTACAGATGAAATAACTAAAATTTACTCATTTAATAATTCTGCCACACCCATTCAGGGCACGGTAGAATTATATAAAATATCATTAAATTAGGAGCAAATAAAATGTACAGGTATTTCGATGAAAATCATAGAGCGCTAACGGCAAGCGCAGAACAAACGGAAATAAAATTGGATTGCGAAGACAATGAAAATAATCAGTGGAACAATAGCGCTAATTCATCAAATATCATATGGGATGGCGATACGCCACGCTTTAAGACTAGCGCAGAATTGTTAAGCGATATTACACCTGAAAAAATAGGCGAATTATGGCAAGAAGCAAAAGAATATCAAGAAAAACAGCTTGACTCGAACGGCTACACGGCAATGCGCTTCAAAGCCACCTCTGGCGGCGAAAAAGCGCAAGCCAATGTTGATTGGGTTGCGCAGATTTGGACGGACTACAAGACGCGCAAAACAGCGCTTGAATTGGGCAATGCCGTTTCATTTGATTTTTCCAACAACGGCAACATGCC
>CAZYVR010000511.1:0-3441 GCA_964651145.1 uncultured Victivallales bacterium | reverse complement strand
AAGACGCAGAGAAAGCTATGATTCCTCGGAACAAAGCGCAGAAGAGGCGAAAAAATATCTATATGACAAATACGGCAGAGAAAATTTTCGTCAGTTGGGCATTATTTACAAGCGCGAAAAAGACTGGTCAACCTGGAACGTTGTTCGCCAAGAGGATAGTTTCACCAAGAAAAATTTCTCCGTAGTAGCAAAGCGATGCGCGGAATATCCTCAGCAATGCGATCAGATTGCGACAGACTGGAATGAGTTTAAAAAGACGCTTCCGGCAAAAAATATAGACTCATTTTTTCCGGAAGACTACGACTCCTACAGAAATTACCTGAAGAATAAGTATAAAAAAATATGCAGCAAAACAGCTCCCGAGAAATATAAAAGTATTTCTGGGAAAGAAAAGAATAAAGCTGCCATTGATGAGCTCAACAGAAACTGGCAACGCGCATTCAATAACTTTTTGGAAATACTTCCGCTTAAATGCTTTCTCCTTCAACAGAAGTGGTTTCCTCCTCAGCGCAAAGACTTTAATGACCTGGTCGATTATCATAAACAGCTTCCTGCCGCCAAGGTGAAAGTTATCCCAACGGAAATGCTGTGGGCTCTTTATCTCGAGAAACGCTTTGTCAACACTGCCGCTTTTCACAAGCGCACAGGTATTGAAGCCAAACAGTTTTCTGACATCTCGATTCCGTCAAAAAGCGACAGAAGACTTTATCCTTTATGGCAGGATTTTTTAAAGAAAAAATTCCCTCTCCGCCTGATAACAGTCAATGGCAATTATGCCAAACTGTGGCAAAAACAACTTGAAAATGAATTTAAAACAGTTGCCGCGTTCAATAGGCAGACGGAAGAAAATATAAAAACATTTAAAGATTTAAAGTTTTCTCCCACGCCACCCACGCACTCTATTCTCAGAATGTACTGGCTTGACTTTGTCCTGAAAAATGTGCCAGTCAAAGATTGGACGCTGAACACTCCTGCAAATCTTTACCATGCTTTCTTGCGCCATAAATATAAAAACATATCCGCGTTAAACTCCGCATATGCGACAACCCTCAAGAATTTCCAGCAGGTAAAACTGCCCCTTAAGCTTGCGGATTACAATGAGTTCATCAAAAACAAGACCTCTATTCGCTGGAGCTTTTTTGCCATTAACTATCGAATTGTCATCGATTTCCTTTTCAAAAAAGGCCGCGCCATTATGGTAACAATTCTTCTGGTGGGACTGACTATTTTAGGAGCTCTGACAGTCAATCCGCTTGCGGCTTACGCGCTGTCCAGAGGCAAGCAGGCCACAGCCAGCAAGATTCTTATTTTCTTTCTTGCGACAATGGCATTTCCAGCTGAAGTGGCAATGATTCCAGGATTTCTTCTGCTGCGCGATTTAGGCTTGCTCAATACCCTCGGAGCATTGGTGCTGCCGGGGCTTGCCAACGGCTATTCCATCTTCCTGCTCAAGGGTTTTTTCGACAGCATTCCGCGGGAGCTTTACGAAGCCGCGGAAATAGACGGCGCAAATGAATTTACCAAATTCTGGGCTATAACTTACCCAATGTCAAAGCCGATACTGGCGGTCATAGCTTTGTCGGCGTTCACCATGGCGTACGGCGGTTTCATGTGGGCATTTCTTGTCTGTCAGGACCCCAAAATGTGGACAATAATGGTGTGGCTCTACGACTTCCAGGGACGCTACGCTCATCAGCCCGGAATGTGCATGGCTGCATTTGCTCTGGCCTCGATTCCGACTCTATTGGTCTTCCTTTTCTGCCAGAAAATAATCATGCGCGGAATAGTCATCCCAACAATGAAATAATCTGAAAACATCATGAAAATAAGGAATGAAAAATGGCTGAAGTAATACTAAGTGATGTATGCAAAATCTATGATGGCGGAGTGTTGGCAGTGGACAAAGTCAACTTGCATATCAAGGACAGGGAATTCATGATTTTGGTCGGCCCGTCCGGTTGTGGAAAATCCACTACTCTTCGAATGGTTGCAGGACTTGAGGAAATAACCAGCGGACAGGTAAGGATTGGCGACCGCGTTATTAACGACGTGCCTCCGAAAGACCGCGACATAGCAATGGTCTTCCAGAATTATGCGCTCTATCCACACATGTCTGTTTACGACAACATGGCGTTTGGACTCAAGCTGCGCAAATTTAAAAAATCTGACATCGACAAGCGCGTTCGCGAGGCCGCCGACATTCTTGGCATTCACGAGTATCTGCATCGCCGTCCGAAAGCTCTTTCCGGCGGTCAGCGCCAGAGGGTTGCCGTGGGCCGCGCGATCGTTCGCAAGCCTGAGGCTTTCCTCTTCGACGAGCCGCTTTCAAATCTCGATGCCAAGATGCGAGTTCAAATGAGAACTGAGATCAGCAAACTGCACACCCAACTCGAAACCACCATGATCTACGTTACTCATGACCAGGTCGAGGCTATGACTATGGGCGACAGGATTTGCGTGATGAAGGACGGAGTCATACAACAGGTTGACGATCCGCTTACCCTTTATGACAAGCCAGCCAACGCTTTTGTCGCCGGATTTATCGGCACTCCCCCGATGAACTTTTTTCATGGAAATCTTATAACCAAAGATGGCAAACTTTTCTACAAAGACGACCACTCTGAAATACCAATGCTTGATGAGTGGAAGGACAAACTTGCACCTTACATAGACAAAAAAATCATCTTCGGAGCGCGTCCGGAAGACATAGGCTCCGACCAAGCTGAACGCGAAGGAACCGTAAAGCGGCCAGTTCGATTGGGTCGCCCCGGGGTATGGGCTGTTCGATGCATTCAATATCGTATTCCTCTACTGACTTGATAAATTGGGCTGCTGTTTCCGGAGTGAACGCAGCATTCGCATCTAAGCGAAGGGAGACAGAAGAGCCCAATATTTTCCGTACGGCTGCCACCTGCTCCACATCTCCACTGCTGGAAACCTTCATTTTGATATACTTGAACCCCAAAGCTTTGCATCGCTGAGCCATCTTCTCCACCTTGGCTGCAGATTCTCCACCAATAACACCTGAATAGGTGACAGTCGATAATATGGCAGGCAAAATCTTGTTGACAGAGAAAAATTTACTGCGAAATAGACAATCGATCACTGCCAGTTCTACAGCTGATCTCGAGGCATTCCATACAACTTCCCCCTTTGACGTCGGCTCAAAAAGAAGATCGTTTATATCAGCGAATACCTGCTTAAATCCAATGTCATTCAGTTCAGCTCCCATTACCCGGGGAAGCAATTTGTTTTTGATATGCCTGACACTTTTTTCCTGCGTTTCCCCAGTAACATACGGACGGGGCACTCCTTCCCCAAAACCCGAGACCCCGGATTCAGTCGTTACTTTCACTACGATGGAGTCTGAATGATTACGCACTGCTAGATTATGGGAGAATGACTCCTTAAACGGAATATTGAGGGCATATATGCAAGCTG
>CAZYVR010000510.1:0-3446 GCA_964651145.1 uncultured Victivallales bacterium | reverse complement strand
GAGCTTTGAAAAAATCCCAAGCCAAAAACTCAGTTTTACGGACAGACCCTATCTAGCACCCTTAATCCTACATATGGCGGTTTTTGCATAAGGCCAAATCATAATAATTCCGCCAATATTCTTTTTGGCGACATGCATGCTCAAAGCAAAAAAAGGACAAAACTTGGATTGGGCTCAGGTTTTTTTATTGAAGGCTTTGACTATACCACTGGAAATTAACAACTAATACACAGGTGTATCCTAAGAGTTCGTTATTGTTGCGAATTCAAATTGAGTTCTGCTATTTTTTATATTCTTTAAAACACAAAACGGTATAAAACTAAAAAATGGAAAGCTGGAGAATTCCTATGCCTGAAAAAGTAAAAAAAAACTAAGGTATCCTAAGTGGCTGAGCATAAACCATTAATTTATAAAAAATGGAATTGGAACCATGAAATACTTTCAAGGCTTCAAATATAAATGACAGATTTGGCTCTATGAAATAAGAGCCATCAAAATAAAGGAATTAAAATGTTTATTGATATACATGCGCATTCGTATTTATGGCCTTGCCCTAAACAAGATGGAAACGTTCAATTTTCAACGCCAGAACAAGTGTTGGAGGAATATGACAGACAAAATATTGAGAAGGGAATTCTTTTGCCTCTGATTGGCCCGGAATGCTATTTGCCGCAATCGAACGAACAGATACTGGAAATATGTCGCCGCTTCCCAAATCGCTTCATCCCTTTCTGCAATATAGATCCTCGCGCATTAACGAATTCAGTTGAAAGCGATTTTTCTTACTGGCTGAGTTGGTACAAGGATCAAGGTTGCAAAGGCGTTGGAGAATTCATGCCCAATATGCCTTTTTCTTCTCCTCTCGTCCAGAATTTCTTTAAACACGTCGAAGCGGCCGAACTGCCGTTGATTTTTGATATTTCAGACAGAATTGGTGGAGTCTATGGGCTTTACGATGATCCAGGTTTGCCTCAGTTGGAGCGTTGTTTGCAAAAGTTCTCCCGCCTCCCTATTCTTGGTCACGGAATGGCCTTTTGGGCAGAAATAGGGCAAATTGAAACTCCTGCCGACCGCGGAAGATACCCGCAATATCCCATAAAAGAAGAAGGTGTTGTTCCCAAATTATTCAGACGCTATGAAAATATGTGGGGCGATCTTTCTGCCGGAAGCGCTTATTGCGCATTAACAAGGGACGCTGAATTTGCCGCAAATTTCCTAACGGAGTTTCAAGACAGACTTTGCTTTGGCACTGACATTTGCGCCCCCAAAATGAAGGTTTTCATGTCAGATTTTTTGATAACGCTGAAAAATCAGGGAAAAATATCGAATGAGGTGTTTGCCAAAGTGGCTAAAGGAAATGCTATAAAGCTTTTAAAACTGCAAATAGATTAAAGGAAAGTTCAAATGGAAACAAACAGTATATTTGAAAAACTATGGCCTTATCCATTAGAGCTGGAAATTTCAGACAAAAAATTTGACCGACCGCTAACGCTGAGCGTATCAGGAGCCGCCATTCCAGAAAGATATTTCGAGGACCTAAAAAAGATTGCGAATTTTGAATTGACTGACGCTCTGAATTCATATGTCCTCTCTTTCAGTGACGAAGCAAAAAATTTTGGAGAAGAAGAATATTTTCTGCATATTCAAAAAAATGCCGCAAAAATAATTTCATCAGGAAGTGCTGGCTTGGACCGCGGTTTCCAAACATTCCTGCAGTTGGCATCTATCTGCTTCAAAAACAGTAACTGGATTGAGCTAAAAATCCGTGACAAACCAGTATTTAAGAGAAGAAGCTTTATGCTTGATATGGGACGAAGCATTTTCAAAATGTCATACATCAAGCGGATAATAAGAATTATGAACCGCTTAAAAATGAATACGCTCCATTTGCATCTTACTGATGATGAACTTTGTGGCATTCGCTTTGAAGGGCTTCCTTGCGGCACAGAAAATCCATACTCTATATCGCTTTCTGAATTTGTGGAAATTATTGATTATGCATCCGAATACCACATAGAAATTATCCCAGAGATAGAGGCCTGGGGACACGCTGGCGGACTCGTTTATCATTATCCGCACCTTAGAGGCGGAGAGGGGATGTATAAAGGGAGCTCGTTTCTGATCTGTGAAGAAACCTATAACTTGATGGAGAAAATTATAGATCAATTGATGGCAGTGATGCCTGCGAAGCATATCATCCACCTGGGGCTTGAAGAAGCTCTATGGTTTCCATCAAAGGAATTGCCCGGATCCTACACACAGGGAGACATGATGATCCGCTACAATTCAATCTTGGAAAAACTTGCTCGCAAATATAACAAAAAGACAACTATGATGATTTTTGCGGATCACAAGCCCATTCCAGTTCCCGAAGGAATTAAAAGCAGTGTGATAGTCACTCCTTGGAATTACTGGAACAGTAATAAGGAAGGTATACAGAAGGCAGTTGACTACTATTCTTCACAGGAAAACATGCGCTGGATGGCGGGCGCAGGACAAAGCGGTGGCCAGTTTCGAGGAGTTTATCATGCCACACGCGAATGGTGTCGACGCGCGAAGGATTGCAAAAATATTGAGGGAATAGACATAACATTCTGGATGTGGAACAACCTTGACCAGAATTTTTTGACTATATTTTCTGGCGCATATTATTCGTGGAACCCTGATTCAAATGCCAGATTTTCTAATGTTGACGACTACGAGGCTTTTGACAGGCAAGTCACTCCGATAATGCAAAACTGGCAGGGTGTTTTTGAAGATGCGAGACCTGACTTCATGGCAAAAGACAGAGGCCCTATTGTTTATGCAGGTTATTATTTCTGGGGAGAAAAACACTTGGAGTCAGTGGCGCCGACTGCGCCTTTGGCCGGCACGCTTCAAGCGGGAGGACACGATTTCATGAATGAATAATGAGGTTGCCTCATAATAGCCCGTCAGCTAGTGCTTTTTCCCAAAAAAATAAATTAACAAAACAGGATTTTTTATGAAAACAGGTAAGATTACGCTAGGTGTTATTTCTTCATTTTTGATGATATCCTTAGCTTGCGCCGCAGAAAAAACGTTAAAAGTGGAAGAAAAGAAAGATTCAATTGTCGTTGAGAACAAATTCATCAGAGTGAAAATAAACAGTATTGGGGGAAGAATTGAATCGTTCTTTGACAAGCTCTCCATGCAGGAATACGCAGAATGCGATAAAGTCGGGAAGAATTCCGGTTTTATGAAAGACAGAATATGGGAGAAAAAAGGAAATAATGAAATAAGGCATGCAAAGCATGACCTGAAGGTGATGAAGAAAAGTGAAAAGGAAATCACTGTAAGAAGCTCATACACCAGCCCCAAAGGCAATTTTAAAGGATTTGAATTTGTAAAGAACTACACATTAAAAAGTGATGAATGCCGCCTTGAAATTGAATACCGCATAATATCTAATGGAGTATGGGGCGAAT
>CAZYVR010000509.1:0-3456 GCA_964651145.1 uncultured Victivallales bacterium | reverse complement strand
AGCGTGCTGATGTTTATAATAAGCAGCGTAGGAGTAAACGAACTAAACAGCATAACTTGGTGGATGCTGGGAAATCTTCAGCCCAAAAGCGATGCCTTGCTGGCGATTGTCGGGCTTGCGGCATTAGGCGGGACATTCATTTTGTTTATATTTGGGAGGGACGCCAATGTTATTTCTCTCGGCGAGGAGATGGCTCATTACCTTGGCGTTGCTCCGGTAAAAATAATATTGCTCATGCTTGGAGTGGCCTCCTTTCTGGCAGCGTCGGCTGTATCCATATCTGGAATAATCGGCTTTGTGGGACTTATCGTTCCGCATGTATTGAGGCGCCTGTTCGGCGCGGACCATCGCAGGCTGTTCCCGTTGTCGTTTATATGCGGAGGAATGTTTTTAATGACTTGCGACACCATTTCGCGCTCCGCACTGAGTCCGCAGATAGTCCCAGTGGGCGTGATAACCGCATTTATAGGCGGCCCGTTCTTCCTTTGGGTTCTGAATAAAAAGAGGAAGAATGCCTCATGAATAAAATATTGAAAGCAAAAAATATAACTTTCGGATATTCCCGTGGCGCAAATATTCTTAACTCTTTCAACCTTTCGCTTAAACAAGGAGAGTTTGCAGGCCTGATTGGTCCCAGCGGAGCAGGAAAAAGCACAGTGTTCAGAATTCTGAGCGGATATTCTGAGCCAAACGGCGGCATCGTTGAAATTGACGGCTTAAATTCAAAACATCTCACTCAGCGGGAACGCGCGGGAATCATGGCGGTGGTGCCGCAATTTGTTTTTACGCCCATCCCCTATACCGTAAGGCAAATAGTTGAAATGGGAAGAATATCGCGTCTGTCGCGATTCAGCTCACTTTCCTGGCGCGACAAGGAATGCGTAAGCGAAGCATTGGAAAAAATGAATGTATCTCAATATGCCAACTCTCTTTTCAGCCACATAAGCGGCGGGGAGAAGCAACGCGTAATGATTGCCACCGCCCTGGCTCAGGAACCCAAAATATTGTTGCTGGATGAACCAACATCTTTTCTGGACATCGGACACAGCTCGCAGTTAATGAAACTCCTGACTGAATTAAATCAGGAATCCAACATCACCGTGCTAATAATTTCGCATGACATTCAGCTTGCGGGAAGATACTGTTCCAGGCTGACCCTGATAAAAGAAGGCGCAGCCCTGGCTGATGGAGCTACAGAATCAGTCTTGACCCCGGAGCTTATAGAAGAAGCTTACAACTGCAAAGTCGACGTTATAAAAGACAAAAACGGAAAACTTCTGCTGTCTCCCGAATAAAGTCAACTTAGCAGTCGCCGCCCTGCCCCAAGCTTTTCCCATATTCACGGGCTCAAAGTTAGAGCGATTGCCACCAGGAAAGTCCAAGCCGCTCAAGAATATCTTGAGCTGATGTAGAGCCGCCTGTCCATGCGCGCTCTGCCGCCACCTGAACTCTGGGGCCCGGCTTGCCGCAGTCCGCATAGCCTTTGCCTGTGCCGAAAAGCAATCCTTCCTCCATGCGCTCTTCGTTTGTCCACGAACAAATGCACACGCCTTTGACGCGTTCCAGATTGCCCTCGACTTTGACCATATCCCTGAAAGGGCGCGGAGCCCTGCCCTTGCCAAAATATTCAGCGTTCCATTTAGCCATCTCTTCGGGAGAGGTCATGAACTCTCCGCTGCAAGCAACATAAAGCGGAGTCCAGGAAGCATTGACAAGATCATAGCCGGCGTCAATTAAATCCTGAGGCAAAGCGTAGTAGTTTTCAAACTGATCGACAAGAATATTTTTTGCTATTTCCGGTTTTGCCTTCAAATCGAAGCCTTCCCATACTATGGTCTGGCGTCCATACGATCTGACAATGTTGTTCATCCTGTTTATAAAATAATGATACAGCGACTTCAAGCCGTCAAGATTTTCTTTGCGAATGCGTTCCTGACAAGCGGGACATCGCGCCCACGGCACATCCAAAGACTCCATGTCGCCATCCACGAAAAAAACCTCGTCCGCTCCGATATGAAAGTATGGGCCAGGAAAAATATCAACAGCTTCCTTAATTATTTTCTCAAGAATCTCATAGCTTTTTTCCGATCCTGCGCAAACAGTTTTCCCCGGCTCCTCGCCCTCGCAAACAAGTTCTGGAATAGCCATGCATAGAACAGAAGCATGCCCAGGCATGTCGATTTCAGGAACAATTGTCACATGATGCTCTCCGGCAAATTCCACTATTTCGACGTACTCTTCGCGAGTATGCGCGAATTCTGGCGTTGGCAATCCGGGAAATTCGGAACTTGGCAAGGCAAAAGACTGATCGTCAGTCAAGTGCATATGGTAAACATTCATCTTTAACGCCGCAAGCCTTTTGATTATCATTTTGTGAAAAGCCACTGAATGCGGTTTGCGCGCCGCGTCTACCATGCACCCCCTGTATTCATACTCGGGCTTGTCGTGAATCTTCAAGCATGAAACAAGACTTCCTGGACCTTCGGCAAAAAGCTGCAAAATGGTGCGCGTCCCCCAAAAGAAGCCGCTCGAAGCAGCAGCCTGCAGCTTCAATCCGGAAGGTTCCATATCCAAAAAATATTGCTCGTTTTCCATTGATTTATTTTCTTGGAATTCAACGAAGAAAGCATCGTTTCCGCTAGATGAAAAGCCAAGCTCCTTCAAATCCAGTGAAAAGGTTTTGCTCAGTCCAGCCATAGAAGTTTTTACGGCGATGCCAGCCGGAAGTTCAAAAAACCCGCCCGTCTCCTCCAGAGAAACCGGCCATGGAAGGAGTTTTAATTTTTTTGTCATTTCAATATTCCTTTAATTCAAAATAGCGATTCCAGCCGGAGGAATGTCAATTGAGTTGATTCCTTTAGCCAAAAAAACTTTCTTTTCTTCTTTTTTATTGCCGCAGCAATCATATACACACAGAAGCCTTTCGCATTCACCACTCTGGACTTTGAATGCGATTTGTTCAGCATAGGAGCCATTTACAAATATAAGCGTGTCCGGCAAGCGCTCTGGGAGCTGGGCAACAAGCGGAGCGTAGGCTACAGTTATAAATTTATTCGCGGTTTCGGCCAAAACCATAGGAAACGAATTTTCAGGATGCAGCGGCATAAATTTGCCGTCCAGCAAAACATCCCTGTTGTCGCGCCAGAAGGCAAGATAAAAGCGCAGCATCTCGAGATGCTCAGGAGGCAACGCATCAATCATAACCGATATCTGAGGGACAGAAAACAGTATATTGACAATCTGCATTGCTGCGCTTTCCACGGGGTCTTCAGGATGCCACATCAGCATGTCGGAATGAGCGGCGGAGTTTCCGCACAAAAGTCTTATGTCCAGAATATGCATGCGGTTTGTCAATGAGTCGTTGGGCACGTCCGCGGCGCGGAACATATTGCCATACTTCCGCATAGCCGGGCCAATATAACTCTGCCTGAACTCCAGCAGAATTTCCGGATTTAT
>CAZYVR010000508.1:0-3458 GCA_964651145.1 uncultured Victivallales bacterium | reverse complement strand
TCCCATGGTTCCTAAAGAAGCTCTGCATTCACGTCTACAACCAAGTGGTTCGCGGGGCCTCTCAGGTTGACTTGATCGGTAGCAGGTTGAACGTTAAAAGCCTTTTTGACGAAGATCTGGAGCCGCTTAACGACCCACAGATTTCTTGTTTGCGGCATATAGCGGCCAAGTCTCCGGCTGACTCACTTGAGGTATATGAGCGTTATGGAACAGATATTGTTAACGAGCTGAGCGACAGGCGCCTTATAATCAGAGCGGGACAGCGCTTTGCTGTTTATTGGGATATATTCAAGGACTACCTGACCGAGGGAAAAGTTCCCCACATTCCTTGGACATATATTCCAAACTGTACTCTTCGAATGGCGCTCGTGGCTTGTGATGTGCTGGCAGAGAATGGACCCACGTCCACCCGAGAACTCGCTGATGCGCTTGCTTATTCTGAACGAACAATAGTCAACATCATCTCGGACCTTCAAAACCTTGCTATATGCGGCAAAACGCGAGATGGAAAATACGACCTCCTCAGTACGCACGCCGCAGATGTAATCCCAGAAAGAATGCACTCACAGTTCTCGGATCACATTCTTTATCAGCGCTTGATTGAGGTCGCCGGAGAAAAGGGATGGCTTTCACCTGAACAGGGAGTCGGGGTAGTGCGGGCGTTTTACTCAAGTGCTAATGTAAAGCCGAGGACACGTGACGGCTACTTTAAGCGGCTGTTGCCATGGTTGGAGTTTGCTGGCCTCGTTGAGACGGCAGAAAGCGGTATACGAATCATCCCTTCCATCAGACGGGGTAGCGGCTTCGGGCGTGAGCCAAGTCCCAAAAGGGGACGCTCTGCAAAAGGAGCGGCAGTGTTCTTGGGTGGAGGCACGTCTGAAGCCACGTTGGAGGTGTTACGCCGCATCATGTCTGATGGGCAGGTGAAGCGGGCTGAAGTTATGGTGAAAGGATGGAGGAACGCGGCAGCAGATTTAGTTGCATTAGAATTAGCTTGGTGGGGCAAAGATCAACTGAACGTGCCCTTAGAATTGGACAGTTCGAATCATGATCCCGGGACTATCCTCGCCGATGCACTCGCAGGCGTTCTTACAATGCAACTGCTGGAAAAATATTTGGGTGAAGATAAATGCATAGGGCGCGTGGAAGTCGGGCTTAGAATAGCTGATGCTTTGGGAAGGGACTGGAAGAGAAGCACTGCTAAACGATACGCAAACGGGCTTTCAGGATATAGGGATTTCCTTGTGAGACATGGAGCCCAACAACGGCATTAAGGCCGCCGGCAAAAAGCCGCCGCGCCTTATGCCGGGAGTTGGGTATTAAAAATTAGTTTAAAATTCTCATATATGTTTTTTTTTGCGTTTACGAGTGAGCAGGGATTTAACAACGTTATCTCTACAAAAAGATCAGTGGTGTTTTGGCGGACCGCTCTGTCGGTGTGATAAACTGCTGGAGGGTAACTGGAAACTGAGGTAACTCATGACAACAACCTCATGCTTCTTTGCAAAACAAACAAAGGCCTCAAAAATAAAGGCTGAGATTGTCTCAAAATATTTTTCAGCTTGGGCGAATGTCATCTCCTCACAGGGAAGGCCAAAGATAGGGTATTTAGATTTGTTTTCCGGTCCAGGTCGATATGACGATGGGGAACCATCAACTCCTTTGGTTGTCCTTGAAAATGCAATTAATCATTGGAACACAAAAGTACGGAATACAATTCAACTTACCTTTAATGATGCTGATCCACAAAACGTTACCCGGCTAAAAAGGGAGATCAAAAGTTTTAAGAATCTGCATCGCCTAAAAATTCTGCCTAAAACATTTGAGCTGGAAATTGATAGCGATTTCGTAAGAGACTTTGATAATATGAACACCATACCAACACTTTCCTTTATTGATCCGTGGGGTTATAAGGGACTTTCTCTGACGCTGGTCAGGTCTTTAGTCAAGGATTGGGGATGCGATAGCATCTTTTTTTTCAACTATCGCCGTATTAATCCAGGAATTGAAAATGAGGTATTAGAAAAACCAATCAGTGATCTATTTACAGAAGAAGTTCTTTTAAACCTGCGTGAAAAGGTTTCTAACAAAAATCCAAAAGAACGGGAAGAAATAATTTTACAAGCCGTTGAGGATGTTTTTAGAGGTTGGGGAATGGATTATGTACTGCCGTTCCCGTTTAAAAACAAAACAGGAAAAAGGACAACACACTATTTAATATTTGTTACTAAAAGTGATGTTGGGTTTAGTATCATGAAACAGATTATGGCTAAAGCGAGTTCCTCTGAAATTCAAGGCGTACCATCCTTTGAATATAATCCAGCAGCAGCTAGATACAGACAGTTGACTATTTTTGATTTTGAAAAACCATTGGACAAGCTACAGGCTAAATTATTAAGAAAGTTTAGCGGACAATCGCTTAGCATGAAGCAGATTTACGAAAGACACCATATAGGCGAGAAATACATAAAGAAAAACTACAAAGATGCTTTGATTAACCTTGAAAACCAAGGCAAAATCAAGACAAATAGAGAACAAAGGAAAGCGCGCAAAGGATCTTTCCCTGATGATATGATAGTATTTTTTCCTATCAAAAGGAGCTAAATCGAGTGACTACAAAAATAGAATGGGTGCTTAATTCTGACGGAACACTGGGTAAAACATGGAATCCGATTACAGGATGCACGAAAATCAGTGCAGGCTGTAAAAACTGTTATGCCGAGCGTATGTCGAAACGATTGGCAGGACGTTATGGATACCCTTCAAAAAATCCTTTTCAAATTACGCTCCATCGGAACCGCCTTGAACAACCCGTTAGTTGGCGTAAGCCGCTTATGATATTTTTATGCAGCATGAGCGACTTTTTTCATGAAGACGTGCCGTTAGATTATAATTTGGATATTATTAGAATAATAAACAAATGCACTTATCATACTTTCCAAATTTTGACAAAAAGATCGGATCGGATATTAAAAATCAGCCAAAAAATCAAAAGATGGCCGGATAACGCCTGGCTTGGCGTCACGGTTGAGACCAAAGACTGCAAAAAGCGGATAACGCATTTGAAACAGATTGATTGCGCCAAAAAATTTTTATCCTGTGAGCCGTTATTAGAGGATCTTGGAGAGTTAGATCTGAATGGGATAGATTGGGTTATCGTAGGAGGGGAATCGGGGCCAGGGGCAAGACCGATGCACCTTAAATGGGCCACCAATTTGCGTGACCAATGTGTTTCAATGGGCGTTCCTTATTTTTTTAAACAATGGGGTGGGAAAAATAAGAAGGCAAGCGGGAGAATCCTTGAGGGAAAAGAATGGAGTCAAATCCCAAATTCAATTTCCTACGCAAATCAATAAAAATGAAGATTGCTTTGTAACAGTTTTATGTAATAAGGAGCACTATGGATAAGAGTCAACGACAGACTTGACCCACACATGACCCCCACATTCAAAAAGGCG
>CAZYVR010000507.1:0-3476 GCA_964651145.1 uncultured Victivallales bacterium | reverse complement strand
TTATAGGCCAAAAAATTCTTTCGGCCCTGAATATGCCATTCTTTCAGCCATTTTTTCCGCTATCCCATAAGGCATCTGCCCCATATCCACCATCTCGCCAAGCACATCGGCCAAAATGCGCCTGAACATCTCAAATCTGGATCCATACGACAGAAGTTTTCTTGAATCTGAAACCATTCCCGCAAAGTTAGCAAGCAAATCAACGGCGCAAATGTATTCAAGCTGCCTTCTCATGCCAATGGGGTGATCGTTAAGCCACCAGGCAGACCCAAGCCTTACTTTCTCACCAAAAGCCCTGGCCACAGTGGCAAGCGTGGCTTGATGATTGTCATCAAGGCAATAAAGAATAACTTTCAGTCTGTCGTCAAAGCGATTAAGGAATTTTTTTAACGGTGTCAGCAAATCCAGAAAATGGTTGGAGACGTCTCCGCCAGCATCGGGGCCGTGCTTGTCAAAAATAGAATCTCTTATATCGCGCACCGCGCCCATGTGGAGTTGGAACACCCAGCCTTTCTTCGAGTCCATTTCCGCTGTTTCTCCAAAAATATAGCTCATGAAGGCGTTTCTTTCCGCACAGGTCAGTTCTTTGCCGGACAGAGCTTTTTTGAATGCGGCGTCGGCGTCTTTTTTGCTGGCGTCCGCGGCAAACGGAACTTCCACTCCGTGATCACTGGCAACACATCCTTTTTCCGCAAAATAGTCGTGTGATTGGCTGAGAGCGTCTACAAGGTCTCCAATTGACTTTATTTCCATATTGAAGCGTTGGCCGAGTGTTTCAATATAATCTTTCCATGCTGGCGAGAAAATGTTCATTGCCTTGTCAGGACGCCAGGTCGGTCGGATTATAGTTTTTTTCATTGCTTTGTTTACTTTGTCATGTTCCTCCAGATAATCGACAGGATCATCGGTTGAGCACATGACTTCCACTCCGATTTGCTTCAAAAGAGCCTGAGGGCGTTTGCTTTTGACGGCAAGCACGGCTTTTCCTTCCTCCCAAATGTCTTCCCCTGTTTTGGGGCCCAGAATTGTGTCAATCCCCAGATATCTCTTCAAGTCCAGATGTATCCATTCGTATACAGGGTTCCCGGCGACCTCATTGAAGACGTTCGCCATTTTTAGCCATTTTTCTTTGGGAGAAGCGCTTCCCGTAATAAACTCTTCAGGGACTCCGCGCTTTCTCAACACTTCCCACACATAGTGGTCTGTTGCGGCAAACAACTGCCAGAGATCGGGATATTTCTTGTTTTTCGCGATTTCTCCAACATTTGCGTGATTGTGCGGATCCACTATCGGCAGTTTGTGTATAACATTATAAATGGCCAGAGCGGTTTCGCTTTTTATTAGATATTTTTCGTCAAGAAATCCCATTTCATTTTCTCCTTAGATTATTGAAATATGCTTAGGCAAAATACATCAAAGGAGTGGATTTATCCAGTTCTCCTGGGAAAAATTGCGTTGAGATTGTCAATTCCTATGCTGTGGTTGTATGGTAGGAGCTTGTGACAGCAGAGGGAGTTGAGCTTATTTAATGGATGGCAAATTACAAAAAATGCTTTCAGATTTTCGAGACCGGGTTCTTTGCATGTTGAACCGTCCGTATCCGAATGAGCTTCGGAGGCGTTTGTTGCATATTCATTGTGGAAGCCCTGACGCCGCTGTAATAGAGGAGCTTAGGAAGCGCCTTCCCCAAAATATATTTCTGTTGTATTGTTACAGCTCATCGGGCGGGGACAATTTTCGAGCGAGTGATTGTTATGACTTATTTTCCTCCAACGAGAGGGTTTTGCTTGCCCCGGCGTCTTTGAGCGCCAGTTTTTTGGGCATATTGTTGACTATGTTGAATATTGACAATGGCAATCTTGTTACTTTGTCTTCGGACAACGCCCTGGGGAGCGTTGAAAGCCTTGAGGCAGTCAGAAGCTCTTCTACTGATATTATTTCCAACATAAAATTTAAAAAGCGAGCCGGCATTATTAACATGCGCAATTCGCTCCGCAATTTGCGATTTATTGCATCGGAGCGGTCGCGTTCTTTCAGCAAAGTTTTATCAGAAGCTTCGGCTCTTGTTTGTGGAGCAGGGCCTTCTCTTGGCTCTCAACTTGATTTTATTCGCGAAAATGCGGACAGGTTTGTTTTGATATGTGTAGGGCATGCGTTTAAATCTTTGGCTGCCGCTGGAATAAAACCTGACTTCATCGTTGATTTCGACAGCAGGAGCAGCTTGCACTGGGATAACGACTTAAAGCCGGAATGTCCGCTTGTGACTGTGCCGATAGTGTCTCCGGAGGTTCCCATGAAATTTTCCATGATTATATGGACATCCGAGCCGGACGCTCCGTTTGCAGTTTTTTTGAAAAAGCTTGGCATTGATTTGCCGCGTCTGGTTTTGGCAAGGAGCGTTATAATTACCGCCATAGATTTTGCGACGCAACTGGGCTGCTCCAATATTGCGCTTGTTGGCAGCGATTTATGCGTGTCAGAGTCAGGGCGGACGCATGCTCATGGCAAAGAGGCGATAACATTCAATAACGCTTCAATTGAAATCCCCGGCAATGACCGTGAAAAAGTGTTGACAAATCTTGAGTTCAAAGGGATAAGGGATATTTTGCAAAAATATGTTTGTGATTTGAAGCGACGCGATCAAAACATCAGGATATATAACTGCACCGCGGGTGGAGCTCTGGTTGAGCATGCTGAACGCTTGAGTCTTGAGCAGTTTTCCAGCATGTTCCCGCCTATGGGGAAGGGGCTTGTTTTCGCAAATGCTCATCCCGGAAGCAAAGTTGACTTTGCGGCTTTGACTGTTGCTTTTGATCAGCATATATCAATATTGGAAAATGTCCTCGAAAACTCAATGACTTTGCTTGCGGCAATGGCTTCCCTCGAGATGCCTTTGGAGAATGTGGCAAAATTGGAGCGCGAACTGGAAATGTCAGTCATGCGCGAAAAGACTTTTGCGCGCGACAGCGTTATTGGCGATTTGCTTGCGGCTCTTTCTGAATATGCCGATGGTGTTTTTGGGGACATGCCCATTTGCACGTTGGCGATTGACGACAGGATAGGGCAAATCAAAGAGTTGACGGGCAAATACAATTTTATGCGCGACTTGAACTTGGATTTAAAAAGCGATCTGGAATGCCCTGCCGGAGCATCTCCTCAAAGCTTTTGCGCTTTCAAAAGATTTGCGCTTTCATTTATTGACATAAACAACAATGAATTTGCCGGGTTCATGTCACGCTTGACTCCAAGCCTGCAAAGCAGATTTGACTTGGTTCCTTATGACCAGTTTTTGCCTTACGTGGGGGTGCGTCTCGACGACGGCTCCATTTTGCCTTTGAGTTACGATGAGATTCCGGCAAGACGCGATGTTCTGGATTTTGTAAAGGAGGAGGATTTTTTGCCGGAAACACATGCCGCTATATTTTTTGCTCCCGGAAACTGGACGCACGTTCTGGAATTTGCGAAACTGTATCCCA
>CAZYVR010000506.1:0-3477 GCA_964651145.1 uncultured Victivallales bacterium | reverse complement strand
GTATATATAGAACAAGCCGATCTTCTCCATGCCCGAAGGCTCCGACAAAAAGCCCTGCCCCGCCGCCAAAACATCATTTCACATGTTTTGGTTTAGATTGCTATGCTTCTTCCGGTATTCCCCGGGACTCATAGCTGTTTGCTTTTTGAATATTCTGAAAAAATAGTTAGGGTCGGCAAAGCCCGACTGTCTCGACACCACCGTGACAGAAAAGAAAGAGTTTGTCAAAAGAGATTTGGCGTAGTCAATGCGTTTTTCTGCAAGAAGCTGAGGAAATCCTTTTTGGAAGTATTCGCGCAGCAATTGAGTGACGCGCGATTCGCTTAAGCACAAATATTCAGCCAGCCCTCCAAGCGAAACTCCGTGTTTAAATTCCCTGTCTATGTAACGTCTTATTCGCTCTTTGCGTCCACTCTCTTGCGGAAATTCCTCCTTTCGCATCTCTATAAGGCTAGCCAGGCGAAAGGCAAGAAGCGCCGCAAGTTTTTTTATTCTGTCCGCAAGTTCCAAGTCTGCGCTAGAAAGAGCATTTCTGGCTTTTTCCAAAGATTTCAATCCGGAAAAAAACTTTGTGGAACGCAAAGTTTCCGGCGGCATCGGGGCGCCACTCTCAACTCTAAATGGCCCCACAAACATCACTCCAGCCAGCTTTCCACGCGCAATAACAGGCGCCACAAGCTCCAGGACTTCACAATGACAATATTTAAAAAGCGGCTCCATCTTTTCGGCAAGCCGCGCTTCAACCATATTCCTGTCAAAGCGCGAGCACATGTCATTAACATCGCTTCCTTTGTGTTTTGCGATCGGACAAAACGAGTTTATGTGCAAAAATGGCAAGCCGTTCACAACGCCCCTTATTTCGCCTGTATAGTCATGAAATGCAATTTGGCATTTAAACGTCTTTTCAAACGCTCGCGCCGACTGAGTAAAATTATCAATTTCCTGCTGAAGCATTATACGCCATCCTGTTTGTGTATCTAAAAATACACTATAATTGTGATTTTTTCCATAGATTTACAATTTTTAATATTGTATAATCATAATAACTCTTTAAAACAAATAGGATGCAAACAATGAAAAAACATTATTCAATCCTGGCAGTCGGCGGAACATTAACCGCGTTGGGGCTTGCCAGCAAGGATAGCGAGAGTGTTATAATATTGGAAAGAAGCGCTTCAATCGGAAGCGAATATATAAACGCGCACGCCCCAGGAAAAAACTGGGACAAAACTAAATTAAGCCATTATGGATTGGGCTTAAAAAAGGAACTGATAGAAAGAAACATTCTGGCGGAAGGCCATGCGCATATCCCGGCGCTGTCGCCGGTGTTGTTGAACCGCATAAAGAATGAGAAACTGAATGTTCTTTTCTGGACAGAGCTCGTTGAAATAAAACAAAACGGCAATGTGTTTGAGGCAACGCTGTTCAATGCGTCAGGGCTGCACAAAATAACTGTTGAAAAAATTATAGACACAACCTCGGAAAGATTGAGCGCGCCCGGCACAAAAACTATAAATGCAAAAAGCATAAATGCTCTCCTATATTGCGGAGAAAAATGCCCCCGCCCCTTGCTTAAAGAAATGAAAATTCAGCGCGGGCGCTTCGCTTCCGAAAAATATTTAAAAGTCCCTGTCAAAATTGAAGACAACTGGCCTGCCGCGCGCAAGAAGCTGCTTGAATCATGGCAAGCCCGCCCCAAAGAAATAGAGTCCTGGAAAATGGCGTCCACAGCCTCTGCATTCTCATATGAGTCAACAAAAGGCCCCTTTGAGGTCGCAAAAAACTGGACGCATCTGCCATCAAGCGGATACACCAATCCTCTTGAATCTTTAGAAGCCGGAATCACATTTGCGGGAGAAACAAAATGATATTGTCAGAACTCATTGAAAAAAAGTCAAGCCAGCACAAAACATCAGAACAACACTTTAAAAAAAGCTACGATGTTATTGTTGCCGGGCTCGGAACGGCCGGGGCAATTGCGGGCATAAGCGCGGCACGCGCTGGAATGAAAGTTTTGGGGATAGAAAAATTGTCCTGCATGGGCGGCTCGGCCACAGCCGGCGGCGTGAACGGATACTACTTCGGGCTGAATGGCGGCGTGTTTGAAGATATTGACAAAAAAGCCGAAGAACTTCGCAAAGACTGCCTGACAGACGGCAACGGCTTTCATCCTGACGCCAAGAAATACACGCTGGAGCGGGAAGGGGTAAAAGCCGGAATGCAGTTCTCTTACAATTCGTCCATTATTGGAGTTTTTCTTGAAAATAAAAAAGTAAAAGGAATAAGATGGATATCGCAGGACGGAATAAAAGAAGCCGGATGCAAAGTCCTAATTGACGCAACTGGCGATGGCGAAGCATGCGCAATATCGGGGTGTGAATTCAGGTTTGGAAGAAGCTTTGACGAGACGACTCAACCATATTCTCATGTCCGCCTGACTCTCGGCAAAGATGGAATAACCAGAATGCATAATTTTGATGCTGGCTATATTGACCCGAGAGACGGCGAGGATGTCTCTCAGAAAACGATAGACGCCGGCATTTGGCATCTGCAGGACCAGTTTGAAGACGCCGACATGCTTTTGTCTTGCGTGCCATTATTGGGCATTCGCGAGGGGCGCCTGATTGTCGGGGAAGAATCAATTCTGTTTGAAGATCTTATAAAAGGGAAAACAACAGACCAACCAGTATTTTTCGAGCATTCAAATCATGACACCCATTCAAGAGACTGGACATTTGAATCCGAAACGATTCAACAATGGCTTGCGGCAGCCAACATGTGGGGATTCAATTTCAACGTCCCCGTTCCCTTCGGAGCCATGATTCCCAAAGGATACAATGGATTACTCGCGGCAGGCAGGTGCATGTCAGTCGACCACGAAATGGGGCAATCAGTCAGGATGCAAAAAGCAATGCAAAAGTCTGGCGAAGCGGCGGGAACAGCAGCGGCATTGGCGATAGAAAACAACATTGAGTTAAAAAATATTCCATATGAATCCCTGAAAGACAAACTTAAAAAGAGCGGATGCCTGAACGATAAAAGCACTATTCCGTTTGAATCAATCACAGATGAATCAGAGCTAAAAAACGCGCTGTACTCAATAAACCCAGGACTCGCGATCTGGTCGTCGCACAGGCGTCCTGAAGCCTTCAAGAAGAGACTTCGCGAATGGTTGCTGTCCGAGGATGAAAACCTGTCTAAACACAGCTCTCTGGCCCTTGGCTTGAGCAAAGACGCAGCCGCCCTGCCCTGCCTGCGCAGAATTTTAACAGAAAGGGACGATTTCATTCCTGACAATAAAAGGAGTTTCAACTCAAAGCGCATCTGTTCGGCCATTTATTTGCTGGGCCATATGCGCGATGTCAAATCCGTGTCTGAATTAATAAAACTATTGAAAGAAGCCAACGCATTTGATGTTTTCACAAACACATTGATGTCATTGCTAAAAATAGGCGGCGAACACAAAAACAAAAGAAA
>CAZYVR010000505.1:0-3513 GCA_964651145.1 uncultured Victivallales bacterium | reverse complement strand
GCGTTGAGTATTGCGTTGGCTGGCAGCAGTTTATCAGCGAATGGGTATGCCCGGAGCATACGGGATATGCCCGGGCGAAGTTCGAAAAATGGTGGGCTAAACGCTCAAAAATTGCCCCTCCTGAAAGTGTTGAAGACGCAGTGATCATGGGAAGGGACGGGGCATTGGCTACGCCTCATCAAATCACTGTAAAAAACATAGCCGGAGAGAAGTTTGACTGTGTCGTTAATTATCAACTTGACCCAATTCCAGAATACATCCCTGAGCCCGGGTGGAATGATGTCGAAGACTATGATGCTCAAGAAGAATATGAATTGGATGACATACCATTCTAGCAGGATAAAATCCTGCACCTCGAGAAATTGCTACGCAATTTCCGTACTGGCTAAAGCCAGGTTTTAGATAAATAAAGAAAGGTAAAATACAACGATGAAAAAGACAGTCAAATGCTCGCGATGTCATGAGAAATTTCTTCAGGAATATCCCTCAAGGATGGGACAAATATGCCAATGGTGCGAGGAAGGCATTATTGCGGTGGACAGAGAACTTAGCTATAAATGTGGTCTGCAGCCTCTAACAAAACGAGACATTCAGGCTTTGAATCAATGCTGGCTGATAATGAAAGTTGGGTAAACAGGCAATGGAACAAGAATCAGAAATAACAAAAGCTCTTCGTCTCTTTTATGAATCTGGAAATATATTTGAGGTGCGCATTCTTGACGCTGAATGCACCGGATATCACAGATCGCATATCGAATCGGGATACTTTGATTACGATCACATTGAGGAGGTCGAAAATGCCCTAAAAAAGATGACCTCAGCAAGAGGCGTTTACATTACGCCAAATGCGGTAAATCCTGCTTTGCTGGCAAGGGCAGCTAATCGCATCAGGGCGGTTGGCAAAGCTCCTGCCACCTCAGATGCTGACATTACACGCCGTCGCTGGCTTTTGATTGATTGCGATGCGGTGCGTCCTTCAGGGATATCTGCAAATGATGAAGAGCATGATGCCGCGCTCTATAAAGGCATTGAAATCAGCGAAGGATTGAAGTCCATGGGCTGGCCTGATCCCATTTTTTCAGACTCCGGCAACGGAGCCCAATTGATGTACCGCATTGATTTGCCTGTTGATGATGAAGGGCTTGTCCAAGCCTGTCTTAAGGCGCTATCCCCTGTTGGAGACGAGAAAGTTCAGATTGATCAGACTGTTTACAATCCCGCCAGAATCTGGAGATTGCCCGGCACAATGAACTGCAAAGGCGACAATCTTCCCGAGCGTCCGCACAGAATGGCAAAAATTATCGAAGCTCCTGAAAGGCTTAAAGTTGTACCTAGAGAGAAGTTGATGGAGCTTGCTGGAACAGTCCGGAAACAAGAAGATAAAACCTCCGCCAACGTTGATCTTTCCGTGATTGCTGGAGAGGTTTTGCCGTCTATCGAGCAGTTCAATATCGACGATTGGATAAGAAAACATTGTCCTGGAATTGAAGGGCCTTTCCCCTGGAATAGCGGGCGCAAATGGATATTCTCGGTCTGCCCTTTTAATGAAGCGCACACAAACCGCAGCGCGCTAATTACGGAACAAAGTTCCGGCGCCATCGGCTTCACTTGCCATCACAATGGATGCAAAAATTATGACTGGAAGGCCCTGCGAAAGTTAAAAGAACCTAATAAAATCCCGATAAATCTTTCTGATGTTGACATATCCGGGATCACCGAAAAAATAGCGCCGCAAAAAAAAACCAGCAAAGAAGATATTCTCAAAGACCCCGGCCCGCTGCCGGAAGAGCTTCTCAGCGTGCCAGGTTTTATAAACGAGGTTATGAACTACACCCTCCGAACCGCTCCTTACCCAAATAAAATCCTGGCTTTTGCCGGGGCATTGACTCTGCAGGCATTTCTTGCAGGAAGAAAAATCATAGATAATATGCGCAATCTTACAAACATATATTTGATTGCTCTTGCCGACTCCGGGACAGGCAAGGAGCATCCACGATTAGTCAACAGAGAAATCATTTCCGCTGCAGGATTTAGCGGTAAAGTTGGCGATGCTTTTGCTTCGGGAGAAGGCATTGAGGACGTAATGTATATAAATCATGCCATGCTTTTTCAAACCGATGAAATTGATTCTTTAATGACAGCCCTGGGCAGTATAAAAGACGCTCGGACAGCCAATATCGTCGCGGTGCTTCTAAAAATGTTTTCAACCTCATCATCCACATATGATTTGAGAATAAAAGCGGGTGATAAGAATCCCCGCTCTATCAATAAGCCTTCTCTTACGCTTTTTGGAACGGCCATTCCTGAATATTTTTATGAAGCGTTAAATTCTAAAATGCTTAAAGATGGTCTGATGGCAAGGTCAATAGTCATGGAGGCAGGAGAGCGCGGCGAAGGCCAGGAACCAGACTATGAGCCATTGCCGGGATCAATAATCCAAGCCGCTGAATGGTGGGCAGAATTTAATCCCAACAATAATGAAAAAAGAAAAAACAACCTGGCCGAGATTAATCCGTTTTTAAAGCCTTTGCCGTTCGAACAGGGAACGAAAAAGCGGAGTTTTGAGATAATGAAACTTGCTGAAAATGAATATAAAAAATGTAAAGAAATCAATGATCCAATAGGGCAAACGGAATGGACTCGTGTTTTTCATAAGGCGCGACGTCTTGCGCTGATTTACGCGGCAAGTCAGAACAGGGAAAATCCGGTATTAACCGTAGAGGCTCTCGAGTGGGGGTGGAAATTCATGAAATATCATACTGAACAAATGATTTTCAAAGCTCATACACGTGTCTCAGAAAACTCTTTCCATGCTGAATGCCAGAAGCTGCTTGAAAAACTGAGGAAGTCCGCCTGCCGACAGCTCTCTCACAGCGTTTTGTTAAAACGGATGAAAGTAAAGACTAAAGACTTTAAGGAAATAATTGAGACTCTTTTGGAACAGGGAGATGTCGAGGTGATAAAAAAAGAAACAGAAGGACGGATCGGATGTTTTTACAAATTGCTAGGGGATTAAAAAAAGAGAAAGAAGGGGGTGAAGAAAGGGTGAAAGAAGGGAAAAAGTACAAAAATAGAAAAAATAGAGAGGTGAAAGATGCGCTCAAACATGGGTGAAAGAAGGGAAAAAAGGGGTGAAATATGTTTCTGTTGATTACCAACGGCTTAGACCCTTCTTTCTCTCTTTCACCCCACTCTCTCTCAAATATATAAATGATAACTCTGCGTGCTTCGCGCGCGCGAGAAAGGGGAAAAATGAAAAGCTATGCCAATGCAAAAGATGTCCTGCCGGAGGAATTGCTCCGGGAAGTGAAAAAACATCACACGGGCTTTCTATGGATTCCGAAAGACGAATCCCGGGAAAAGAGAAGAAAGCTTGTCATCGCACTTCACAAGGAAGGTATGGCGGCAAACGAAATAAGCCGCGTCGCCGGATTGAGCACGCGGAGGGTGAGTCAGATAATCAAAGAAAGCGAGGAATTATGAATATCGAACTTAGAAACATTAACGAGATCA
>CAZYVR010000504.1:0-3521 GCA_964651145.1 uncultured Victivallales bacterium | reverse complement strand
CCCCAGAGTTTCAAGGATGATGAATCCCATGGTCAAAAAATCTCCATGGGAAATATTAAAGAAGACAGAAAGGATGAACAGCAGGAATCCCTGAAAGGAAACAGCTTTGATATATGCCTCCAACCGGCTTGTAGCCGCCACATAAAGCATTGAGGCTGAAAAAATGATTATCAGTGAGTCTTCAATATTCATAATATATTTTTGATCCCCATAATTACAATAAAGAAAATAATCATGCCTATGGCAGGCGCCATAAACAGCAACTGAGGGACATGAGTCATTCTCAATCTGGCAATAATTGACTCTATCAGTCCGACCATTGCGGAAATCGCAAATATTGTCGAAAGAAAAACAAGAACGGCCAATGCCGACGAAAGCCCGGACGGAATCAGTATGTTGGCAATAACAGAGGCAAATAAAAATAACTTAAGAGAGCTGCCGTAAAGTATGAACGCAAAATCAGGGCCGGAATTGTCCAGGGCCATGACTTCATGAATCATGGTTAGTTCCAGATGGGTGGCTGGGTCATCCACAGGGATTCTGCAGGCTTCAGCCAGCATGAATATAAATAGCGCGGCGGCAGTGAGAAGCCCCAGGAGAAAACTGAAGGAACCCGCGGCATGAAGCGCGGAAAGAATCTCACTGAAAGATTTGTAGCCGACCGCATATGACAGCGACGCAATTATTATGAAAAAGCCAGGTTCAGCCACTGTTGAAAACGTGGCTTCCCTGCTGCATCCCATGCCTTCAAAGCTGCTTCCAGTATCCATTCCTCCGATTATCGTGAAAAATTTGCTTAAAGCCAGAAAATATGAAAAAACAATGAAATCGCCGTTGAAGCTGAACATTGCTTTATGGCCTGTAAGCGGAACAAGCAGAGCCGCCGCAATGACCGCAGCAAGTGAAATGACAGGCGCTAAGCTGAAAATATATGAGGCAGTAACGCTTACAACTTCCCCTTTTTTCAATAAGCGGATCACATCATGAAAAGGCTGAATGATCGATGGCCCTTTTCTGCCAGTCCAAAGAGATTTAACTTTTTTGATTGCGCCTGTCAAAAGCAGGGGGATGAAAAGCACAAATAAAATATTCAAGATAAGCAATGCCATTTAAAAACTCCTCGTTATCATCCAGATGACTGCAAGGACAAGAAAGCAAAGTCCATAGAGCAGATACATCTGCATGCTTCCGTTCTGAATCCATGAAAAGGAAGATGTGAATATTTCAACAATCCTTTTTGCTGGCTTGAGCATTAAGACCTCAAAAATATCCTGAAAATGGAATGTCGAGGACGTTTTTGAGGGGAAAAGCCCGGAGATCAATTTTGACGGCGCCTCTTTTTTTATAATTGCCACTTTTACTATTTCAAGGAATGGCTGCGCAAAAGAGGATGCCGTGTATTGCATTTTGGATGTGGAGCCCTTGTAGCCGCATCCCCAGGTCACAGAGCTGCTCACTGTCTTTTTTCGGAGCAGAAATTTTCTCAGCAGAAAAATGGCTGCTGCAAGTGTGACAAAAACAAGCGACACAAGCGAGACTTTGCTTAAAAGATTGCCGATCTCAGCTAATTGGACAGTGGCCGGCTGTTTTAGCAGCATTGCTGATGAAGCGGCGGACAATCTGAAGAATATTTGAGGGAAAACTCCAATCAGGATACATAGAGTCGCGAGCAATCCCATCGGGAAAATCATTGACAAGCTGACTTCTTTTGCCTCTTTGGCAATTTCACTCCTTGGTGTTCCCAGGAATGACACACTTAAAGCTTTTGAAAAACAGAGCAGCGCCATTGCCCCGACAAACGCAAGCAGGGCAAATGAAAGCGTTGCAAAAGTGAGCAAAAGAATGTTGCGGCTGGCAACGCTGTTCAGCATTCCAAGATATATAAGAAATTCACTCGCGAAGCCGTTGAGCGGAGGCAGCCCGGATATAGCGATAGAGCCGATAAGAAAAAAGAGCGCTGTTCGGGGCATTTTTTTTATAAGTCCGCCTAATTTTTCAATATTTCGCGTATGTGTTCTGAAGTATACAGCTCCCGCGCAGTAGAACATCAGGCTTTTAAATATCGAATGGTTCAGAATATGAAACATTGCGCCTGTAAAACCAAGAAAAGTCAGAGCTGTATTATTGTATGATAATCCCAAAAGTCCAAGCGCGATTCCTATGCCGATGATGCCGATGTTTTCAACACTGCTGTATGCCAGCAGCTTTTTTAGATCATTCTGGCAGATTGCATAAATAATCCCAAGAACAGCTGATAAAACGGAAACAATAAGGAAAGAATAACATATCCAGAGAGACGGCGCGCCAGTTATGATTATAGTTCTCAATATGCCGTAAATACCCAGCTTTATCATTACTCCCGACATCAATCCTGAAACATGGCTTGGAGCCGCCGGATGGGCAGCGGGAAGCCATGTGTGCATCGGCATGAAGCCTGCTTTTATCCCGAACCCAATAAATAACAACACAAAAATCAAATCGACAGAAGATCTGTTTTCCACAAGGCTTTTTTCGAAATCAGCAAAATTGAAGCTCCCTGACATATTTGCCAAGAGAGCGAAGCCCGTTATCAGGAAAATAACGGCGATGTGCATTGTGATTAAATAATTTATTCCCGCATCTAAAACGTCCTTCTTTTCGTTTTCAAAGATCACTAGAAAAAATGACGACAATGACATAATCTCCCAAACGATAAGAAACACTATGCAGTTCTCAGTCACTGTCAGCATTATCATCGAAACTATCAGAATTGTCAGAAAGAAAAAGTGCGAAGCCACAGTTCGCCCCTTATTGAGATAAGGCGACATGTACCCCACTGCGTAAACTGTGCATATCCAGCTTGCTACGGTTATTATTATTATAAAGAAAGCGGAAAGCGCGTCGATTGCAAAAGTCAAAACACCAATAGGCGGGTTTAAGGCAATGCTTATTGAAAGCCGTTTGGCATTCATCAGCGCTTCAACACATGGGATGATGATGAATGCTCCTGAAATGAAACTGCCGACTGAAATCAGCAGTCCTTTTTTCGATTCTTTGACAAAGAATGAAAAAATGCCAGATAATAAAAATAATGAAATACCAAAGAAAAAGAAGTGCATGTTTATTCCCTTAAGATCCTATCTGATCTGATCCCACTTCGCTTTCTCGTTCCGAATGTATTCAATAATCTCTTCTCTCAACGGCTGCCCCCTGAGCAATTCAATGAATTTCTCCTGTCTGCATAAATACGAAATTTTGGACAGTATTTCAAGATGCCTGACTTGATTTGCGCTCAAAATGATAAAAATAACAAATACAGGAATTCGATCCAGAGCCTTGAACTCGACAGGCGAATTCAAAAAACATATTGAGATGCTTTCATTTGAAATATCCGACAAAATGGGTGACTGGGGATGAGGAACAGCAATGCCGGAGCCTATCGCCGTGCTCATCATCTCTTCTCTTTTTAAAAGATGAGAAAGCGCCAATTCTTTATCAAGTCCAGGCGGCGTCTGTATCAGATTTATAGAGTTTCTTAAAAT
>CAZYVR010000503.1:0-3538 GCA_964651145.1 uncultured Victivallales bacterium | reverse complement strand
ATTATGAAACGGGAATATTTAAAGGGCTGATCGCCAACATCAAATGGGATGATGAGAATGCGAAAATTAAGAAAATAACTCAACAGCAATTTGGCGTGATGTATGGAATAATCTGGGGGGACTGCTGATGTTGGCGTGGCTTAAAAAATCGAAAGCAGTGAGCAAGGGGAAGTTGGGTTGCCTGAGCGAGAAATGTCCATGCTGTTGCCCGGTCTTGCCGCCTCTGAGAGCAGAGGCTTATTTCCCCACGCTTTACCCAAATACTTCAACGCCCGATGCTTATCATGAAAATAGCTGGTATTTGAGTAACACTGGAATTTATGAATATGGCGAAAACATCTATGGACCGTGGCCGGACGTTCCGATTATGGCTCCAGAAGATGGCTTTTATTGGGCTTATTTTTACTGCAATTGGTGTGGATTAGGCGATGATCCGATCCTTAATTCACCGGGCGGCGGCCCCGGTCAGGCGGACATGGCATATACAAAAATAATGCCGACCAGCATACTCAACTGGCACCTTTCAAAGAACTTCAATATTGCCCCATGGGGAAACCTTCATGGAGACAATCTGAATTCTTATACAATTTATGAAAGCAATGAAATTTGCCCCAATTACGAAGGCAAAATCAAGTTCAATTATCCCTACAAGCCGTGGCTAGCAGGGTCTGTGGACTGGAGCGAAACGTATAAGGCTCTTGAGGCATATTCATCTACTGGCCCGGCAACGATCGATGGAACAATTGAGCTTTATTTAAAGGACGCTGAGGCTGGGGACAATCCGTGCTTTTCGTATGACTTGCCAGTGCGCGTCCCGGACGTGATTGTTGTCCCATGTTTTACAGGGATTGATCCTACCCCATATTCGATAGTTTCATATTGCGACTACACGGAACTTGACTGCGGAGGTTGCCTTTACAGTGCCAGGATTAAGGCCGTTCCAGACTCGAAAGTTCAGCACATTGTTGGTTGCCACAATCTTGGTCTTGCGGAGCTCAATGTGAAGTCGACAAAGGTGACTTTCTTGAACGGCCCCTTTGACTCGCAGCAGGATGCCAATGATTATCGCAGTGAAAATTATGGTTCATTAATGGCAAGCGTTTATTCTTCATGCGCTGGCAGGGGCTGGGTAATTGTTGGCACATGCGACTGCTCTGATTCCGAATGCGCGGAGTGTCAAAAAGGCAGCGTTAGCGTCATCTGCGAGGACAAAATGCCTGAAGAATGCGTGCTTGACGATGAGGGTAATCGCACAAAGACAGTCCGTCTTTACGACGGAAGTTTTCCCAGGCTTTACGAAGCATCGGATTATCTTTCTGACAACAACGCAACGTTAAATGAAGATCTCGAATCGGCTTGCTCCACTCCCACGCTTTATTGTCGGATAAGCGTCACGTATAATTGTGGCTCAGAAGGCTGGGAGAAAAGCTCCGCAGGCGGTTCATGCGAGGCTGTTGAAGAGCCTGACACTGCTGGAACCTGGGAAGGGACAGACTATGAATCCGCCACATATTCGATTGACATCGAAGATCATTGTCCAGATGACTGCCAGGCATTTGCCGAAAATTATGACCCAGGCGATCCGCCTTATGAATGCTATGATCCGATTTGTCCCGATGGCACTTATCCGATGTCTCCGTCTGAACAATGGGGTTCCTCATGCGGGGAGGCAAAGGCGAAATTCAACAACATTAATTATCCATGCGGTCCTGATAACTTGGTGAGTTTTATATGTGAAGGCCCGAACCAATTTGACCAATACGTGGTGATCCCATGCTGTCGCCCGGCTCCATATCCATAAAAATAAAGAAAGGATTTACAGTGAAACAATTATTTAAAATTGATGAGAGTATTTACAACTCAAACGATGATCGCGCAAAGCTTTTAATAGAAAAAGGGATAAGCCATCAAGACTTTTTGAGGCTGATTGACGCGACTGATCCGTTTGTTGTCAAAAACGGAACTCTTTATTTTGTTCCACAAGAAAAGTCAAAAGAAGCCGCAGATAAGTTCATTGAACAAAGGAAGGTATATCTAGAAAAATTTGGAGATATTTCTCCAGTAGCATTGCTGAAGCACGAAGACATTATAACAAAAGTTTATCCTGAATTGATTGATGTTTACACAGAGGTCAAAGCAAAAATAGAAAGTGAGGATTGCTCAAGTTGCAGCGCAAATCGTCATGCGGAAATAATATTAAAGGCATTGGTTGAATTGCCGTATAATGACCGTGATTTGAGCTCGTTAAACTTTATTGGGGAACTCGGGCTTAAAGTTTTAAAGAAAGAAAAAATTGAGATTGATGAGTCAAAAATAGAAGTTCCTCGACACATCTCAAAAATTTATCGCGAAGCGAGAGAAACTTTCGGAACCCAAATTGATGCTCATCCCATGCAATGTCTACTCTGCGCAATGGAGCATATGGGCAAGGCCGCTGAAAATTATCGGGAATATCTCAAAGGCTACGATGGAATAAATCACAAGCCTAATCATCTGCCGTTGGCGTTTGGCAATATTGCTGAGGCGGAATGCCAGGCTGTGGTTAGCTGGTCGATTCTTGCTGATAAAATACGAAAGCTCAAGCTCGAAATGAGAGAGAACTTAAGAATTCCAAGCGATGAAATATTGGACAAGATTTGCGAAGTATTCTGGCTGGTTCTAGAAGAATACGATCCCGCCACGGAGCAAAAATATAATTGTGGCTGCAAGGGGAAATAAATGCAGGAAATTGTCATATATCTGAGGGCTGGCGATGTGGTTGCCACGCTTGTGGATGAGTTCAACCAGAGCGGCAAGGCTGTTCCCGCGATCACTCGCGGAATGAGGGCGAATCTGTGTCTGCGATTGCTGGACAACGAGGGCAAACCTATCCCAGTGGAAGACCTCGATTACATGGGGTGGGATTTTGTCCTTGCGCATGATTGGAGTAGCGCAACTCCTGTTCAAATTCGGGAGCAGGCAGGGATTAGTGTCACTTCAGTTACAATTGAAGAAAAGGTCTTTTCCCAGATAAATATCCCGCTGACTGAGACAAACACAGAAGAGTTAATTGCCGCGTTGAGTAATTCTCCAAGCATAAAACTAGGAGGAGAACTGGCGGGTTTTGAATCTGGTGAAGTTGACCCAGGCTTTTTGATTCAGTTTGACATGACAGTCAGAAATCGCAGGGGTACGGCTGGAACCGACGTTCCAACTCCGGTTCTGAACGGCACATATTCCATAGCTCAAATTGATGTTCTGTTTTCTGAGAAGGCTGATATCGACCATGTGCATCCAGATAAAATATGGGTAAATGAAGAGTTCGTTTTAACCGCTTCAGAAATTTCTGCAAAAGAAGTGACATTGGCAAACACGCCTTTAGATATCAACGCATTAACATTCAAAATAATAGGAGGGATCGAGCAATATGAAGGAATAGATTTTTCAATCACAGATTCCACGGTTTCGTGGGCGGGACACGCCCTTGACGGCATTTTGGCCGAAGGCGACAAAATTAGAATAAAATATCAAATAATGGGGTAAAAGTATGTCGAAAATG
>CAZYVR010000502.1:0-3548 GCA_964651145.1 uncultured Victivallales bacterium | reverse complement strand
TGCAGTATCGTCTCTTTTCGCCAAGCAACTCGTGAATTCCACAATGCCGCCATTCTTCAGGGGAATAACTTAAACATGGGGTCTGACCGCGAGTGAATATATTGACCTCAAGTTCCTTAAAACTAATAAAAGGCCTAAAAAAAAAGCTTTAAGAGTGAATTATGTCAAATTATTTATCTTTTTCTTGCCTAAAATAACTTAAACATGGGGTCAGACCCCGAGTGACTGAACCCCGAGTGACTGCTTAAACATGGGGTCAGACCCCGAGTGACTGACCTAAAATAACTTAAACATGGGGTCAGACCCCGAGTGACTGACACCCCGAGTGACTGCATGACCCCGAGTGACCAAAATATGCTTATCTGGTTCGTCTTTTACTTTAAGACATCAAATGTCGGAATCTCGTTTTTGGTGCCGCCTGCGACTTTTTGTAAATCATCGTCCGATAATTGTAGTTCTTTCAGCTCTTTCATCAACACTTTAGCTTTTTCGATTTTTTCTTCTTTTGTTATTTCTTTGTTGTCTTCAGTCATAGTGTTCTATCCTTTAGTTTTTTGATTTATTTGATAACAGGCTTATGAAAAATATCAATATCCTCTTTATCATCGGTGTTGTTTTGATACGAAATCTTAATATCACAGCGCCCACCGCAGATGTTATCCAATTCCTCTTTAGTCAATTCCAATTTATGGATTTTATTCATCAACACTTTAGCTTTTTCGATTTTTTCTTCTTTTGTCATTTCTTTGTTGTCTTCAGTTATGGCTTCTCTCCTATTTGCTTTTTATTTAAAAAACAACAACACTTGAGTTATTCATATCTGTGCTTCGATTAATAAATCCTCCGCTGATATTATTCAATTCCTCTTTAGTCAATTCCAATTTATGGATTTCATTCATCAACACTTTAGCTTTTTCGATTTTTTCTTCTTTTGTGAGTTCTTTTTTGTCTTCCTGCATAACTTACCCGCTCCCTGTTTATTTGATTGTTTAATTTAATTATAACACTAATGACAACAAAAATAAAGAAAAAGTTCCATCTTCCCCCATTTGGGAATTCTGTGACGCTTGTGGGGTCTGACCCCATGGGGGTTGCTTGGGGGGGGGCTTGGGGTCTGACCCCATGTTAGGGGCTTAAAACTAATAAAAGGCCTAAAAAAATAGCTTTAAGAGTGAATTATGTCAAATTATTTATCTTTTCCTTGCCTAAAATAACTTAAACATGGGGTCAGACCCCGAGTACCCCGCCTACTTAAACATGGGGTCTGACGCAGAGTGAAGCTTATGACCCCGAGCTTATCCTATTTTGTCGATTTTAGACTTATTTTAGCAACGGCTTCAGCAAGCTTTTCATAAAGACTTTTTAGAGCTTCGTCTTTTTGATTTTTAGCCAGCGACCTTAAAGCTGTGAGGAATCCTTCAGAACGACAAAATTTATCTATAATGTGATTATTGCTGCTTTTAAGCCGTTTAATCATTGCTTCCAATAATTTTTTTTGAATATTCTTATTTGATTTCGGAAGCTTTTCAATCAAAAATTTGCGAAGCTCTCCTACCCTTGTTTTATTTTCAAATAAATAATAAAGATATATCTTGTCTAGAATCCTAGCTCCGTATTCCTGATTATACAGAAGTTTCGAATCAAATATCAAATTGACGAATTTTTTCTTTTCTTTGATCGAGATAAGGAGGCCACAATATGCAAGATATGGGTCATTTGACAATAAAAACTTTTTAAGCATGTCATCATTGGGGCTTTTTTTGTATTCAAGGACTTCTTTTGCCATTTTAGCTATGGGCTTAAAATCTTCTTTTTCCAAGGGGCCGAAAAAAGAATATGACATAATATCATCCTTATTTTCTCTGCCGCTTATTGCCAGAAAATAAACTGTATTAACAGTCTGCCTTTTGAATATTGGATATAACCGCTGTCCAAGCCGAGTATATCTCCAAGGAGTACTTACCTTGTCGATATCTCTACATGTTTTTTTCTTGAAATCCGGCAAAATCCCGCTTTCTTGTATTTTTTCAAGCAACTTGAACTGTCCATCTATTTTGAAATGTGTGACTCTCTTTCCGTTTTCTCTTGAGCCATATCTCATAGTATTTATTCTTTTTATAACCTTTTTCCCTTTCGGAGCCTCCTGATCGGGACCCAGTTCCTGAATCATATTTTTATTTATTTCATACAACCTTGTAACACTGCTTTTGAAAGAAACGATTATAATATTACTATCTGATGAAAGATCGTCAACCAGCCTTTCCATTGCTGAGAAGAAGGGTTGCTTATTCCTTTCCGACATCGCAAAAACGACCGCCGGAGAGAAAGCGAAAAAGAAAATAATTGCCATAATTTTTTTACTCATAATGTATGCCTTTTTTTGCGCTTGGGGGCGGACTCCATGTTATGGGCTTTTTTGTTGTGTTTTAAATTCAAAGTCATAAAATAATTCTCTATAAAATGCTCTTGAATCAATTTTTTCTGGTCAAAAAATGGATATAAGTGTTTTTTTCTCTATTTTTCTGTTTTTGAGCGAATATTGTTTGAGGCCTGCGTCCTGTGCCGAGATTTGCAGCCCATCAGGATTGCCAACCGCAATTGCATCGCTCCAATATGATTCTCGCTCATGTGAAATGCAAGAAAGCTTTTCATTCAAGGTCGCTTGATGCCACTCTCTAAACGCAGCCTCAGACTTAATCCCCAGGCATTGTCGTAGGTGTATAAGTTGTGGTCAAGCCGCGCGGCAATGAGCGCTCGCCAAGGGCGAAATCCATAGCTGTTTGATGTTGCCGCGTCAGCTTAACTGAGGGATTGCAAAATTTAAGAAAAATAAGCGCTGAAAATAATTATCTAATTGCAAAAGCTTAATATTGAGTATATTATGCTGAACCGAAGCTATTGCAATAATAAATTAATAACTGTGTTTAAGGAGGGGAATAGAAATGAAGAGTTTTACCAAGTTCGCTGCAATCGTTATTAGTTTTCTCTGTGTAACAGCAGCATTTGCCGGATCAGTTTGGATGACAGATTTCAAATTAGCAAAAGCGCTGGCAAAAAAAGAAAACAAACTGATTCTCGCAGACTTTTCAGGCTCAGACTGGTGCGGCTGGTGCATAAAGCTTGACAAAGAAGTCTTTTCACAGGCCAAATTTAAAACTTTTGCAAAAAAACACTTTGTCCTTCTTATGCTCGACTACCCAAGGGGAAAAAGCCAAGCGGCGGCGTTGAAAAGACAAAATGCGGAATTGGCTCAAAAATACGGAGTGACTGGCTTCCCGACGGTTTTGCTTCTGGACAGCAACGGAAAACTGAAGGCAAAGAATGGATACATGCGCGGAGGCCCCGACGCTTACATTAAATTTCTGCAAAAATACACTGAGAAAAAACCGACAAAACCGTCTTCCGCAACGAAAAAATCATTTTGGGGAAGCGTTTGGCGCATGTTTTTTTAGCTGGCGCTGAAATCAGTTGGCTCCGCCAAAAGTCCTGAAAAATAAAAGACACCGGCAAAGCCGGAATAAAAACCGGACTTAGTCCGGACGCCATCC
>CAZYVR010000501.1:0-3563 GCA_964651145.1 uncultured Victivallales bacterium | reverse complement strand
CTCAAGATGCTCAAGAAGCTCAGTCATTGTTTCATAATCGCTGAAAACCACGCAGTCTTTCTCCAGTGAAGATTCGGAAGGATTCATAAGCGCATAAGGAATTTTTTCGGCCACAAGAAAGTTTTTTATGTTCTCGGGAACCCTATCCAGGAAGATCATCCCGCTTACTTCTCGTTTCAGAAGAAATTCAGGAATTTCATCAGAAGTCGCGCTACCGTCAAATGAAGCGTTAAAAATCCCAAAATTCAATTTAGCGCAACGCTCCATCACCCCAGTCGCCGCGGAATAATAAAAAGAGTCAGGATTCTGGATGTCCTTCGGCGCCATCAGGCCTATGTTGCTGTTTGTCCTGAAGCCTTTTTCCCATGCCGCGTCAAGAATCTTCCGCTTTGTATTTTCGCCGATTGAAATAGTGGTGGAATTATTTTTCATGACCCTGGAAACGACGGATGTGGTAACGCCTATTTCTTTAGCCAGGGAAGAAAATGTGATCCTGGAGCTAGTTTCAATAATATCATTTTGCACTGATTGCATAAACGTGCCTTCTCATTGGTTCAAAAGTATCAGAAAGTTTTCCATTGTCAATTTTTAGAGTCCTTTTTTCAAACATCACTTCGGCATTATCCTTTATGCCAACCACTTTAGAAAGATCGAATTCCGCTTTCACTTTTCTCATAAGCCTGTTGACAGCTATGACATATACCTTTCCTTCATGTTTTTTAACCATAAACTTTATCGATTTTTCAGTAATCGCGTTTCCGGGAGTCACGTCCGGAGCCTTTTCAAAGGAAAAAAGAGGAGCTTTAAGGTTTTGTATTTCGGAACTTATCTCCTTGACGCGCGTCAAGAGCAAACGGCTTCTAGGCATATCTACATAATTCGTAAAGCTTTTCGCGCCGTAAGCAAGACATATATAGGCCATCCACTCGTATTCCACCGGCGTTGCTTCACGATTAACCGCCCATCCGCACTGCATTATAATGCCAAGCGGCAGACGTTTTCTTGCGGCGGCCTCGCTCAGTTGACTGATGGCGTGCTCAAGCGTATACATCGTGCTTGGCGTCCCCAGTTTGTTCAGAGTCGGCCCCACGGGATATCGGTCAATTGAATATATGTCACCCGGAGTGCCCTTAGGTTGCGCCTCAAAAAATTTCAACCCAGCCATATTATGATTCATAAAGGTCAAAACATATGGATTAACTTTTTTGCCAATCTCAACCGCTTTGTAAACCCAGTCTGGATCTTTGCCTACTTCATCCGCCACAATGACTCCCAACAACGCTTTTTCTCCTTTCAAGGCGGCAAGTTTTTTCTTCACAAGCTCAGGCGTTTTTGAATGCGCCCTGCGAGGCTCCATCGGCAAAAAGTCTATTACGCCCATATTCTGCTTTGCGGCCTCTGCGAAATACAGATCGTACATCCTGGCGGCATACCAGTGACCTATAATGACCACAAAATTCATCCCGTATTTCTTTGCAAAGGCGATCTGTCCCGCGTATTTATCCATTTTTTTAGGAAAAGTGAGCATTATGCCGAAGGGAATAAAAGGTTTGCCATTGACATAAATCCCCTGATTCAGCCGGTTGGTTTTCACCTCTGTCGCCACGGGCGGCAATACTTTCAGCTCAGTTTCCGCCTTGGCAAGAACCTTGCCGCAAGAAAAGAACTCGCCCCAGTCATAGAAAAAGCTCCATATACTCCAGTTGCCTTTCAAAGCAACGTTCAAACTGTAAGGGCTTCCTGAAGGAGAAAGTTTATCCAGAGGAAGATCAATAATTGTCATACCCGACTTTTCGCCATCGGACTCAAGGGCAAAAACTTTTTCGCCTGTTTTTGAAAATGCTTCAAGCAAAATCCTGTTAGCTCCCTTGTCGCCTTCAAGATTCGCTTCAACAGCCACCCTGGCCTTTTTCTCGCTCGTGTAGTAAGTAAATTCTGTAAAAACCTCAAGAGCTTTCCCGACTTCGAGAGAATATTTTTTCTTTTTAAGAATCATGCCTGAATCAGCGTCAGCAAGCGTTATTAAAACATCAAGTTTATCTTCAACAACATCGCTCAAGGGAAACGACAATGAAACGTCTCCGGAAACGATTTCAGAAAAGTTATCTTTTCTTCCATTGGCGCGAATCACTTCCACGCTTGCCTTTATTTTGCCGCTACTCTTCAAATTAAACGAAAACTTATATTCGTTTTTAAGGGGGCTCATGCATTTCAATTCGCACGTCTCTATTTCGACCGGCGTTATCTTCCCACCAAAAAACACCTCTCCAAAACTTTCCGGCTCATGAAAGCCGCTTTTTACAGGCGACCATGCTGAGTATTTCTGCGGTCCGCGTGGATAACAGCGATGCACGTTCATAAATAGAGAGGAAATCGAATCAGGCTCCACGCCAATAGTCGAAAAAGGAATAGTGACCTCCGCCGTCCATCCTTTTTTATTTTTGGCGCAGCGCGCCTGCCACTTTCCATTCCATTTCGAGTTTGGCCCATCCTGATCAAGCTTCATCGTATCGAATTGACTGCCCAGAGCATTGAAAGCCAATTGATAGAAGAGGCTTCCATCACCCAGTGGATCTATAAAAATCTCTACGGAATCATCACCCCAAACCGCGCCATCGCGTTTGCGAGGCACAGCCACAAGAGAAGCGATGTCATCATCCCGACAGTCAAATGCGAAATACAGATTGGCGCCATCCCGCATAAATTTGACATATGTGTCAAGCTTTGTCTCGCCGCCCCAAGCCTCCTTCAACTTTACAGCAGGAACTGCGGCCCACGCCTTGTCGTCAAGATTTCCATCCAGCGCATCAGGCTTACCGAACTTCAATTTAACGGACGGCTTTTCAGTCGCAGCGACTTTTTGCCCCTGAGAGAAAAACGGCTGCTCAAAAACTATGTCTCGAGGTGAGCGCATATATGGCGTCGCCTTGCCTCCGGTCTCCATTTGAACAGCATCAAGCCAAACCTTCCCGTCTGTCACAGGAATCGCAAAAAATGACAAAGACCCCGACTTGTGCTTCGCCAATGTCACTTCGTATCGTTTCCATGAATCGCTAAGTTCTACGGTTTTCTCCACCTGCACCCCTTTTATGCCTCTGGAATGTCCGGCGCGTTTGCCGAGTCCAATCCTAACTTTTGTCCCAGGCTTCTCGGCTTTCATGTAAACAGACACAATCACAGGAGTCCCCCCCGCAATAGGCAGAGGCGTTCCAATTAAAACGGCAGGCTTTGCCAGCCTGAAAGATTTTGCTCCTTTAAAGTATACCTGGTCATCAATACCCCATTTATCATGGAACTCGTCATAACTTTCTTCCGTGCTCCATAGTGACGGAATTCCCCAGGCAGTACTGTCCCTTTCAAACCAATAGGACGGCGCCGTATCGTCCGGAATTGTCGAAAATTCAAAACTGCTGTTTATCTGATGGTTGTAAGTGGAGGTTTTGTCAGCGTCGCCCGCATATATTTTTATATCGTCAATAATGCCATTCATCATCCAAAATCCGAGTTTCAGTTTATTGTCGCTGTCTTTATCAAAAGAATTGCCCGTGAGTATGTAATTGCCG
>CAZYVR010000500.1:0-3576 GCA_964651145.1 uncultured Victivallales bacterium | reverse complement strand
GCCTCGCTCCAATATGATTCTCGCTCATGTGAAATGCAAGAAAGCTTTTCATTCAAGGTCGCTTGATGCCACTCTCTAAACGCAGCCTCAGACTTAATCCCCAGGCATTGCAAGAGACGCTTCATGTTAATAATGCAGTATCGTCTCTTTTCGCCAAGCAACTCGTGAATTCCACAATGCCGCCATTCCTCAGGAGAATAACTTAAACATGGGTGGCTTACCCTAATGGACATATCACGCGATGTCGGGTTTACGCTTATCGCTTAACAGAAAACTTCGAATACATCCGAGGTTATCTCGGAGGAACGAATGTCTCAAACCGAGAACAGCATTTTGAAGTTTGGGATAAGATAGAATTTCTCGCCAACAAAAAGGCCTCTTAATTGAAAGATTCATAAGGTTAATTTTGCCCATCCTTCAAATATCGGGGCAGATGTGACGCCCTCTTTTTTTTCTGTTATTTTTTCAGGCTGGAAATATGCTTTTCAAATTCTTTGACTGTCATGCATTTTACCCCGATGTTTCTCATGTCGCGAATATTGTCTTTTGCCACTTCTTCTGTCGATGACGCGGACGCGTTGACAAGGAGAGAAACATCATATCCATAGCGAACTCCGTCAAAAACTGTTTCCCTTACGCAGTGCGCGAGGTCTATGCCGCAGACAACCACGTGGCCCACATTCAGTCGTTTCAGCATAAAATTCAATTCGGTTTCCATGAATGCGCTAAAACGGCGTTTTATTATCGTGTATTCGCCGGGAATTGGCTTGAGCTCTTTGACTATTTCCGCGCCCTTTGTGCCTGGAACGACTATTTGAGGGCCTTCCAGAAATTTTTTCAGGCGTGTTATTTCAACGTCGCTGCCATCTTTGCGATAGTTTCTTGTCACATGGAAAACCAGCATTTTTTTGTCGCGAAAAAACTTGAGGGCTTTGATCATTTCCGGAAGATGCGTCAATGCTCCATCAACTCTGTGGGGAGCATTTTTTAGCACAAAATCATTTTGCATGTCTATTATCAGCAGCGCGTATTTTTGCTTTGCCAGCTCCTGTTCCCTCTGTTGCCAGAGATTCCCGGAGCTTTGCGCAAATGTCATGCTTGTTCCGATTGCCATCACTGCGGCTAATGCGAACGCTTTTGTCCATTTTTTCATTTTGTTCCTCCCCTATTTTAATTTTTATCCAAAACTCTGGTCACATATGTCGGCGCGCCGGTCATTTCCCCGAATATTTCAGTTGCAACGCTGCCTATTAGATAAAATTAGCGACATTTTGAATAAAAAACAACAAGAAAAACTGAAATCTCAAAAAAACTGCAAGCTTCAGCTAATTGCTGTTTCGCTCTGCAATAAGCTGCATCGAAGCAACGAGCCTCATGCGCTGCCGCACAATTCATTTGCGCCTAATGCTTTCGGCTTTTTATGCGATTGCATCGAACAGTCCTTTTTTGCGGCTCCATCTGATGAGCGTGATTTTTTTATTTTTATTTTTACTGTTTTTTTTAAAGATTTCCTTGAAAAAGGAGCTGTCAAGCCTAATTTAGGTGAACAAAGGGGAAGAAAGGGGATTCAAGGTGAAGGAAAGCATAAAAAGTAGCGCTCAGGTGGAAGAACTCCTGTTTTTGGGAGAGTATGAGCATTCGCTTGATTTACAGCATCGCCTGGCAATTCCCAAAACCTGGCGCCGGAAAGACCAGGATAATCGTTTCGTGCTTGTGCCTGGAAGAAATAAAATTCTTCAATTGATTCCTTATGAAACGTTTAGCGAGAATTTTCTGGAAAAGGCGAAAAAAGTGTCTCTGGCAAATGCCGAAGGAGCCTTGGCTCTTGCGCGTTTTGCCTCAAGAGCTCAGGAATGCAAGTGCGACAAGCAGGGACGGATTCAAATTGGCGCCGGCTTGCTCAAGCACGCAGGCTTGGATAACGGTGTAAAACTGGTTGGCGCGGTGTGGCACGCGCAGATATGGGATATAGAACGCTGGGATGAGTCCCAGGCAGATGATGAAGGCTATTTTGATGAGTTGGAAAAAATAAGCAATAGCCCTGACGATTTTACGAACATGTTGAAGGGAACGTTGGATAAACTGAAATAGCGCGCTCCCTTCAGCGAATTGCGCGGAAGCGGAAAGGCAAGAAAAATTGGACGATTTTACACATATTCCGGTGTTGGCGGAAGAGACAATAAAATATCTGACTCCGGAAGATGGCCCGTTAAAAATAATCGACGCGACAGTCGGATGCGGCGGGCATAGTTCTTTGATATTAGAAAAAAATAGGCAGGCGGAGGTTCTCGGCATTGATCGCGATGGCGATGCGCTGGAAAGGGCCCAAAGCAATTTGCAATTCGCCTCCAACCGTATTCACCTCGCAAGAGGCAGATTCAGCGATCTTAAAGACCTTGCGGCCGACGTTGGGTGGACGTCAGTCAACGGGATCCTTTTTGATTTGGGAATATCCTCGCCGCAGATAGACGACCCGCGGCGAGGCTTTTCTCTTAGGCTGGATGGACCATTGGATATGCGTATGGATCGCAGGTCAACCGAGACCGCCAGCCGCTTTATAAACCACGCACCCCAGAAAGAGCTCGAAAGAGTCTTCAGGGAATACGGGGAAATTCGCAAGAGCCGCATGTTGGCTAAAAAGATAGTGGAATGGCGCGAAGAAAAACCGTTTGCAAGCACTTCAGATCTTGTGGAAGTCTGCGAAAAAGTTCTGGGCAAGTCTATTCCGGGACGCATGCCAACTCCTACGCTTTGCTTTCAGGCTTTGCGAATAGCGGTAAACGGCGAGCTTGATGAAATGGAAAAAGGCCTGAAGGACGCAATTAAATTGCTTGCGCCAAAAGGACGACTGGCTGTGATCAGTTTCCATTCGCTCGAAGATAGAATTGCGAAAAACATATTCAGGGAAGCGACGCTTGATTGTGTTTGTCCGCCGGGAATGCCAATGTGCATTTGCGATAAAAAACCGGAACTGAAAATATTGACGAAAAAACCATTGACAGCGACACTGGAAGAAATAAAAATAAATTCGCGCGCTTCATGCGCTAAATTAAGAGTGGCTGAAAAAATAGGGGTTTAATCTATGAACATACATGTCAGAAATATGAAAAACGGAAGCAAATCCGTCAGAAGCAAAGGCAAGCAGTCTTCAGGCAGCGCGCCTATGATATTTACCATCTTGAAAATGCTGGCAATTATTGCGGCAGTGTTTCTTATTGTAAATTTGAGGATTTCAGTCAACGAAAAGACGGAAAGGCTCAACCGCGAAGCAACTCTCTTAAAAAGCAGCATTCATACAGTCAATCGCGAAATTGAGCACCTGAAAGTTCAAAAAGAGAAATTGAGCAGTTGGCCTCTGATCAGGAAAAAAATTAAAACGTTCCGACTGGCTCTGCGAGCTCCTGAGCCCAGGCAAATAAAGCAGATGATTGTGCTTGACAATAGAACAAATAGGCAAAAGCTTCCCGGTGAAAAAGAAGTAAGAGTCTCTCAAAGATAAAAACGGCTCTTTAAATATATTGGTGATTAAAATGACAAGGAACGATGCTGTATCAGTAAGAATGCGACTCGTGTGCG
>CAZYVR010000499.1:0-3602 GCA_964651145.1 uncultured Victivallales bacterium | reverse complement strand
CGGGTTTTCCCTCGCCGGGGCGTTTGAATTTCATGCCGCGGATTCTTCCGGTGATCCCGGCTACCCGGATGATGGAGCCTGAGGCTTTGCTGTTTTTGATTGTGGGCAGAACTATTTCTTTGGCAGTCCAGCTTATGCGTGTTCTTTGTCCGTTGCACAGCTGTCCTTTGCAACGGTTTGAAATTCCGTTCAGGCACTGAATCGGGTATGTAGCTTCCGGGAAATCCTCAAGCAGAAGCTCGTTGTCGTCAAGTTCCGTTTTAATGCTTGTCAGGGTTTCCAATGCAGCGGTTTCCGTGGCCCCTATCAACACAACAAAAGCTCTATGACCGTAGAACATTGCCCATAAACAGGCGATTTCTGAAATTGAACTTTTGCCTCCACCCCTCGGCATGGCCATGGCGAACAATCCGCCATGCAAAACGGCCTGTTCTATCCGGGCTATGACCTTCAAGTGATCATTGGACCATGGCATGCTGAAGGTCTCCGGAAAATAATTTTCACAGAACGCCTGAAAGTTTTCTTCACAGAATTTTTTGCGTTCAGGATCGATAACTTCGGGAACATTCCCAATGTCGCGCCCTTCTGCCGATAGCCTCGCGTTTCTTGCCCTTGCTGCGTTTTTCACCTCCTCGTAATCACTTGTTTGCCGCGCCGGTTGCGGGCCGTGCCTGACATCGATAAGCCACGCGATATATTTGACAAGGCTTATACTTTTGTAGTCGCGCCCTGACGATATCCTGAAGCCCGCGCGGTCGCGGTGACGGTATATTTCCCTGTCGCCTATCACAAACCCCAAGGGAGTGGAATTGAGCGTTCTGACAAGCTCTGTGGCTTTCATTTCCGAAATATTAAGAGCCATCGTTGTTCTCCTGTTGCAACAGTAGCCATGCGGCATAGTTGATAAGGTTTATTGTTTCGTCCTGATTTACCGGAGCGCCGGAATCAATATCCTTTTGAATGGCCGCTTCCGAAACATAACGAGATCCCGCCTGCTTCAGAAGCTTTGCCAGATCCGCAACGCTTATCGCTGTAATTGTGAGTTGATTATTATTCATAATTTATATCCATGCGTCATAGCCCCATTCGTTACAGATGTAATGCGCATGCCTGGCGACAAATATTCTCCAGAACCGAAGCGGTGAATACCATGGAGTTCGCTCTTTTGCCAGAACTTCAGCGTTTTCTCCGAGCCGTTGATTTGAGGCGCGGAATTTCTCTCTTTCCATGTAATCCGCCGGATCAAAATGTGAAGCGTATACATATTCCACGTCATGGATCAGCACGGCTTCCTTCGCGAATCTCATCAATCTTGTGAGAACTTTTCGGACAGCTTTTGGCGTGCTGTCACTGCCGACTCCGTTATAGCACGCGGCGAGTTCCTCATAGCTCAAGAGCTCGAACCACTCTGGAGTTTTCAGCCCCAATTCATGAATGGCGTCACGCATCACATGCGCTTCCGCCGCTGTAATTTTTAATTTATTTTGACTCATGGTTTTCCTCTCATTTTATAATGCTAAGGTCCAATGGGACAATGTTGATTTGTTTGTTCGATCCTTCCGAAAGCCCGAAAGTGAACGAGCCGTCAGTTTGTGTGGTTTTGGTTGTTTTTTCCGAGACGATCTTTTCATTACGGTCGAATGCTTTCTCGGTTATCTCAGAGGTGATTTCAATATTTTTGCAACCGGACAAGAGGGCAAGTCCGATAGCGACGGGGATTAAAATTTCTTTTGCATTCATAGCGAGTCCTTTTTTTTGGTTTTATTGGTTAATTGTTTCAAGTTGATTGATTGTTGGCGTCAAACTTGCCCAATCGCATCCTTCTCCATGGACAAACTCTGCCCAGCGTTTGCGGATTACATCGCAATATTTCTCGTCAAGCTCCATGAGGTGCGCTTTGCGATCTGTCTGCTCAGCGGCGATAAGAGCGCTTCCCGAACCTCCAAAAAAGTCAACGACGAGATCACCTTTCTTGCTGGAGTTTTTGATGAGATAAATCAGCATCTCCACTGGCTTCGTTGTCGGATGTAGCTCGCTCTTTTTAGGTCTATCGAACTCCATAACCGTGGTCTGTTTCCTGTCGGAATACCAACTGTGGCTTGCCCCGTCTTTCCAGCCATAAAGAACGGGCTCATGGAGCCAGTGGTAGTCCTGCCTTCCCAGAACTAACGAGTCCTTTTTCCAAATCAGACACTGCCTGACTTTTAGTCCTGCGACAATGCATGCCCCGCGGAAATTATAGCCTTCGGAATCCGCGTGAAAGATGTAGTAACTTGCTCCTTGCTTCATCACTTGCACTGCGTTCTTAAAAGCAGAAATCAGAAAAGCCAGAAACTCAGAATCACCCATGTTGTCGTTCTGGATCGTCATGCCAGCGTCATTTTCGTAGGCTACGTTGTACGGCGGATCGGTCAACCATAAATCAGCCAATTCGCCATTCATAAGAGCTTTGACATCATCAGATTTTATTGAATCCCCGCACACTAGTCGGTGATTGCCAAGCTGATAGATTTCGCCTTTTTTACTTACAGGCTCCTCTGGAGCTTCCGGGACTTCATCCGGGTCGGTCATGCCGTCGGTTACGACATCGTCTTCCGTTCCGTTCATGAGCTGTTCAAGTTCCGATGTGTCAAAGCCCAACAATGACAAATCAAAGTCCATGCCCTGAAGCTCTGAAAGCTCAATGGGCAACAACTCATAGTCCCATTCCGCAATCTCTCCTGTTTTGTTGTCGGCAATGCGGTACGCCTTGATTTGTTCAGGTGAAAGATCGGTGGCAATCACACATGGGAGTTCTTTTATGTTTAGCGATTTAGCCGCAAGAAATCTTGTGTGCCCACAAATAATGACATGATTTTCGTCAATAACCACCGGCACTTTAAAACCAAATTCCTTAATGGATTCTGCAACCGGGGCAACAGCTTTATCGTTGATTCTTGGGTTATTGTTGTAAGGAATCAATTCATCAACCTTGAAATAAACAATCTTAAGCATTCTTCTTCTCCTGTTTGTAACTTTTTCCTGTTCTGATTTGATATATTGACCCTCGGCTGCAATTAAAAATCTTTGCTATTTTTCCATCGGAAAAACCATCTTGAATCATGGAGCGAATATTTGCAACCGTATCGTCAGTGAAAAGTCTCTGGGATGGTCTGGGGCGTTTTGCTATCATAGACATTTCATCACTCGTACGCAGTCCAATTTTGAATGCATGCCGATTATTTTGAGATCTTGTACACCATTCAAGATTTGATGCTTTATTGTTAGCCTTATTTCCATCCTTGTGATTAACTTCAAGATATCCGTGAGGATTCTCCACAAAACACCGCGCTACAATTCGATGAACATACTCATCACGCTTATGAATAGTTGCACGAAGATATCCATGAGAATGCTTGCGGAGGCGTTGCATTCGTATGCACAACTTCCCTTTGAATGTCATTCTGAAGACTTCTCCATTACTGGTGATGAGATATTTTCTCTTGTAGAATTTTGCTTTAATTTTTACTGGTGGACTTTTTGCCACAGCTTCCACCGCGTCGTCATTGATTCTCGGATTCTTTTCGTAAGGCTTAATCTCGTTAATGTTTCTAAGTTCGATA
>CAZYVR010000498.1:0-3610 GCA_964651145.1 uncultured Victivallales bacterium | reverse complement strand
ATGCCACTATTTAATCTCCATTAACGTTGACTGCCGCGACAGCGGCTTAGTTCAAATGCTTGAACAGCTTTTTTCGGACGTCAAACATTATTCGTTGCGACACATAATAAATAAGATAATGACTAATGTAGAAAAATATTTCGCGAATGGCATACACCAACAGTATGGCGCCAAGAATTATGTACAAATACCCCAAGTCAGAAGACCCAAGCACCCGGTCTATTATCACTTTCAGCATCCAAGGCATTATCAGCCCCAGATTGGTGAAAATTATCAGGCTGACCATCGCCCCGACAATCAAATACCTGAACGGCTTCAACAACGTTAAAAATTGCAGATTCTTCATGACGCATTCCCTTTACATTTAACTCCATTTAAATCAAAGAATGAAAATCCGCAGCAAAACTCCCCTTTTAATAAGCAAAACTCACATAGTCATGCCTCAATAACCCTCCCGCGCTTTACTGTATGTTCCAATTGGATTTTAAATAAAGCAATTCCAGCGCCACAAACTATATTTAAGACATAAGTCACTAATAACAAAGCTATTAAAAGATGGAACCAAAAGAGCAAAACATCAAAAACAAACAATGCGGCTCAAGCATGGCACACTTTTCGCAGCAAAAAACATTCAAAAGTCATAACTAACTGAAAAAGAGCCAATAACAGCAATGCAATAAATGGCACATACTGTCCCAAAAACAGGACAGCAAGAAATCCAGCTGGTGTTGTACAAATTTCACGCATTGCTAATTTCAGTCTAACAGCGCCCTAACAATATCGCTGTAAAGTAATTTGCAGAACACAGCGGAATATCTATTCCATTGCGAAAAAGCCAAAATCAAAGGCAAATGACGAGGATATTCCGATGGACTTTTCTAGCCTGATAAAAATAACCCGCAAAATGCTAAAAAAAGTCTTGACGCCCTCATGAACATGGACGCAGCGCTGGCAGTTGAAGTCTGCAAAGACGACGAATTAAACATCCAGATCCATAAAAAAGCAAAGCTGCTCATAACGGGAAATCCCGAAAAACCGACTACACAACAAACATAGCCGAAGATGTATACTACATGGTCCACGGCGAAATAATCCGCCATCACGGCGAGCTTGCAAAATAACTCGAAATCTAAGTCGCTTGACAAATGCGGCTCCTTGCTATATAATATTGTCACACGTGAGACAATAGATTGGTTTTTATGAAAATAGCCCAAAAACATATAGCAGAAACTGCCGGAGTTACGCTCAAGACAGTGTCGCGATATTTCAATGACGCGTCACAGGTAGCGCTGAAAACGCGGAAAATAATAGAGCGCGCCTGCGAAGAATTGAACTACATGCCCAACTCGGCAGCCCGCTCCATAAGAAGCGGAAGATTCCACCGGATAGCATGTTTTCAAACAAGAAAAATAGAAAAAAATGGCAGAGAAGGAATTTACACCTCCCAACTTCAATATATAAATGGCATGACAAATATTCTTGCCCAAAACGGCTACACCTTGGAAATAGCGCCGCTTATTCTCGATCAGAGCCATGGAACAGACATGGTTTTCTTTCCCCAAATTTTTTCCGAGTTCTGCGTTGACGGAATAATTTGCCTCCCGGAAATGACTGTTCATGAAAAAATAATGGAAAAACTTTTAACATTAAAACACCCTTCGGCTTGGCTGAACAACGACAACGCCCCTCCGGGATGGGGACGTTTTTTATTCAACGAGCGCGCAGGCGCAACTCGCCTTGCCGAATACCTGATGGCCAAAGGCAGACGCAATATAGTCTGGTTTGACTGCGGCTCTAAAAAATCACCGCACTATTCGAAAATTGAAAGAAGAGCCGGGGTGAAGGACGCCTTGAAAAAAGCAGGGCTCCCTTCAGAAATGGAAATAATCATTCCGTCAAAAATCGACGCGCAAAAATATTGCGCTGACATTTTCAAAAAATATCCTAAAACAGACGCGGTCATTTCCAATATCCCGTTCTTTTTCAAGTCGTATGAATACCTTAAAGAAGAAAAGAAAAGAGGCAAAGATTTTGAGGCGGCATATTTTGCTTCAGAATGGTTTGCAAAAGACTACGTAAAAGAAGGTGTTTTCATTGTCACCCCCGAAACAAAGTTAGGCGAACGCGCGGCCGAATACGTTCTGGCAAAGATAAATGGCAAAGATAAAAAAGATCTGCTTAAGCCATTAAACCCCAAACTGCAAATAAATGGACAGTTCCAGGAGCAATAAATGAGAAAACACAAAAAGAAAAACAAGTCAAACACAAAAAAAAGAATGGCTTTTACACTCATCGAACTGCTAGTTGCAATAGCCATAATAGCAATCCTTGCAAGCATGCTTCTGCCAGCGTTAAGAAGAGCTAAAAGCGTGGCAAGAGAAATCTCATGCGTCAACAAGCACAAGCAAACAGCCCTGACTCTTTGTATGTATAACATGGACAACGACAATTACGAAATACGCGATGTTGACTGGAGTTATCCCATATGGGATCAAAAAACATGGGCCGAATTTCTGGCATACAACTACTTAAATATGACAACTCTTCCATGGAAAAAAGACAACCTTTTCGTATGCCCGGAGCTGGAGCCACAAATCCCATCGCCTCCACTTGACGATGGCGGATGGTATTACTGCCACGCGCCAACAAAACCCATGTACACAACGACCGGAATAAACAACCAGCTTACAAATAAAAAATTTGCAAAATTCTTCCACTCCCCATCCAAGATAGCGCGTGCAACGGCAAATGGATATTTCGTGAACGGATATGCAACCAGTGCAGGCTGGAAAGATTTGATTTATCCGCATTCAGGAAAAAGCAACGTGCTCTACTGCGACGGGCATGTGTCCTCAAAAAAAGGCCCATTTGCGCCGGTTGACGGCACATCACCAGGAAGCGATCCTCGCGTATTCTGGGGCATGAAATAAACAAAACAAAAAAATTAAATAGAAAGTTTCAACATGAAAATCAACACTTTTTTTGCAACAAAAAGCGCAATGAAAATATGGGCTCCAATGCTCTGCATATTGCTTGCAGCATCCTGCCGCAATGGTAAAGACAAACCTAAGCCATCGCCGCCTCTGCCAATACATGCGCAATATGATTTTGACTCATCAGAAAAATCAACGCCAGGGATATCCGGCAAAGGACTTTCGTTAAAGGGCAAAAAGGCAATGCAAGTTGCAATGCCCTCGGCTGAAGAGCTTAAACATGGATTTACAATATCCATGTGGCTGCGAATGCCAAAACTTGAGAAGGAACGCAAATGCGTCCTAGCTTCGTGGAAAGGCGTATTTGAAATCTACGCAAAACAAAGACGATGGAGCAAAAAGCCTGAACTCCATGCGACATTCGACACCGACAAAGGCAAGCATGTTTTTTACACAGGCCCTATGTTGCCATACGACAAATGGATATTTCTGACACTGACACATAATCCTGAATTCAAAAAAAACACAGGCATAGTAAATCTTTCAGTTTATGGGATCCCTCAAGCCCCGCTTGGCCGCTTTGTCGCGCATGCCCAATTCGGAGTAAAAAATCATCCTCCCACAGATTATATTGTAGGCTCAGGGGTTCAAGGAGAAATAGTCCCAAAAGACAATTT
>CAZYVR010000497.1:0-3615 GCA_964651145.1 uncultured Victivallales bacterium | reverse complement strand
AAAAGAAAAAATCGAGCGGCATCTTGATAACGCGGCAAACCTGTTCGCAAAAACAAAATGCGCAATGCACCTGAAAAAATGTGCTGAATGCAGAAAAATCCTTGATGATATAAAACAGGATCGTGAGCTTATCGATTCGCTCAGGGAATCATGTAAACATCAGCAGAATTTTGATTTTATAAGGGAAAATCAGCATATACTGAAAAAGCTTGAAAAGCGACTGGGAACAAGTTGTCCGATATCAAGTACCGCGTAATAAAAACAAGGAAAATTTCGGCAAAGAAATAAATGTCTGTGCTGGAAAATAAAATAAAACAAAGGAAATATAATGATAAAACCTGACATACCTGATTTTACCGTTGAGCAATGTTGCGGCAGCGGCGCTTACGGCGATGTCTGGACGGCGCTTGATCGCAACGGCATACGGCGCGCGGTTAAGGCGCTTAATATTACAAGACTGCGAAACCTTGGGGTTCTGCGTCGTGAGGAAAAAGCAATAGAGCTATTCAGGACAAAAGTCCCCAAACATCCTAATCTGGTGGAGATTTATCATGTAGGAGAAACCGAAAATTTTCTGTATTATGTGATGGAGCTTGCCGATGATTTATCCCATGATAATCAAGTGTATATTTCCGATACGCTCGAAGCAAGATTGAAAGAACGTGGAGCGTCGAAGCAACAAGATGTGATCACTCTTATTAACAGCCTTCTTAACGCTGTTGAAGCGTTGCATCAGGCCGGGCTTGTGCATCGGGATATAAAGCCGTCAAACATCATCTATGCAAACGGCGTCCTCAAGCTGGCAGATATTGGTCTTACTGCGTCAGATTCCACTTCATTAAGCGTAGCTGGCACCCCTGCATTTATTCCTCCTGAGAAAACAACAGGAGCCGAGGCCGACCTTTACGCTATGGGAAAACTCCTTTACTGCACATTTACCGGATACTCTCCAGATAAATTTCCATCGCTGCCTGAAGCATTCAATAAAAGCAAGGAAATAAAAGGATTCGAGCATCTCAATAAAGTCGCTCTAAAGGCGTGCGCTAAAAATCCATCGGAAAGATTCAAGTCAGCTGAAGAGTTCAGGGCGGCCCTTGGCGGTTGCAGGAAAGCGCTGCGAGTCAGGTCGAATATCCTGAAGGAAGTTGTTTCTGCTGCGGTGTTTCCCATTATAGCTATTTCGGGCACATTATATTTAAAATGGCACAATAAAAAAAGCAATATTGAAAACGCAGAGCGCAGCCAACTTATGAACCTTGCTGACCTGGAGTTTCAGAGGATGCACCCGACTGTGGCATTGATTTATCTTGACAAAATTAAGAGCCGCTGGCCGGAGTGGACCACTAAAAGCGAGGAATATTTCAGACTCAGAGATAATGCTTTGAACCTTAAGCAAAAAGCAGACGACGGAGGAGGCGACAACGCTTCAAGAGCGCTTTTTCAAGCGGCTGTATATCTTAAGGACGATCCGGAAAAATCACTGGAAATAATGAAAAATCTATGGTTGAAAGATATTCTGAGCCATAAACGCGCAGCTATGACAGCCATGTACGCGAAGGCTCTTGAAAGCAACAAGAAATATGATAAGGCATTGGAGATCATCAACCTCTCGACTAAGTTGAAAGATCCTGCAGAAGCAGACAGCGGCTATCTCAGAAGGAGCGATTTTTACCTGAATCGTAAAGAGTATGATAAAGCTCTGAATGATGTAAATCGCCTTATAGAAAAACACCCAAACGACAGGATGTATCTTTTTTCACGTTACAATATTTACCTCCATATGAAGCAATACGAAAAAGGCCTCTCAGATCTCAAGAGAATTCTTAACATAACCCCTGATGATACGGACATAAAAGAACTGATTGAGAATGTAAAGAAAGAAATGCTCAATCAGAAAGCCCTTGCGCATTAGCCTAAATGCCGGCTATTCCATTGTTATAATTATATGAGCGGGACATTTCTCCTGTTTGTTTTTTTATAGAATGGAAGGAGGTGGAGTATTCACCAAAAGTATTTCTTTTACTGTCCGTATTGCGCATGGGGTTTCAAACGTCATCACCTGAAGTATTTCAAACACTGTCCGAGCTGCGGAAAACCCGTAGCTTACAAATGCTCGCCTGACAACGATAAAATTCAAAAGCTTATTGACTTCCAGAAAAATCTCAGGACGCAGCTGGAAAAGGATCCTTACAAAGCCCTTGGAGCTGGCTTAGGAACAGCCGCCGCAGGAGCCGGATTGATTCTACTTTCAGCGCCTGTAATTGCTGTCGGCACGGCTGTCGCTGGCACAGGATCTGTAATGATTACGTTTGGAATTGCAGTATCCGGACTTGGGATTTTGATAGGAGTTGTCGGTAAATCTTCTGACGCTGTCAGAAAGGCGATTATTGCCGGCGCTGTTATTTCGGCAGCCGGTGGTCTTGCGTTTATTTCCGGTCTTTTAATTCAGGGACTCGGGTACTTTATGCTGCCGGTCGGAGGGCTGTTGGCGTTGAGCGGCATGGGGCTTGCAGGTTATTCCTGCAGAAAGATATTCCTGCCTGAAAGCGAGGACCGGCAAATCAGCGAAAGCATTATAAATGTTACAGATGAAATACGCAAGAATCAGGAAATGAAAGATGAAACCCCGGTAATTTTTTTAGACATGAATAACTAATAAAAATGGAGGTAGATATGAATTTCTACGAAGTGGTTTTAGGGATCGTCAATTGCGGAAAAGAAATAGGCAAAGTGATTGTCCCTGTCCGCGCAAATAACCGTTTTGAAGCGGCAATTACCGCTGAAAGCGCAGTGGAAAATCAGTATGGCCGGGAGGTTTACGGGCATGCTGTAAAAATCGATCAATTAACGATGAATGAATTCAATTATTCAACAGCAGCTTAAGGAGGTTTCAATGTTGAAATTAAACGCGTCGTACTCGAAGAAGATACCGGCGGAGCAGGACTACAGCAGCAAGAGCTATCATGCGGCTGTGGAGGTCGAGCTGTCGGACAGCCTTTCGCCGGAGGAGCTGAAAAGAAGAATCCACGATACCTTCGCGCTTGTGAAGGAGTCCGTGGAGGAAGAGATAAACATCAGGGCAACTTTGCCCGTAAGCTCTAAAGAGGAGGCTGCCAGTCCGCGCCAGATCGGCTATCTTGTCGACCTGGCCAAACGAACAGGCGCGGACATGAGCAACTGCCTGCGCCGTTATAGCGCGGCCGATGCGCGTGACTTAAGTCGACAACAGTGCAGCAGTCTTATCGATGAGCTGCAGAAACAGGGCAAGGCCGCCTGACAGATAAAAATCATCCGGGCATCGGGAACCGCCGCCAAGGGGGCCGGGCAGTGTTAAGGCATTGTCCGGCCCCTCTTTTATTAACCAACCAGACAAAATCTGGACACAAGCGCCGCTTAGAAAGCGGAACAAAGGAGGAGAAAGATATGTTGTCACTTATGGAGCTCAGGAAAAAACCGCACTGGTCTTTTTCGAGCATTAATTCTTTTTTGAATGTCTGCTCGCTAGCGTGGGCATTCAGATACGTTTATAAAGAGGAGCCTGCGCATAACCCGATTACCCTGTTATTTGGAAAAGCTTTAAATAACACGGCAGAGTTTATTGCTCTGCACAGAATG
>CAZYVR010000496.1:0-3701 GCA_964651145.1 uncultured Victivallales bacterium | reverse complement strand
GAAAAACAACATAAAATCCTGGGACAAATACTCCGCCGCACGGACACCTGTCATCCTCGCAGACAAGGTTATTTGCGTTCACTATTTTATTGTCTTTCAGCCAAAGTTTCATTTAACAAGTCCCCACTATTATGCCTTCAATCACGCCATGTCGTTGCTGGGTAATCTTCGAAATTGTCCCATTTTCGCTGTCCCATTCTATGACTGCGATCAAACCTTTAAACGCATTCGGCTCCGGCAATGGAAAGTTTGCGGATTGCTCAATTGTGGGCTCATTTACGGTTTTACTGTTCGCGTCGTAAGTGGCCTGAAGATAGATATAGGTTTTGGCTGTGATTGTCAGTTCCGCCGCAAAAGTGTTGCCGCTTTCGTCGGTAAGGGCATTGTCCAGAACGTTAAACGCAAACTTATTATTTATGACCGAAAACCCGCTTGTGATTTTTACCTTTTGGGTTTCCTCTTCCGAAGAGTTGATGGCCTTGAAATAGCCATCGTAGGTGTCTCCGGATCCGGACGCGCCAAGCAGAAGGATCGCCCATTTATCTTCGCCTGTTCCCGGCTCTTTCCACAGGATACTTATCGTGCCTGAATCGCTGGATTTAAGTCCGTTTTCGACATCCGCGTCCGCAAACTCATGTCCCTCATTTAGCACATTGATTTTTGCAGGAGTAATCCCAGTCAGCATTGCCGGGCCTACTTGATTTTTCTTTATCGGTTTTTGCAAAATCACTGTTGTCTTATTCTTGTTTTCGGCAGTGATGAGCTCCGCTTCAAAGACGGGAAGATTGCTTCTGAATTCCTGTTCATTATCGGCTGGAGTAATTATAAGTGCCCCAAGAGCGACAACCGCGAACTGACCCAAATCTTCATCTGTTGAGTTCCGCACAAGAACAATCCCGGACTTTGTATCCCTTCTCAAAGCCTTGCTTGTAAGGCCCGATTGCCTTCCTTTTACATAAACCGCGGCATCGACAAACGAGTTCCACGTGTTGGCTTTAGGTCTAAATTTTTGTCCTGTCGTTACTTTCTTCATCGACCAACTCCCAGTCCACTAAAGTTTGAAATCATGTACACGCGCTCGATGTAAGCAGCGATTGGCTTTTTAATCAGAGTTTTCTTGTCATCATCCACTTCGTCGGCATAACGAACCCACATATAATCCCAGCCGTATTTCCTGCCCACAGTGATGTCGCCGACCTTGAAGTTTTTGCGATTCGGCGAGACTGCAAACTTGTAAGTGACCTCCCACGGACTGCTTGAATCGTCACTTCTTTTTGTGCCGTTTGCGCCAAGAAACAGGACTTCGCCAGCCGCGTATCCTCGGAACGAACCGTTATTCATTGTGCCGGTGATTTTAGCCACGCCTTTTTTATACGCGGTGGTAAATTTGCTGTCAGGCAAATAGTGTGTTTCAGCGAAATTAGACACCGGCTGAACGATGTCAATCCCCGTCACATTCTCGCCGTCATATCCAATCGCGCCCTTGTAATTCGGAGCGTCGCTTGGATACCTGCCGACAGTATCAATTGACTGCGTGAGATGCTGAGTCCCGCCTCCGGTATCGAATGAATAAACAGGCTCGTTTTCGTCAACATTTGAGAATGATGTTCCTGCGGATTCCTGATACTGAACCGTCACCTTAAAAGTGTCTTCATTGATGCGCTCATCAATCTCAATTGCATCCAATACCAGCCCGTTAAAATCAGATGGAGCTTCCTCGCGTACAGCCTGGATCGCCTCTTCTTCTGATCCTGCGGCAAAAACAAAATAAGGAACCTCGGCGGTGGTGTAGTTCCCTGAACTGTCAACCGCCTGTGTCCTGTCAAAAAATCCCTGTTCAACCCGCGCCATATTTCTCCCTATTCAAATACCAGTCCAGAAGAATCATTCTTCTCCAGAAGCTGGTTAGTTTTCTTTGTGTTTTTACGAATGTCTTCGGTGGCTTTTGCTGTGCGTTCCGCAACGTTGCCGGATGACAAAGCCCGCGCCGATTGCGCATAGAAAGAGCCCGCAATCTCGATCTTTCCTTTTACTGCGTCAAGGACATTTGGAACGCCTTCGAGTTTCTTTTTCATGTCATCCAGCGAACCGCCCTTTTTACGTCTTTTCTTTCCAGCAACTTTGGCTTCTTTGATTGCCTTGTCCCATTCTTCTTTGGCTTTTTTGAGAGCTTCCATTGACTCGCGAAGGGACGCCGCTGAGTCCGCTTCAATCTGTCCCAGGTCGCCAACGAGATTATTTTCGATCATGTCCTGCATGGATTTGCGATCGGCCTCTATTCCGGCTTTGTCTTTGTTGGATTTTGCAGCTGAATCTCCCAAGGCTTTATTGAGTTTATCCCGGGCTTCGCCCTCATTCATTTTGAGTTCGTCATAGACAAGTTTTATAGCGGCTTCGACATCGAGGTTTTTGTCAAAAATGCCCATGAATTTGAGCCAGCTTTTCTGGAGCCAGCCCTGCGAAACATTCCAAGCCTTTTGGAGATTGTTTAAAAAGATGTTCCAGATATCCGATAGAAAGGAAACGGTATTTGTCCAGGCAGTTTTCAATCCCGCCCAGGCATCGGTTATGATGCTCATTGTCCCGTAAAAAACTTCAGCGGTAGTCTTCTGATACCACGCGCTAAAATTTGCCCAGTATTTCTGAAGCTCGTTGATTCCTGCCTGCCATGCGACCTTTAATGACGACCATAAGATATTTGCGGCAAGCTGGAAGTTCCCGGCAACCAGGGCATCGGCTATCGCCTTCCATGACTTTACCGCAAATTCCTTAAGGATCTGAAATTTTCCAGCCAGCCACTCGAGAGCTTTTGCGCCGATGCCGGAATAGTAAAGAATAGCCGCGCCAAGTCCGGCAATTGCCACAGTCGCCAGCCCAATAGGTGAAATCAATGCGGCAAGGATTGAGCCCAAGATGCCGATGCTTGCGCCCAATACAGTTATAATTCCAGATAAAACACCGAACGTAACTGCGAGGATTTTTGCTATCATTCCAAATGTCAAGAGCACAGCTCCAGCTGCTCCGGCAATTCCAATCAAAGCTACGATTGAAACAACAACTCTTTTATTTTTCTTAATCCATTTGCTGACATTTTTCGCCATGCCTATCATCATTTTTGAAAGCCTGGCCACTGGCTTTGACAACGCCTCGCCAACAACTGAAAGAATTGCTATCCCAGCCTGTTTCAGCCTTGCCAAACTCATCGACAATGTCTTGGCCATTTTTGCGTATGCTCTGTCAGCCGCCCCAGCGCGATTTCCCATGATCTTAATGTCATTATTGAATCCTTCCATGCTCTGAAGAGCGGGGAGAACGCCTCGGATAGCTCTTTTATTCGGGAAAAGTTTGCTGATTGCATCGGGAGGAAGCTTGGCTATTTTTTCGAATACACCTTTCAAGCCTTCGCTCTTGATGGTCGCTGATGAAAGCTCAAACCCGAGCGTCTTTGCATATTTTGCCGCATCGTCAGTTGGCTTCAGAAATGTGGCAATTATAGCGTTCAAAGCGGTGATCGCATTCTCCGTTTTTATCCCTCTGCGAGTCATCGTCGCTATCGACGCGCCGAACTCATCCAAGCCCACTCCGGCAGCAGCAGCTGTAGTCGCAACAAGACCAATAGAGGGAGCTAATTCCGCAAAAGTTGTCTTTCCGCGTTTTACCACCTGGAACATCCAATCAGAAACATCGGCGGCTTTGTCGGC
>CAZYVR010000495.1:0-3706 GCA_964651145.1 uncultured Victivallales bacterium | reverse complement strand
TCGAAGAGTTTTTATTTTGTTTAAGTTTGCCAGACGCGCGTCCTGATCTCTGTCGTCGCGGAATGCTTCAGCTTTCCAAACAGTTCTGTTGCTGCAGTAAAAACATTTCCCAGGGTTTGCTCCGCTTTTGATACTTTTATTTTGACCGCATTTACCGCAGATAATATTAACTGATATGCCGCCAGCTTTATTGCCTCTTTTATCGCCCTTTACTAATTTTTGGAGATCTTCACGCGCTTTTGCCTTTTCGTTGTATTCTGCCTTCAGCTCGTTGTATTCTTCTTGAAGAAGTTCTTTTTCCGTTTTTTCAGGCGGCTTTTCCTCTTCCTGCCATGGCATTTTCTGGTCACATCCGCCAACAAATAAAGTTGCGCCCAAAAGGACGAATACAGCGAGAAATCTAAGAAATTCTCTTTTCATAATAGTCTCGTTTTTTTATTATTTTATTAAAATATTGCCTCAATTATATACATATGCCCAAAAAAGTTTCACAATCAAGCTCCACATATGAAAATATTTCCTCAAAAGGCCATTTTTTCGGAATATCTATCCTCAGAGTTTAAGAATGAAGCAGTTTCCATACCCTGTAAAGCTCGGTTACGCCCCAGGCTTGGGCATCGCAACCTCGTTGAGCATGTGGGAAGTCTCCGTCCAAAATTTCCGGCATTTGCCCTGCACAGCCGCTGTCAAGGAGCAATTTAGCAGAAGAGAGAATGGCGCTGGCGGTTTTCTGTCCATAGCTTCCGTAAATAATGCAGTGCGCTTCGCAATAAGATGGAAACGGCCATGTCCAGGCGGTGCCGTTATGATATGCTGGTTTTCTTCTAGTGTCTTCGTCGCCTTCGTAACGCCCCCAGTAAGGGGAATCGGGAATGTTCAACAGTTTGCCGTCGTCGCTTTTTATTGGCAGCGGGAAATCGACTTTTCGATTGTCCAGGCTTCGTATTCCTCCGGGAATCAGCAATCTGGAGGCTTCTCTTAGTATTGACTTGCCCATTGAAATATCGTCGAGCGCCCCCAAGGTGATGGCAAATAATTGATTGGGACGCAGATGATCGTCCTGCAATGCTTGCGCTGCCGGAGTTCCAGGCTTTGCGTGCAGGCAGTCGGATAGATATTGTTTGTTTTCAAGCCAGTAATATTTGTGTATAGACTCTTTTGTTTTCGCTGCCATTCTGGCCCAACGCTTTTTGTTTTTGGAGATTTCAGACAGAAAATTGAGCGCGGAAAACCATAGCGCCTGAATTTCAATAGGATAACCTTCGCGTGGTGTTCCAGCCGGATAATTGGTGTCCATCCATGTATAATGCGGCGGACTGTAAACAAGATTGCTTTCCTGATCGACTTTTATGCCGTTTGGCGTTCCGTCAATATAGCCTTGCGCCAGAGATTCAAGCGCCTCAAGCATGCTTGTGCTGTCCTTTGCTTTGATAGATAGCAGTTCCATGCTTCCAGCAGCCTTGCAATAATCTTGACAGGCCACGAAAAACCACAGAGGCGCATCGGAGGTGTCTCTGTTGCAGGCGTTTTCGCCATGTATCATATTGGGGAGCGTGCCGTTTTCCGCAAACTTTGCGAATTGTATTAGTATGTCCCTTACTTCGTCAAGCATTCCCGCCGCTATCAAGCCTCTCGCGCATATAAGGGTGTCTCTGCCCCAGTCGAGGAACCAGGGATATCCGGCAATGACTGTTTTTAATTCGCCTCTTTTTACGACATACGGTTTTATTGCCTGAAGGAGAACTTCTTCCGTTGTGTTGTCTGCTTGAGCTTTAAGGTTTTTCAGGTTGGACTGAGGCATGAACTCCACTTTCTGCTTGTCGTCGGAAGTTAATATTTGCCCCAGCAGTTCCACGCTTTCATTGCCGGAAAGCTGAAGTTCAAAGTAGCCTGGGCTGAAGAGGTCGGAGTGGGCTTCCAGGCCGCGAGCCGCCTCGTTGGGAAGATGTATGTGGTATTGCCATTCCGGCTCTAACACAGTCCGGCCTTTGCTTGCTCTCAGGAGCAATTCCCGATGACCTGAAGGATTAAAGCTGATTGTTTTTCCTGACGCGTTTACTGCTCGGGGCCAGTCATGCTCGGGACCCGCGAATGCCTTGGTGTCGTAATGAAAGTTTCTGTCTTCAACATCCGGCCTGATTATTAGGTGGATAGGGTTTCTGTCTTTCGCATAGCGCTTCTTGTTGTTGTCTGGATGACGGATAATGTTCATTCGCAAGGCGTTTCTTCCTTGGACTATTGTTGTCTTTATAGTTATGTCCACATACAAGCCGTTGCCTACTGGAATATGGAAGCGCCAGATTCCGCCTCCATCGGGATGGATGGAAAATGAATGGGTTGAGTCCATTGACAACTGGTGCGTCCTGCCATGATAAAGAGCCCATATGCGGCATCTGCGCCACATGATATGCCTGTCTTCCGGATATTCTAGGTTCAGGTTGCCGAGAAGAAGCGCGTCGTAGCGGCTTCTTAATTGAGCCCATTCCACGCACTGGTGAGTAATGGCTCCGCATCCGTTTCCTCCAAGATATGTTAATGGTGTTTTTCGTATTTCTTTGTTTGTGAAAGTTGTCTTGATTGCCGCTGTGTCTTGAGCCAGGAGGAGCAATTCAGACTGGTCGCGGCGGGATGTGTTGTTGTGGTACGCCGCAATCCTGATTTTTCTCGCGGAGTGCTTTCGCGGCGTAGTTAAGGACGCGAATATTGCAAAATAGTTGCCGGAGCTGTCTTTGAGGCTGTCGTGTTGCGCTATTACATTGTCGTGGTCGAGAATGGCCGCCCGGAAACGATGCGGCGCCTTAACTAGCAAGAGGTGTTTTGGCGGAAGCATTGTCTGTCTGCTTAAATCTTCCGGCCAGTTCCAGATAGTGCAGGGGGTTTCGCCTTCTGGATATAATTGTTCGAGAAACTCGAAAGGATCGTTTAAGAGCGCTTTCGCCAGTTTGTCAATATTATCATGCGGGACCACCGGAGACTGATGTTTTTTGACAATCGCCTCCATTGCCATTGCACGCGCCCGTTGTATGTCTATGCGATCAGGACGCCGTATACTTTTACTTTCGGTTTCGAGAATGATTTGCATAGCCTTCTGGTCAGCCGTCAGGCAGAGGACTTCTCCCGGGTACATAGTCAAGGCATATTTATTTTTCAGTTTTTTGAAATTTTTTGTCTGGCCGGAGAGCATGTCCGTCAATGAATCGCCGGGCTCGAACGGCGTCTTTGCCAAGTCAATTTGAATGCCCTCGCTTTTTTCGCAGTTCAGATTTATCAGCGTCAATATTCGATTTTCTCCTTTTCTGTCTGAGCGCTGAAATATCAATGTGTCATTTGAGTCGTTATGGACAAAATCAATGCTTGAGCCATTGTGAAATGCCGGATGAGATATAAGAAGCAAATTAAGTCTGGCTATAAAGTCGACCTGATTTTTGGGATTGTTCCAATTCAGGGCGCGGTCTTCGTGAACGTCAATTTTTTCTTTGGCGAACCACTCCACTCCATTCGCGAAGCCGAAGGAGCCGTTGCTCGATGTCAGCGCGCAAAGGGCTGTTCGCATTTTTGCGTAAATCTCAGACTGAGCCGCAAGACGGCTGTTGTCGTGGGTTTCTGCGTAATGCGTCATTATGCCGTCGGAGGCGCTGACTTTTGCCGCGTATCCGATATATTTCTCAATCTCTTCTTTGGAGTAGTTTTGGAACAGCTCTGAATA
>CAZYVR010000494.1:0-3719 GCA_964651145.1 uncultured Victivallales bacterium | reverse complement strand
AGCTTTGAAAAAATCCCAAGCCAAAAACTCAGTTTTACGGACAGACCCTAGATATCGCCAGTCTTTTCAAATATGATAAAGATTCAGAGTTAAAGGAGAAAAAAGAAAAAGAAAAAGAAAAAAGAAGAGAAGCAATTATTTATGCCGAAAAATATTTTCGCGAAAACAAAAAAGTTTTTATCAAACTTAGCAAAATATTAGACAAAAAAAACTGTGACTTTAAATTAAAACTCACTGATGGCTATGAGTGCACTCTTCCTCACCTCAATAAACTAAGGCACATCGGGAAGATTGAATTATTGCGAACCAACTGGGCGCTTGCCCAAGGGAAAACGGATTCTGCTCTGCAAGCCGTTGAAAATATTTTTAAAATAGCAGATACTGTCAGCAAGGAGCCGTTTGTTATTTCAAGCCTTGTAAATATTGCCACTAAAAACATAGGTTTATATGCAGTTAAAATTATATTGCAAAGCCCATGCAGCAACAATACCATTGCGAAGCTGAGAAACATCATTGAACATGAGAAAAAATATCTAGATAAGCGCCTTCTTGTTGGCAACGAAGCAATGTGCTTTGTGTCTGGGTTCGAATATGCTCATAATCTTGGAATTTTAGAGGTTGTTCGAGGATGCTGGAATTCTGACTACGGAGGAAACATTAAGGATTTCGCAAATGACATATTCCGTTTAGACTGGGATAACGTGTCACGCACCTCAAAGCAACGATTTAATGTTATATCCCATTCCCCCGAATCTGATTTACTTTGGGGGTTAAAGCATAACAAAGAAGTTCAAAAACATATTAATTTGCCTTATTATAAATTTTCAAAAATATTTTTCCTGCAAGCTCCCGAGAAATATATTTTATCCCAAATGTTCGCAATGCCATGGATAAACTACTCAAAAAAATACTCCATGCTCCAAGCCCGTTTTCTTGCGGCTCATATAGCTTTCTCAAAACGCTTGGGCAAGGAGGTCGACAAGAAAGATTTGATAAATCCGATGACTGGCAATCCTTTTAGGATTGAGGAGACTGACAAATGTATAAAGGTCATAGCTAAAGAAGCTATCTATGATGGAAGTGACTACATCTTTGAAATAATAAAATAACTTGATGTTAACGCTGGCGCGGATACAAAATTCAGCTTGTTGTCGCTTTGCGTACCAACAAGCTGTAGTGCAGCCACACTCCATCTGCGCTGTCGCATAATTCAGTTATGCGATCTGCTTTCGGCTTTGCCGAGCCGGGATTCCGCCCCGGCTGGCGTCCGGATGAAATCCGGTTCTTTTACCGATTGCATCGAGCTTTTTTATTTATCAGAAGCTTGCGGAAAAGACGTGTAGTTTTCCAGAGAAATGACCTTGCCCGGCTTTGCCCATGGCACATTCATTTCCGAAAAGAGCTTTTCATTTTCAAAAGCTTCGGCTATTATTTTTTCAATGTCTTTGATGACAGTCAATTTTGAATCCTGAAAATCAACAACCTCAGTCCATTCAGACCCTATTAAATTAACCTCTGATGAATCATGCGCACTGTTGACACAAAGCGTCTGAGTTCCCGCGATGTCAAGGTCACAAATAAAAGCATCTTTGTCGGTTATGCGCTTCTGCAATTGCTCCTGCAAGCATCCCCTTAGCTGAGAATGATTTGAGCTTTTTAACGTTTCCGTCTTGCCGTCAATATTGAACACTGTTTCAGAGTTGTTCCATTTTATTTCGCCTTTTTCGCCAATAACCAATATCTCCGGACCAAACTGTATCTCAGGGCTGTGAGTCACGATAAAAAATATTTCAGTGTCTGCGTCTGACACAAACTTTAAGCATGCAGTGTCGGGACTTTCAATATCTTTAGCGCGATAAAGTTCGGCCTGCATGGTTTTGAGCTTCGCTGACTTGTCAAATTCGGTTCCAGCAAGGAAGCATACCATGTTCAGCTGATGAGCAAGGGCATTATTGAATGGGGAATCCAGAACCCAGTTGCCATTGGACTTAAGCTTTCCAGCCCAATTGTTTCTGTTATAATATTTTTCAGTGCGCGGCCAGAGTCCGCGGCATTTGACTGTTTTTATTTTTCCCAGTTCGCCGTTGACGATTTTTCTTTTCATTGCCTCCGTCTCGGGCACGTACATTGTCTGATAGCCCACAGCCACAAATCGGCCTGTTTCCTCTTGGACTTTCTTCATTGCCGCCACTTCCTGAACTGTGGCCGCCACGGGTTTTTCAACAACCACGTTTACTCCTGCGCGCAAAGCGTCTATGGTCATTGGCGCGTGCATGTGTATTCCGGTTGGAATGAAGCAAAGGTCCAGTTCGGAGCCGAGTTCAGCCAACATTTCTTTATAATCAGAAAATATTTTGCATCCAATAGAGCGAAGATGATCGCACTTTTCTTTTTCTTCTTCCTGATTTATTATCGTTGCCGCAGTAAACTGCAAATTTCCTTTTTCGCGCTCATTAAGGATGTCTGCATAGATAGTTTGTCCGAAACCTGAAACGCCGATTGTAGCCGCCTTATACATAAAATACTCCGAAATTATTTAAGAAAACACAAAACAATTATATTAAACGGACAACGCGCACAAAGCAATTATTCAAAAGAAAAAAGGTCGTTAAAAAAAACTTAGCGCGCAACCCGACGGAGCCGCCAAAAGTCCCGAAAAATAAAAAAGCCGACGGAGTCGGAATAAAGACCGGACTATGTCCGGGCTTGGTCCAGCGGAGAACGCGATGGTCGGCAAAGCCGAAAGCCGTTGGCATATAAGAAATTAGGCGACAGCACGCATGCGCATTAAAAGTCTGCAGCTTGTTGGGATGCGAAGCGGGAAATAAGCTAAGCTTGCCAGTTGCGCCAGCTTCACTGAGGAATTACCCGAGCGCGGCAATGCGATGGAGCCGACAAAAGTCCTGAAAAATAAAAACCGGACAAAGTCCGGTTTTTTATACGATTGCATCGAGCGTATTTTTTTATTCTGTGCAATTTCGCCCCGTGGGCGACCAGCGCGTTCTCAGCTGGACCAAGCCCGGACAAAGTCCGGCTTTTTATACGATTGCATCGAGCTCTTTTTTTTTATTTTGACTGCGTCAGGCTTTTTTAAAGACTATCCTACAGACGCGCCGCTTGAAATTTCGCCGTCGACTGTCACAAGCTTAAGCTCTTTGCCCTGTTTTGCAGCCAACAGCATTCCTTGAGATTCCACGCCTCTTATTTTTGCGGGCTGCAGATTCGCCACAACAACAATAGTTTTGCCGATGATATCCTCCGGGGCATAGAATTGCGCAATGCCCGCCACAAGTTGGCGTTTTTCTGAGCCTATTTCAATTTGCAGCTTCAGGAGTTTGTCGGCTCCTTCTATTTTTTCAGCCTCAAGGACTTTAGCTGTTTTCAGCTGAGTCTTAAAAAAGTCATCAATAGTGACAAGTCCAAGGCCTTCTTTATTTTCAGGCTTGGAGGATTTATTCCCTTTTTGTTTCTTTTCTTCTTGCGGCTTTTGCTTGCCTTCGGGCTCTTCAGGCTTAATTCTTTGAAAAAGTCCGTCTGTGTTGTTTACAGGCTTGCCGGCAGGAAGCCCGCCCCATTTCCTCAACTCTTCTATTTTTACATTGCCAGCGTCTTCCTGGGAATACCCCAAAGCCACTCGCAGTTCATTCATTTTGCCCGGCATAAGCGGCTGCAGAAGTCCTGAAATTATTCTGAGCGCTTCGGCGGCAGTGTACATCACA
>CAZYVR010000493.1:0-3720 GCA_964651145.1 uncultured Victivallales bacterium | reverse complement strand
AGATAAAATTATCCATTATGAAAACAGTAAAGTTGTTTCTGTGAACAAAACCTACTTTATAAAAGTCAGCAATTCAAACGGCAATGTCGTTAAGAAAGTTTATCCTTCAACCGATAATCTTAAACAAATCCGCCAAGACGAAAATTCAACATTATAAAATATAGGCAAAAACTCAAGGCGAATGCTTGACAACGCCCTGACTGTCAATAAGATTACTCTGATTGCGCGCCAATAGCCGCCGACAAAACACGGCTGAGCTCAATTATATAAAATCAGCGTTTTGCGCTGTTTGCTATTTTACAATTTAAAAAATATTTAGATATATGAAAGGACAGAATGAAAATAATCGTTCTAATCAAGCAAGTCCCCGAGACAAGCAATGTCAAAATGGATCAGGAAACAGGAACCATGATCCGGGATGGAGTTGAAAGCATTATTAATCCGCTCGACCTTTATGCAATTGAAGCCGGAATCCAGCTCAAGGAAAAACACGGCGGCACGCTTACCGCTGTGACTATGGGGCCGCCGAACTGCGCAAAAGCATTGAGAGAAGCCGTGGCAATGGGATGCGACGACGCAATTCAGGCAAGCGACAAAAAATTTGCAGGCGCGGACACATGGGCCACGTCTTACGTGCTGGCGGAAACCATCCGCCAGAAAATCGGCGACTTTGACCTGATACTCTGCGGCGAACGCGCAACGGATGGCGATACCGGACAGGTGGGGCCGGGCGTGGCGACATTTTTGGACTTGCCCCTCGCCACATACACAAGCAAAATCTATGACGTAAAAAAGAAGGAGTCATTCAGAGCGGAACGCCTTGTCGAGGGCGGATACGAAGAATTGCTTATACCCTTTCCAGCTCTGCTGACCGTTGTCAAGGAAATAAGCTTCCCGCGCCTCCCCACGCTTAGAGGAAAACAAAAAAGCAAAAAAATGCAGTTGCCGGTAGTGGGCGTTGATGACATAGAGGTGAAAGAGGAAAATCTTGGACTTAAAGGCTCGCCCACGCGAGTCGTTAAAATATTTACGCCAAAAGTCTCGCGCAAGTGCGAAAAATTTATAGTCACAGAAGCTGACCACGCCGAAAAAGCAGCAGAAGCTCTGTTGGGCTTTCTCAAAGAAAAAGAACTTATTTAGCAAATCCGGAGAAAAGAATGACATACAAGGGAGTTTGGACATTATCGGAACAAAAGAGCGGAAAAATTCATTCCGTTTCTTACGAACTTTTGAACAGAGGCAAAGGGTTGGCCGACAAGCTGAATGTGCCGCTTTGCGCCGTAATCCTGGGACATGACATTGACCCAAAAGAATTGGACGAGCTTATAAAGCGAGGAGCCGACAAAGTCTATTATGTGAACAATCCGGCCCTGAAAAATTTCCTGCCTGAACCGCATCAGAAAACGCTTTGCCATCTTATAAAAAAGCACAAGCCTGAAATAATGATAGCTGCCGCAACCACCACCGGACGCACGGCAATGCCTTGCGTTGCCACAAAATTGAACACCGGATTGACCGCGGACTGCACAGTCCTGGACATAGAAGAGGGGACCGGAAACCTGCTCCAGACACGTCCGGCCATCGGCGGCAATATTCTTGCCACAATAAAAACCCCGAACGCGCGTCCGCAAATGTCGACAGTCAGGCCAAAGTCGAGCAAGCCCGCCGAACGCGACGAATCACGAAGCGGGGAAATCATAAAAGAAGACGATATCCCATTAGAATGCTTTGAGTCAAGAATAAAATATGAAAGATTTGTGCCGGACACGTCGCAGAGCGTGCCAATAGAAGACGCGGACGTGGTAGTAGCCGGAGGGCGCGGCATGGGCAAGGCTGAAAACTTCGAAATAATACGCGAACTGGCAAAAGCGCTCGATGCCGGAGTAGGCGCCTCGCGCGACGCAGTGGACAAAGGCTGGATAGAATATCCGCACCAGATAGGCTTGAGCGGCAAAACCATTTCCCCTAAGCTCTACATTGCCTGCGGGATTTCGGGCGCGATTCAACACCTGGCAGGAATGCAGACATCGGAAACAGTGGTGGCTATTGACAAAAATCCAGACGCGCAGATTTTCAACGTCGCCGATTTTGGGATAGTTGGAGACATGATGGAAGTCGGCCCCGCGCTTGTGGAACAACTCAAAAAAGAAACGGGCAATAAATAATGGACATTCAATACAACAAGATAACCCCGGAAATAATCAAAGAACTCCAGGCAATAGTCGGCGAACGCAATCTGATATTTGACGATGCCGAAGCAATGAAGGCATACAGCCACGATGAAATAGCGGATGAACATTACGCGCGCATGCCGGAAGCAGTGGCAAAACCGCTCAACGCCGAAGAAACAGCGGCTATAATGAAACTGGCCAACAGGGAAAAAATACCAGTCACTCCGCGAGGAGCGGGAAGCGGACTGTCCGGCGGAGCCGTTCCTCTTTACGGAGGCATATCGCTGTCGCTGGAGCGCATGAACAAAATTCTGGAAATCGATGAAAAGAACATGATGATAACCGTGGAAGGCGGCGTCATAACCAATCAGATAAATGATGCGCTGGAAGAATACGGACTCTTTTACGCCGGCTATCCGATGAGTTTGGAAACATGCTTTATCGGCGGAAACGTGGCGGAAAACGCGGGCGGCGGGAAAGCCATTAAATATGGAGTGACCGAACGCTACGTGCGCGGCTTGGAAGTTATAACTCCGATGGGGGATATTATACAGCTTGGCGGAAAACGCATCAAGGACGTAACAGGATACGACCTGCTCCACCTTATGGTCGGCTCGGAAGGGACGCTCGGGATATTCACAAAAGTAACCCTGAAACTCATGCCCTTGCCAAAGACAAAAGTAGACCTGCTGGTTCTTTTCAAAAGCGTGGAAGACGCAATCGACATGGTTCCAATTGCAATGACAGAAACTGGCGTTATTCCCACAGCCATTGAATTCATGGACAAGCTGGCGGTTCAGACAGCCTGCAAATACCTGAACGAACACCTCCCCTACGAACAGGCAGGGGCTATGCTGCTGATAGAAGTCGACGGCAATAACGAAGAACAGGTAGAGGCTCAATATGAAGCAGTCGGGGAAGCATGCCTGGAACACGGCGCAATAGAAGTGTATGTGGCTGACAATTTCACCACTCAGGAGCGCGTGTGGAAAGTGCGCAGAAACATAGCTGAAGCCTTTAAAGTGTACAGCCCCGTCCAAAGCCTTGAAGACATGGTTGTGCCATTCGCCCAAATTCCTCAACTGATTCGCAAAATAGAAAAAATATCGGAAAAATACAAAGTGCTCATTCCCAATTATGGTCACGCAGGTGATGGAAATCTGCATTCGACTCCAATCAAGCCGCCGGAAATGTCCATGGATGAATGGCACGAGGTTCTGGAAAAAATTCTTGTGGAACTTTATGACGCCACCGCGAAGCTGGAAGGCACAATAAGCGGCGAACACGGCATTGGCTGCAAGCGCAAAAAGTACATGCGCCAAGTCATGCAGCCGGAATTAATAACCCTGATGGAAAGCATAAAGCAGACATTCGACCCCAACAACGTGCTCAATCCTGGCAAGATATTTCCCGACAAATAAAATGTTACTTATGTGCGCGGCTCCATTCACGGGGGGGGGGGAATGTTTGACAATCTGCAAGGCATAAAAAAAGAAGGCTGGATATCACTGGGCATAGGATTGCCGCTGGCTCTGTGCGCATATTTTAT
>CAZYVR010000492.1:0-3733 GCA_964651145.1 uncultured Victivallales bacterium | reverse complement strand
AGAAGATTGTGATTCCCAAGGTGACGGTAAAAAACGCAAAAAGGCTCAACGGCGAACTTAAGCTAAGCGTTGAAAGAGGAACAAAAATCGAAGTCCTGAAACGCCAGGGAATCGAGCCGCAAACAAAAGGCTTGAGAAAGTCCACAGCCAACACAGTTCGCAATTTCAGGATTCATCGTCCTGAATGGAAACTCGAAGCGCTTTTTGACATAGCCTCTCCATGGATTCAACTGGACTATTTGCAAAAAGTCAAAATCAGCGACGGCGCAATGGAATGCGAAGGATATTTTAATTATAAAATCGAAAACGCCGGCATTAAGCGCTTCAGAATAGCCCTTCCGCCAAACGCCGAAGCTCCTGAATTTTCGGGGCGTGACATAACCGGGACATTGAACATAAAAGATAATATATGGGAGATAGAGCTGCGCGGGAAAGCGGGCAGAGATTACCGGCTAAAGTGCAAATACAGAATCTCCAACATAAACAGCGGAAAAATCACAATCACGCCAGCAAAAGCTCTTGACACAGAAATGCAGACAGGCTACATGGCTGTTTTCGCTGAAGGCACGGACCAAGTGCAGCTTCTCGGCGCAAAAGGAGAGACAACCGAATTCGACCCGCGCAAGATACCAGCCTCTTTCAGGGCCGGACAACTCTCCAACGCAGTTATGTGCTTCAGAACAGTAGGCGGCGACTACAGCGTTGAGCTTAATCTGATTCATCACAAGGCGGCAAAGACTTTAAAAGCTGAAGTTGAAAATGTCACCATAACTTCGGTCGTGTCATCTGAAGGCAGAGTAATAACTCAAGCCACAGCAAAGCTTTTTAACGGAAACGAAACATTCCTGCGAATAGCTTTGCCGCCGGACAGCAATGTCTGGAGCGTGTTTGTGGATGACCAGCCTGTCAATTCAGCGAGCGGAAAAGACGGAGAACTTTTAATTCCACTAAAGCAAAGCCTTTCAGGCAGGCGCGAACAATCCGTAAAGCTGGTTTATTCGCTGAAGCCATGCGATAAATGGTCAGAAAAAAACCAGGTTTACACTGGCCCCACTTTTGACCTCCCGCTGAAAAATATATCCTGGAATTTCTATCTTCCTCCCGAATTTGAGTACACTGGCTTTGACGGCACACTTGACTATAAAAGCGAATTCATGTCTTCACTCCTGGCCTCCACGCTAAAGGACTATGACGCGCAAAACCGCGAATTTATTTCCAAAAATATAAACAAAGCCAAATCATGGCTCGCAAGAGGAAACAGATACGCAGCCAAAGGAAAACAAGCTGAGGCGTTTGAAGCCTATCAAAATGCGATGAACTTTTCTGAAAATAATTACGCTCTCAACGACGACATTCAAGGGCAATGGCTCCAAGCTCAAAGGCAGCAATCAGTGACAGCCATCGCCAACAGACGCGGCGGAATAGCAGGCAAGCAAAGACAAACGCCAAACAAAAAAATCAGACAGGAAGCCAATAGCTTTGACAATATTCAAGCGCTGGAGCAACAATTGGGCGGAGCTGAATTAAAAACACTGCAATCTATTTCGGACAAGATATTCTTCCAGCAGCGGGCAGCCATCGCGGCGGCTCACCCGTTAAGGATAACGATACCGGAAAAAGGGAAAGTCATTCGCTTTGAAAGAGCGCTTCAAATAACCCCGAGAGCCCCTATGCGCATAGAAATAAAAACAAAAAGAGCATTTTACTGGAAAGGCATGTCGTCAATATTTTCACTCGCTGTTTCCAGCCTGGCATTTGCGATGCTCTTCCTGCTGGCTTCTCTCGCTTTCAGGAAAAAAGCCAAAACAGAGCGCGCTTGATCGACACGCCTTATTGATTTTTGCAAGGCTCAGGCTAGATTGCAAAAACAGCATAAGCTACAGGAATCAAATGACCTATTCAGTGGCCAATTGTAAAAAAATAACAGGCCGAAGATAATGCGCCAGTCTAAACGCGATATTTGTCGGTTCCTGATATGGCTAATATCTCGCCAAAATACATGCGGTGATAATCGCCGTCAGGATAACAGGAGGAATCGATGTTATCGCAGAGAAATTTTGAGGGGTCGAAATCTTCCTGATACATTTTTTTGCATTCAAGAATCAATTCCGCCTCATCAAATCCCGGCGAAGAAACAGCCGAAGATGCTATTGGCGTAAAGCCCGAATCATTTATTTTATCCAACTCTCTTCCCGATTTAGAGCCGAGCGCTCCTAGTTTTTTCTTAAACTCATCGGGAAAAACGGCAAGCGAAAAGTTGTCGTATTTCTCCACAAAATCATATGTGTAACGGCTGGGACGCACAACAATCATGCAAAAAGGCTTTCGCCACATAGTCCCAAATGCGCCCCATCCAACAACCATGGAATTGAACTCTTTTTTTTCAAAATCTCCACAAGCAAGAAGCATCCACTGATTGGACAAAATTTCCAGGGGCTTGCATGTAAATTCATTTGCGGCTATTTCTTTTCTTTCCATAATAAATCTCCAGTGTGCATAAAGCAAAATAAATAAATGCGTAAAAAAACAGAAAACTGTTAGCGGTTCACACCAAGCCAGCGCCTATGCATCCACAACCATTGCTCGGGGGTCTCGCGAACAAGCTCTTCCATCAAATCAGTATACATTTGAGTAACCTTCTTGATATCGGCCTCTTTGTCGTCAGTGGGCTCCACCATGATGGGCCCTTTTAGAGCAAATTCAAAACGCATATCGCCCGGGATGCGGCGCAAGACAAAAACTAGAATAGGAACGCCTGTTCGCAGATGCAACATAGCAGGCGAGGCATGCGCCCTCACCGGCTTTCCGAAAAAAGACACATCAACGCCTTCAGAGGATTTCGCATGTTGGTCCGCAACTATTGCAATGGATTCATTGCCTTTCAAGGCTTTCAACAAGTGCCTGACTGCTCCTTTTTTCGAACAACTATGATGCAAGTTTTCGCCGCCACGGTCATAGAAAAAGCGCTCCAACTTCGGATTTGACATAGGCCTCATCACAGAGAGCAGCGGAATTTTGGAAATCCGCGAATAAATGTCTCCCGCAAATTCCCAGTTGCCCAAATGCATTGAGACAACAATAACTGGCTTTGCTTTTTCACCCGAACAAAGCTCCTTGGCTTCGTCCGAGCCAACTACTCGCAGCCCGTTTTCCTTAGCAAGCAAACGCTTAAAGGCTTCGCGGTAGATTATCTCCACGAAGAGTTTACCTAATTCCAAAAAATTTCTGCGAGCCAGCTTTATGGCTTCCGCTTTAGTCGCTACTATTCCTGAATGCAAAATATGCGTTACGGTCCTATCTCTATGCCGCTTGCTGAAATAATAATAGAGCATAAAAAGACGCTGACTTATAAAATAAGGGACGCGCATGGGGAGCAAGCTAGCGAAGCTGACTCCAGCGGTGACAAGCCAATATTCCAAATTAATTCTAAAAGACGTTTTTATCTTTTTTGACATTTTTTTTCCTTCCTGTGTCCAATGCGGGCATCTTTGCCTTATAACTGCTTTTTCAGATCCCACCGCGTACAATTCTGATCACTCAGAAAGGCTCAAAACAAACGAGCATTGATTTTATTTTTCCGCAAAATCATTGCGTGACACTAATTAAATAAATAGTACAAATTTCAAAGGAAAGAATATACACTGTTTGGAAGGCTTGTCAATTGCGCTGACGCGATATCCAGCGACAAAAAATCAGAAAAAAATTTTGCACACCGCGACTGTTCGCCAATGCC
>CAZYVR010000491.1:0-3753 GCA_964651145.1 uncultured Victivallales bacterium | reverse complement strand
AGAATGGGCCCGGACGGCGAGGATATAAAATATATGATAAATCTGAAAAACCCCTTCGAGCCGGAATTCATCTGGGGCGACGAGGAAATACTTGAACATCCTGACTCTGTGGTTATAGCAAAGAAATCCCATTACAAGGACATCCCGGACGAAATAAAAAGCAAGTGCGAAATATTGGCGCAAGGCAAACTTGGACACCGCAAATGCGTAGCGCTCCAAGTCAGAAAAAAAACAATGACTAAGCCACTCAAAAAACCGGCGAAGCCAGACGCTCAAACACGCTAATAGCTAAACTGAAGGCGGCGGCAAAGCCACTTTCATTTTGGCTTCGCCAGTTTTCTTCCCGGAGTTTTCCGCGCCTGTTTAACCGGAGTCTTCTTCTTTTTAGCAGTGGTCGATGTCGACTTGCTCTTTTCCACTTTGGCGGGGCGGCCTGGCTTCTTCACTGCCGACGATTCAGCTTTGGCCTTTTTGGGCGCGGCTTTGACCTTTTTGGGCGCAGCTTTGGCCTTTTTCGGAGCAGCTTTGGCCTTGGCGGCGCGGCTGGGTTTCTTAGCTGCCGGAAGCTCTATGTCTATCCCATCAAGGTCGTCGAGTTCAATTCCAAAAATGCCCGCCAGATTGCCGCTTTCAATATCAGCCGCCACTCCAGCATCAGCTACAAGGCTGTCTGCGAAGTCGGAGCTGAACAATTCATTCTGATCCACTCCACGCAAAAGGAAAAGGAGTTCGGGCTGTTTATCCAGACGCGCGCCCACTCCATACATGACAGCCGCGAGATGCTTGCACAAGTCAGACCAATCCGGACAATTGCAAACCAACAGTATCTCTTTGGGGGAAGGAAACAGTCCTTCTTCCTTGCGGCAAAGCAGCTCCATGATCTCAGGAGAAAGCTTGCCTTGGATCAAATTTATAAGAGAGTCTATTTTCCCTCCGCATTCTCCTTTTATCCGCGCCCATTTTTCAGCGGAAAGCTCTTTGATTGTAATGTTTATTTCATAAAGCTCCGACCCCATCACCTGCGCTGTTATTTTTCCTTTTTCAATTTTCAGGTCAATCACAGCGCCGTGTCTCGCATAGCTTCGCCCGCGCGGCAGACGGCTTTCATAATCCTGATAAGACTCTATGTTTTTGCACCAGGCTTTGCCCCAGAAAGTTTTGACAATAGAGCGCCCCTCAATAACCACAGGGGAAAGCTGTTCGCCTTTCTTAGAGAGTTTCTTAATCTTTTCCTGAGCCTTTCTTTTGCGGTCAGCCACTGTAATATACGCAGGAAAGCCATAGTCATAATCTTCGTAATACCGCGCCATATTCATGTCCCTTATATTATAATATTGAATTAACGTCCAATTCAACGAACTTGAGCAATTCGTCATTGTTCATATCAGTGAGGAGTCTTTCCGCCCCTCCGCTGAGCAATGAGTCGGCTAGATCCTTTTTTTCATCAATCAAAGCGTCAATTTTTTCCTCTATGGTGCCTTTTGAAATAAACTTGTGCGCAAGCACATTGCGCTTTTGTCCAATGCGGAACGCGCGGTCTGTCGCCTGATTCTCGACGGCGGGATTCCACCAGCGGTCAAAATGAACAACATGGCTGGCAGCCGTAAGGTTGAGGCCTGTCCCGGCGGCTTTCAGAGAAAGAACGAAGAACGGCGGGCCAGACTCGCTTTGAAATTGATCAACCAGCAACTGCCGTTTTTTAATGGAAACGCCGCCATGCAAAATCAATCCTGAACGCCCAAAACAACGCGCCAAATGCTCATGCAAAGGCTCGGTCATCTCTTTAAACTGAGTGAAAACAAGCGCCTTTTCCTGACGCGAGGCGATTTCTTCAACAATCTCGCCCAATCGCAAGAATTTTCCGGCAGCATCGGCATTGAAATCCCCGCTGCCGTTGAAATGGGCAGGATGATTGCAAATCTGCTTAAACATCATAAGGTATTTGAAAATCAGTCCCCGTCTTTGAATGCCGTCAAGCTCTTTCAATTCTTTTGCCATCGACTGCACTGCTTTCTGATACAGCATAGCCTGAGTCTTTGTCAGCTGACAATAAACTTTCATTTCTGTTTTGTCCGGCAAGTCGGATATTATGCTTTTGTCTGTTTTCAGCCGGCGCATTATATATGGCTTGGCAAGCCGCCGCAACGGAGCGTAATTAATGTTGCCGTCTTTGGCGTTCAGTCTTTTGACAAACTCTTTAAAGCCGGAAATATTTCCCAGAAGACCAGGGCTGATATAATCAAAAATGCTCCAAAGATCGGTCAAGCTGTTTTCCACGGGCGTGCCGGTAAGGGCCAATCTCCGGGAGCTTTTCAGCGAACGGACGGCTTTGCTCTGTTTAGATTGCGGATTTTTGATTGCCTGCGCCTCATCCACTATCAGCGCGGTCCAGTTTATCTTGCGCAATTTCTCCAAACGCAGCAACATTCCGTAAGTGGTTGCGACTGCGTCAAAGTTGTTTAAAAAAGATTCAGCGTCAGAATCCAGAGCTGCAAGTTCGGCGCCGCTCATTGCCATTGGATGCAAAATGCCGAAACGCAATTCCGGGGTAAATTTTTCAGACTCCTTTTCCCAATTCTTCAAGAGCGAGGCCGGGACAACAAGCAATGCCGGAGTTTGCGCTGTGTCGCCGCGTCGCTTAAGCAACGCAAGCAGGGTCAGCACTTGAAGCGTTTTGCCCAGCCCCATATCGTCGGCAAGGCACCCGCCAAGTCCAAGCTCGCTCATTCGCCATAGCCATTTGACTCCATCCAACTGATACGGCCGCAATGTATTCTTCAATGTTTCCGGCAAAAGGGGAAGCTCTATTTTTGAGGGGCATTCCAATTCTTCCAGCAATTGCTTAAGTTCTCCAACGGCGTTAACAGAGCTGAAATCGCGGTCAATATCCGGAGTGGCGTCAGAGGCTCCCGGAAAACGGGCGCCCGCCAGAAGACGCAGCCCCTGCATAAATGTAAAGCCCTGGGCAGCCGCTATTCGGGCGGCTTCCCACTGTTCCAGCAACTGCCTGATTTTTTCGGGCTCCGCCTCCACCCATTGTCCTTTTATGCGCGCCAGCCCGCCCTCGGAATCAAGCAATTGCTCCAGTTCCTCCTTGCTTAACGGCTCTCCGTTCAAGCTGGTTCTAAACGAAAAATTAAGCAGCGCGTGAATGCCGACCTTCTGCCCTTTTTTAACATCAAGATCCACGGACACCTGAACTTTTGAAGGCGAAGAGTTTTTCCACAAGTTGGCGATGCGGACTATCACTCCGCTTTCCTCTATTGCCGGAATATCCTGAAGAAAAACATAAGCGCTCCGCGCCGTCCATGCGAGCGGGCGGAATACTTCCCGGTTGTCCACCATGCCTTTAATCAGCTTGCTGCGCTCACCCGCAGCCTGAACCGGCTTGAGCAAAGCAAGCAAGGCATTGCGGTCGCTTGCATAAGCCTTAAGGGCGGCGCCAAGCGGAAGATGCTTTGGCTTGTCGTTTTCCGAAAGCCGATGGATAAAAGTTGCCATAAACGCGAAGGGGCGCTCGCCGGTGGCGTCCTGTTTGTTTTCGGCAAGATGGAAGCTTACTTTCCCGACCTGCTTCCAGGCTGGATTGGCTTGCCTCAGCCATTCGCCAAAGCCGCCAGCAAAAGCATTCAATTCAGCCTGAGCGCACTCTTCGAGCTGTTTCCAGCATGTCATCAGTGTTTCGGCATTAAGATATTCCGCTCCGCGCATGGGCGGGGCTTCCAGAGCCTCAAATCCAAAATGGGGCAACCC
>CAZYVR010000490.1:0-3782 GCA_964651145.1 uncultured Victivallales bacterium | reverse complement strand
GGATATCAAAAGAAGCCATGAATCAGCCGTCACTCCTGCAAAGGCGTTCGCTGATTCAGTTGCCAGCAGAATGACCGCGAAAATAAAAACATTGACAAGGCAGTTGCCAAAGGCTAGAATTATCCCGCTTATTTCGCGCATGTATTTTTTGATTATAAACGCGTTCAAACTGAGCAGGAACGCGCTGCCGAGTATCAGGAAATCTCCAGAGTTTCCAAAGGAAAGCTTTCGCGCATCCAGTCCAGCCACCATAAATATTCCCGCAAGCATGATTGGAATGAACACAAAAGCGGCTTTTCTTATTTTTTCATGGAATACAAGACTGGACAGCAGAAGCGTAAAGAGAACATCTGTCCGGCTTAAAGCCGAGGCATTTGCGGAGCTGGTGAGTTTTGTCCCATATATCCACAACATATTGCAGCCTGTCCCAATCAATCCTATAAGAGCTATTCGCGGCAAGCTGCTTTTTATATTTATGGGCGTTGCTTTTTTATTCAGCAATGCGGTCACACCCAAAAGGATTCCGGCCACAGTGAATATCACCACTCCGGCAAAGAGAGCCGAGACCTGGGCGGAAGCTTTTATAAGGATGTACTCCATCCCCCAGGCTATGATTGCCGCTAATATCCAGAAATGACCACGCATTTTTCAATCTGCCTTTTTTTGTTTTACGCTTTTCCGTCGGAGCCCATCGCGGAGATGATCTCTTTCATGTCGGACTTGAGCTTGTCTTTTATTTCGCGCATTATTTTCCACGGATGCCAGAGATGCTCAATGGAATCGGTCAGCTCGTTGAAATATTTGATGTAATTGAAGCGGAATGGCTCGCCAAAGTTTATTTTGCTCATGCCGCATGACACAAGCTTTGACACGTCTTCCAGGGAAATCCCGCAAGTGCCGTGCTGCACCAGTGGCAAGTCTATTTCGCTTCTGAGTTTTTTTAGAAGCTCAAAGTCTATTTCTGTTTGTTTTTCATATACTCCGTGAGTGGTGCCCACCGAAACGGCAAGCATATCGATGGCAACTTCATTCACAAAGCGTTTGGCTTCTTCTATATTGGTCTTGGCTGGAGGGATTTCAGGCTTCTCTTGAACAGGAATTCGGCCTATGAGTTTTTCCTTTTTGGGTTCGTTCCCTTTTACATATCCCACTTCGGCTTCGACTGAACAGCCGAGGATTCCGGCAAGCTCCACTACTTTTCGGGTCTTTCTTATGTTCTCTTCCAGAGGGTCGTGCGAAGCGTCAAACATAAAAGACGTAAAGCCGGCCTTCATTGCTTTTGCTGCCGATTCAAAGCTGTGTCCGTGGTCGACCTGCAAGGCAACCGGGACGGAGATGTTAAGTTCGTCGCATAGAAAACTTGCAAGATTCACAAAGTAATCGAGGCCGCGGTATTCGAGGTTTGGCTCATAAACCTGAAGTATGAGCGGCGACTTCATTTCCTCCGCCGCTTCCAGGGCCGCCCGCGCTATGTCGTAGCCAGCTCCATTGGTGTTAAGCGCCGGAACTGCATACCCTTTTTCCCGGGCGTCGCGCGTCAATTGTCCTGCTTTTACAAATTTCATTTTTTCTCTCCTGTGGCCTGCGCTGTGTTGACCATTGCCGGAGCCGCCGCAAGTTTTGTCATTGTCACTGTCAGATTATTGTGCTCTTGAAGAAGCGAGCCTGGAAATTCGCTTGTCACAGGGCCCAGCAGGGCTCTCCGCCAGAGTCCAGCGTGCCAGTTGCGCATAAAGGTAAGATGGAATTTTTTGCTTTTGAGCATTTCATACATGCCTACAGTAATTGCGCGAGTCGGAAGAATTTCCAAATTTCCATTTGTGCCGCCCATTCCCATTTGTGCCGTCGCCATCGGGCAGATTGTCACTTTGCGGGTTTTGCAGTTGCGGAAGCTTTCAAGGTCTTCGGCTTCCCCTGTCATCTGCGGGGGATCGTTGAACGCCACATGGCCTGTTATTCCGAAGCCCGCCCAGCAGATGTCCGCTCCGCCGATCGAATCTATAAGCTCGGTCACTTTTTCAGGTGCGTCCGGGTCTGGGAATATTATGTTCTCAGGCGCGGGCCTGTCGGCTTCGTCAAGATTGAAGAAAAAGCCTTCATTCATAAAACGGCGAAAGCTCAAAGGATGAGTTTCTGGAATATTGCAGTCATTGTCATCGAGGTACTCATCCATGTTTATTGTTCGCAGATTGCGGCAGTGCAGGCCTCTCTTTTTGACTTCACTTGCAATTACGCTGTAATCCAGAGGGCCGACCGGGCATATGACGGTGAGCATTTCGTTATTTTGCTGTTTTTCTTCGAGGAGATCGCAAAATTCCGTGGCGATTTTTTTGTTGAGCTCTTCCGCGTTTTCAACAACTTCAATTTTCGATTGAAGCTCGTCGGACAGATCCGTTACTTTCATTTCGTAAATGTTCATTTGCAATTTCCTTTTAAATTTGATTACAAATTAATTATATCTTAAAGCATTGTTAAAGTCAATGGGGTTTTTAAAATAAAAGCTGTTTTTTATTTGATTTCAAATCTTAATCAGGTTATATATAATCTAAAATATGTTTCAAGGAAAAATCAGGAGTTCTGGAAATGGCTAAATTTGTGTCGCCAGGCGATATAGAGGGCAAACTTGAGCGCAAGCGCAATCGTTTTTTATCTCTATTAAGGAAGTATCCGGGCATATCCCGTCAGGAGTGCGCCAAGCGGATGCGCGTCAGCACGTTCAATATCACCAAGCTGACGCCTGAGTTGATTAAGCAAGGCATGGTTTTGGAAGACGCGCCCGCTATTGTCGCTTCAGCCAGTCGAGGCCGGCCTTCACAGCCGTTGCGTCTGGTTTCGGACTATGAGTATTTTGCCGGAATTGACATTGAGGCAAGTCAGTGGCGTTTTGTCATTCTGGATTTTGCCGGGAACATTGTTCATTCCAGGATAGAGCCGTTCAGGGGCTGCGAAACGCGCGGCGAATATATTGCGCTTCTTGAAGCCCTTTTTAAAAAAGCCATTTCCGATTGCGGGCCTATGTGGGGAAAAGTTTCGGCTCTGGGCATTGGAGCTCCGGGTTTTCTTAATTCTAAAAACGGAGTTGTTGAGCGATATGAAATCCTGCCGGAGTTCAGAGACATTCCGCTGTTGGAATTATGCCGGAATATTTCAGGCAAAGACGCATGCATAGTCAACAATATATGCAATCTGGCCACAAACGACCTCTGGAAAAGGCCTGACTCAGACAAAAATATTGTATTGTACGTGGCTGTTCGTTCCGGGATATCGACGGCTCTGAATATAAGAGGCGGCGTTTATCGCGGAAGCGGCGGCAAGGCAGGGGAGGCCGGGCTTTGTGTTTTTCCTGGCAAGGGCATTCTTCAGGAGACAGCCGGATTGTCCGCGTTAAAAAAGAAGCTTCCGGAACTTCCCGAAGCTTTCTGGCAAGGCGATAAAGAAGTCATATGCCGGGAGTTTGCAAAAGACGAGACAAAGCAGGTAATGTGCGAGGCTCTTGAGCTTCTTGGCGCAGCTTTGGCGAACATCGCCGCGCTTCTTGACCCTGACGAAATCGTAGTTTACAGCTCCATATTTTCAAGTGAAAACATTCTCTGGAAAAAAATCCGCGACGAATTTGTCAAAACGCGCGAAAAACAGCAACTGCCCCTGACATTCTTCAGGCGCGCAGGCAATTCCGAGCTAAACGCCGCCTCGGGAGCCGCTCTTTACGCAATGGAGCAGGCTTACCCTCTCTAAGGCAGGCGTTTGTCAATCAGTAATTATTATATTCCTGATTGTCAGGC
>CAZYVR010000489.1:0-3789 GCA_964651145.1 uncultured Victivallales bacterium | reverse complement strand
ATCACCGGAAGAATCCGCGGCATGAAATTCAAACGCCCCGGCGAGGGAAAACCCGTCCGCCCCACGCTTGTTGTTATCGATGATCCGCAGACAACAGAGTCCGCCAATTCCTACGAACAGACCCGGAAACGAGTCCGCATCCTGGCGGGCGATGTCCTCGGGCTTGCCGGGCCAGGAGAGAAGATTTCCGGCATCATGCCGTGCACCGTAATCCATCCCGGCGACATGTCGGACCAGATCCTCAACCGCCAGAAACACCCAGACTGGAACGGCGAGCGCACAAAAATGATTTATAAATTTCCTTCCGACGAAAAGCTCTGGGAAAAATACGCTGAAGTCCGCGCTGAGTCTTTGCGGGAGTATGGCGATTTGCGCGACGCCACAAAATTTTACCGCAAGCATCAGGAGGAACTGGAAAAAGGAGCCGAGATTGCGTGGGAGGCCCGGTTCAACCATGATGAAGTCTCAGCAATCCAGCATGCGATGAATCTGAAATTTCAGGATGAGCTGGCGTTCTGGAGCGAATATCAGAATGAGCCGTTGCCGGAATACGAAGGCGAAGATGATATGCTCAAAGCAGATGAAATCCGCATAAAACTCAATGGCGTCCCGAGTGGCGATGTCCCCACCGAATGCGGACATGTCACCATGTATATTGATGTCCAGAAAAAGCTCCTTTTTTATGTTGTTGCCGCTTGGACTGACAATTTTTCGGGAAGCGTAATCGATTACGGAACCTACCCCGAACAGCACAGGCGCATATTCACTCTTCGCGATGCCCGGCCATCACTTCAGGACATCATGCCGAATCTCAGTTTTGAGGCCGCGTTATACAAAGGATTGGAATTTGTGGTAAATAAATTCTGCGCAAAAGAATGGAAACGCATGGACGGCGCTGTTCTCAAAATTGGGCGTTGCATTATCGACGCCAACTGGGGAATCTCAACGGATGTGATTTATCAATTCTGCCGCCAAAGCCAGCACTCAGGAATCCTGCTTCCCGGTCATGGACGCTATGTTGGAGCCTCGTCCATATCCTTTGCCGGAATCAAGCGTCGCCCCGGCGATCGACGCGGCCTTAATTGGTACATGCGAAAGGGCGAAAAACGAAGCATCCGTCATGTGACATACGACGCAAACTTCTGGAAATCATTTGTCCATTCAAGATTGAAAGTTCCCATCGGCGACAAGGGATGCCTCACCCTTTTCGGCAACCAGCCGGAGTTTCACAGGAACTTCTCAGAGCATCTGACCGCCGAGTATTTCGTAAAGACACAAGGCCGCGGAAGAAAAGTAGACGAATGGAAAATGAGGCCAGAGGCTTCCGACAACCACTGGTTTGACTGTCTCACCGGATCTGCGGTCGGCGCAAGCATCCTTGGGGCAACATTGCCTGAAATAGGCCAAGTCGGCTCACGCCGCAAAAGAGAACAAATCTGCCTTTCAGAGCTTCAAAAGCAGCGATGGGCGGAAAAAGCCAAAGAAAAATTCAAACTATAAATCAAAAGGAGATATAATCGTGTCAAAAAAGAAAGAGCAATCAAAAGACGGCGCCGCTTATTTGCGAGTGGTGGAATATTTATCGAGGCAAATAAAAGAAAACGTTTATCCACCCGGGGCAAGGTTGCCCTCAATGAAAGAGCTTGCCGGAAAATTTCAGGTTTGCGACAGCACCATCAAAACCGCCTTTAAAATGCTCAAGAAAGAAAACTTACTGAGATACCATTATGGCGTGGGGATGATTGTAAGGGAAGATTTGAAATTTCCCTTGAAGATCGCCCTGATACTTCCAAGCAACTACGAAAACCTCAGACACCTTTTACAGGGAATGCAGGAAGCTTTAAAGGCATGCGCCGGCAGAATTGAAGTAATGTTTTATAGAAATGACGTTGAGCAGGATGAATGTCTGAAACGCTTGAAGGAAGAAGATTTTAGCGGAGCTGTAATCCGGCCAGAATTGTCGAAGCAGGGATACAGCGCGATCCGCAAAGTTCAAAACGAAAAATCCCCAATTGTCTTGATTGAAAACTTTTATCAGGATTCAAATGGATGGAATTTGGATATTGGCGCATATGACGCCGGAAAAGCCTCGGTGGAATATCTTGAAAATATCGGAAGGCTGCCTGCGGGTATTGTGTGCTTTCAGAATAAATTTGCGGAGGCTTTTATCAATGGCTACAAAGAAGCGCATGCGAAACTTAGGCTCGACTGCCACCGAAACAACATAAAGTATCTTGGAGACGGAAATTCCCCTGGGCAAGCAAGTCTTGACCTTTTGAAGCTCAAGAACCCGCCTCATTCGATTATTTATACAAACTCTCCAGATGCTGTCGCCGGATACAAGGCCTTGATGGAAAGCCGAGCAGACTTAAGATGCATAAAGCTTATTTCGTTCGGGGAAATTCCAAACAATGAATTTTTCAAATATCCCATATTCTTAATCAAACGGGACTTCAAAGAACTTGGAGGCAAAGCCGCAAAACTTTTAATCGAGCAAATAAAAACACCGAAAGAAGAAAGGTGTTCAGGGAAAAACATAAAGATCACTTCGGGAGTCATGAGTAAGCCATAAGCATTTTTGAACTCAAAAAAAAGTAGGGACACCTATGCTTTTAGAAAAAACGCAGAAGTCAAAAGTAGGGGCGCCTATGCTTTTAGAAAAAACTTAAAAAGAAAAAGTAGGGACACCCCTACTTCAATAAATACAAAAAAATGGAGGAATATCATGCAGGAAAAAATCAAAGAGTTGGCTGAAAAATTCAAACCGCCGTATTTCGTAATTGCCGAAGAAATCACAAATGATATTGAAGAGGGAATTTACAGGGTGGGAGAAAGGCTCCCATCTTCAAAAAGACTTTCAGTGCAGCATAAAGTCCACAAGTGCACAATTAAAAAAGCTTTTGAGATTCTGCACGAGCAAAAAATTGTAAAAACCCTCAAAGGCATTGGGATGATCGTGGCCGAAAAAACAAAGCCCAAATTACTGGTTGCCATAATAATCCCGGAGAACTATTACAATTCTCCCTCATTGATTGAGGGCGCAAAAGAAACCTGCGAAAAGAATAAAGCCGAAATCAAGGTCATTACATACAGTTTTCAAGCGGAACAGGATGAAATAATAATGAGCCTTTCGGACGGCAAATACACAGGCGTCATAATGCATCCGAAATGCTCGGACGAAAGTTCGGTGGAGCTTTTGAGGCTAAAAAACAAGAAAGAGTTTCCGATAGCGCTTATCGGACGGGCGGATCAGCAAGAAATGGCATGCTGGCAAGTCGACAGAAATGAACTCCACGCCGCATATATAGCCACGGAGCATCTACTTGAACAGCGTTTTTCAAGGATAGGGATTGTCGTTTCAATGTATTCATACGATGTCGCATTTTTGAATGGATATTTGCAGGCGATGCGCGAATATGAAGCGCCCGTCAAAGATGCTTACGTTCAGTATATAGAAGAAGAGGATATTCCGGGCGATGCCACAAGAAAGCTCATTACTATGGAAAAAAGGCCAGCCAAAGCAATCATTTACGCTCATCCCGAGGATGCCGTGGCCGGACTGGAAATAATGAAATTGCGCGAAATAAGGCCGGGAAAGAACATGGGCGTCATATGCTTCGGAGATTTTACAGGCTCAGAAAGTTATGAGCCGCCGATAGCTGTTGTTCGCCATAACAACCACGAAATCGGACGCAAAGCCGCGCAGTTGATTTTTCGATATCTCTCCATGAACCTTGGGAGGCAGACCTATAATTTTGAAAAAGCTGGCGTTGAACTCCAAGTCAGGGA
>CAZYVR010000488.1:0-3794 GCA_964651145.1 uncultured Victivallales bacterium | reverse complement strand
TTCAGCTTTCTTTGCTATCCATTCCATGAACTCTTCGCAGTTATCTGGTTTCAACAAATGCTCGAGGCATTCATCTTCCCTCAGTTCTTCCACGTGCTCCAGTTGCAGGCAGATATAACGAAACACCGGGAATTTGCACTCTGGGCAGATTCTATCCCTGACTTCAGCTCTCAAAAGAATTTTATCGCCTGATTCAACGACAGCATGACATTTCGGACAGAGTATGTCATTTTTATTTGTTTCGGGTGTGTCTTTGCCAAAGGTTGTCATTCCTTAAGTGTTGCAATCTTTTTTTCTGTATCCTTATTATTGTATGTAGTTTTCCAGATGTCCATGATAGATTTGATGTTTTTATTCATGCTATTAACATTGGCAATTATCTGAAAAATTGTAACAATAAAAGAAGATACCGCGACTCCTATTATAAATTCCTCTACCGGTTTTAAAAACTTTAAGGTCTCTAATAATTTTGAAGGACAGAGTGTGTTTATAACATTTTTGATGGATGGGAGAATCCCTAATATAAGAAGAATCACTATTGTCACAAAGCATAATAACATACTTTTGATAAAAGCTTCATCAAGGCGTTGCAAAGGAGCATATAAGTCATCTTTATAAGCTCCATCATGTTTCAGTTTTTCCACTTTTTTCTGGTAATTTTCATTTTCATAGACAGCGTCATTCATTTTAAAAATAATAAAAGTTCTTGCCGTAAAGATAAATCCCAGCAATGCAAGCAGTGCTGACATAAAAGTACCAATAGAAAACTTGCAGAGGCCAATACTTTTGTAGTCTATGAAACACGCAAAAAAAATTGCAAACAGGAGAATGAACAGCAGGTGATATTTTATATGCTTCAAAAAACAATTCCTCTTGAATAATTTTTTTATTGCTTTCATGAGGTTGGCGGTGTTGGTTTAAAAATATTCTCTGCTTTTAGCCGCTTTATGATATCCTTTATAGAAAAATGTTCAAACAATTCATTAATTTTGATTGAACCGAGGTCATCATATTCGTAATTAAGCCAATCTTCCATTGTCCGCTCAAAGTTCACTGTGAATGGAGAGCCTTCTTTGTCTATACCCGACACTTTCCCTATGTGCCTTTGCTTTTCTTGAAGGCCTGCTTTCTTACTGAATGCATTATCTCTGACGTCTTTTATCCAGTTAAGAATAGATTGCGTCAAGGTTGTGTTATCAACAAAACGATATCCACAATGCCTGTTTTTAACCTTATCACCAACAGGAGCATCTGACTCAGAATCCACCTGGTAGGTTGTAAAGGTAACTTCTTCTATCTGGTCTAATCTTTTAATTAAATCATCAAACCTGCTTGGAGTATACAGTGGACCAGAAAGATTCTTCATATATGTGGAAAAAAGCTTTTGTATTCTTTTCTTTCTCGCTCCTTCAATATTTAACGCTTCTGATTTTTTTATATTTACAAAGGTCTTATAGTCTGCCCATAAATCCTTCAAGAAACGGTCAAGACATGTAGATGTCTGATAATGAGAGTAGATGCCCTTTACGCTATCTTTTCTAATGCAGAAAATATTTAAATCAACTGGGGGGTCTCCTTCTCTGGCAACAGCTTTTATTGTAACATTTCCTTCTTTATCCTCCTCCATGAAATGATTGAAACGGTTGTTTTTGGCTGATATGAGTATGCCAGCCCAGTAATCATCAGACTGTTCGATAAATAATTTGCGAGATATTTCAGGAGGTTCATCCTCAGAGAAGCCACGATTGTACGGCCATAAATCTCCATTTTGTTCATGCATCCAACTGAAAAAATCATCAAACGATACCTCTGCTGCTTCTGCGGGTGCTCCAAAGACAAACGAGCAACCTTTTACCTTTAACGCCATCTTTCCCTCCCTTTTTTACTTTAGCCGATTCATGCAGTCAACTTGCCTTATATTTTAATCCTGTTGAAACTCACAGTCTTTTCATCTGCCTCTGTAAGCAGTATACGGCCTTTTGTTTTGCTTTGAAATATGTTTTGCAACGTCAATAACCATTTTATCGACTCCTTCTGGAGCAGAATTGATAATCTTGCTGATATCCGCTTGTTGCGCCAAGTTGCCATTTGATAGTCGAATTTTTTTAGAGTGCAAGTGATTTGCCGCGCCTTGGACAGTTTCATATTCAATGTAAGCCAGCACTACAAGCTCTTCTCCTGAAAGCTTACTGTGAGGCTTTTTCATTAATTTGAGCACTTCGGGATATGATTTTATCGCAAACTCAATTTCGGATTTCTTCATCCTGCCCCTTATTTTATTTTAAGCCAACTATGCAGTCAACTTGCCTCATATTTCAATGTCCCTCTTCCAAACCTGTCGAAGTATCTCTTAAATCCCTGTAATATGCGAAAAATGCCTCAGCTATATGACCATAGAACACGACACCTCGGTTTTGATGTTTCGCCCTATCGACTTTAGGGAACGTTACAAAAGCAATATGCGTCTTATCTGGTAGTCTTAAAAATATTCCATCAATACTGGTTAGCTTCTCCTGAGATGGAACTATAACTATACTGCTATTAGTCACTAACTTCTTAAGAATACTTTCTGCTTTTTTTCTGTCTTTTGGTGAGCAGAGCTTATCGATTGTCAGACGAGAAAAGGATGTAACTGGCGGCAGGAGCCGTGCAAGGTCTTGTTCTCCATAGATAATAGGATTCTCACGAAAGCATGTGGCTATTACTTCTCCAGCCGCATGTTTGTATATATGATTTACAATGTTGAAATTTTCGGAGGGACTACTGGAGAGATAGTAGTATCCATCAAAAGATTGTACCGACTTGCCGAGTTTACTAATAATTCCGTGAGCATCCCCTGTCAATCCAGCTTTCTTTTTCTTATGCCATTCCCAAAGACGGTCAAGAACAAAACCAATAAGTAGCATCACAACGCCAACAGCAATATTAGTTAGTAAGTTCATCTACCTCTACCTTGTTTTCTATATTTCAAAGCCAACTTTTACAGTCAAAACTTGCCTTTTAACTTTTTATTCAATTGAACTCATTAATAATAAATGTCTTTATGAATCTACCATGAGCTCTCGTAGATGGCAAATCATAAAATTCCCCTTTTTAGTATTTCCGGCATTTTCTTCTGAAACCGACACGAAGCAGATTTGTTCATATTTCCCCTGGCAGATCTTCAGCTTTTTGTTTTCTGTGTGCCTTGATTTTGCCTCTCCAGATGAGCTATACTGGTGACTGTTTTTAATGCCTTCAAGCGCGAATTTCACGAACTCCATCAAACGGCAAAAAACAAAAGCTGCCAGCTCCGAAAAGCCAGCAGTTTGAATATCTGAAGTCCTTAAGGTGTGAATTCTGTTCCCGCGCATTTCGGACATGGTGGCAATGTGTCTGTTGAATCATCCAGCACTACGCTTGTTCCACATTTTCTGCAAGTGTACGTTCCTCTACCCGGTTTTTCTCCTGTTGTGCTCATCTTTCTTTCCCTCCCTATTTCGTTTTTATTTCAAAGCCAACCGCACTATGCAGTCAACTTGCCTTATATTTTCAATTCTAAGCCACTTCTGAGCAATTTTTACTGTCAAGACTCTCTAACAGAAAAGCTTTTCAAATCCATACTCCCATAGCCTTCTATGACTTCTTCTCTATCCTGACAGGTTGTTTTTCTCAGTTATCTAGCATAATACTAATATGCCAGATAATAAAAAATATGCCTCCAATTATTAGCCAGCGAAACTGCCGAATTGCCCATAGATTAGGGTCTGTCCGTAAAACTGAGTTTTTGGCTTGGGATTTTTTCAAAGCTCAGG
>CAZYVR010000487.1:0-3798 GCA_964651145.1 uncultured Victivallales bacterium | reverse complement strand
CTGGAAGCGATCAAGGAAGAAAAAACGATAGCCGAAAATCGCGAATCATTATGAGGTTCACCCGAATCAAGTGAGCAACTGGAAAAAAGAGGCATTGAGCAAGATGCCTGATCTGTTTCATGATGGTCGCAAAAAACAAAAGCATAAAGAACCAGAGATAACTCGCTATGACATTCTCAAGGAAGTCGGTCAGCTAAAGGTTGAGAACGAATTTCTAAAAAAAAGTACCGACAATTGTACGGAGAAGACGCGAGTTTCTAGAGCCAGGCCATGGGAAATTGTCCATAGCAAAGCAATGCGAGCTGTTGGATGTGTCCCGATCTTGGTATTATTACAAGCCATTGGAGCCCAATGAAAATATTGATCAGATAATGCTGAAATGCGAAGTCAAACAGGAATATATTCTGCATCCGTTTTACGGCTACAGGCGCATTGCAAATGCGTTAAGCCGGAAAGAAATTGCGACAAGCAATAAGCAGATTAGAGCTCTTATGAAAAAAATGGGATTGCAGGCGATTTACCCTAAGCCGAAGCTGAGCAAGGCTGGCAAAGGACGCGCCTTGGACAATGTGTATGTGGAGCGTCTCTGGCGCTCCTTGAAGTACGAAAACATTTTTCTTCATGACTACAGGAGCTTGAAAGAATTGAAAGGAGGAATTAAACTATATTTCAAGTTCTACAATGCAGAGAGGTATCATCAGTCGCTGAACTACAAAACGCCGGATGAGATATACTTTTCTCTTGCAGGATGGGATCTAACCTTAGCCGCAGATGCCGCATGACAGACAGGCAGCCTTTGGCTGATTAGATTCATTGGGACGCGCATCTCCCTCCGGGAGATTTTTATGCGCATTTTAAGAAAAGAGCGGCTCCGCCGCAGGTGTTTCACACCTTAAAGAAAGAAAAAACTGTTCAGACAAAAGGGCTCACTTTAATCGGCATTTCACCTGATATACGTCTCGTCGACACACCAGAAAATGGCACGTATTGGGCTCCAGTGCGACCTTGCTTTCTTTCCGATCTCAGGGCCAATCTTTTTAATCCAGCGAGCAATGGCCTGATGCGAAACTTCAATATTCCGCGACAGCATTATCTCTGCCAGTTCACGCAGGCTTAAGTTGAAGCTAAAATACCACAATGCAGTCAAACGCATAGTTTCAGCATCAAAACGGCTTAGATGATAATCAGGATTGCTGCTTGGGGTAAAATAAGACCTGCACTCTCTACAATAATATTCCTGTTCGCCAGATTTTGTCTTGCCGTTTTTGACGATCCTTGAGCTTTTACAATATACACAGCATTACCTTTTCAATCCATATCCTCTTTTGGATTGAAAAGGTAGCTCCACCTACCTTGTATTAAAGCTAAATTCAATAATATCAGGTTAGATGTTACGTCCTCAAAATGTGCTTGACATATGCGAGAAGAACCGCTGGTCATATTTCATTATGCTTAAAAACGATAGCCTTCCATTGCTGAGCAAAGAAGCTTATGAACAAATGGAAGACTGCCCTAAACAATCCTTAGAGCATTCCCCTGAGCCGGGAGTTTTTCAACATATTTCATGGGCGGTAAATCTCAAGCATAAAGGGCGGAGGACGCACCTTTTGGTTTGTAGGGAAACTAGAATTGCAGACAAGGGAATTGAGAAGACTACATTTGCATGGCTGACCAAAAATGACGCAGAAAAATTCGCACAGGAGGCTCGTTGCCAATAGAAAATTGAGGAAACGTTTAACGTTCAGAAAAAACGGGGGTATGAGCTGGAGCACAATTTCGGAGGAATTGGCTTTGCTGTGAAAAATTATTACTACCTCTTGCAGATCGCCCACATGCTGCATCAATTGATGATCAGAAGCGATCTGTTTCCAAAGCTGCAGAAGAAGTTTATTCTGCATGAATTCGCTCAATGGTCGAAAAAATTCAAATAAGGCTGGATTCTTCATAGCGCAACCGTCCGAAGTTGACCAGTTCTGCCCTCCTGTTACAACTGAAGACTATATGAAAGCGCTATGCGCCGGGGCTTCGCTGACCATTGATCTCAAGCCAGGCGCTGGTGAACAACCGAGGTATGCAAAAAAAAATTCTGATTCTTTCTCGCTGTCTCCCCCCACCTTACGCTTGACATTCTCTAAAAAGTAGTATATATATATTTATAGACAACCATAAATAACACATAAATATAGTAAGTAATGAAAAAAATCACAAAAAATAGACCAAGCAGAGAAGAATTCAGAACACGCATGGAATACGCCCGCAAAGATATTGCAAGCAAAATTGACAATATGGTTTATAGCACAGGAAGTTATCTGCCTTCAGAATCAACATTGGCTGAACAATATTCCCTTAGCAAAGGTTCATTAAAAAAAATATTGGGACAAATGGAGGCGCAAGGAATTGTGTCCAAGCTGAAAGGGAAGGGGATTATAATAGGCCGCGCTCTTTCCAACGGTACTCCAACCCAGAAGGCAAATATAGCTATTCTTATACCCACCTGGCATAAAATAGAGGAATTGCATCAAGAACACGGTGAAACTCCTGCTGAGAGGATTAACATGTCCTTGTGTATTTTGGAGGAACACTTTGCCCAAGAAGGCTTTTCCTCGCAATTGCTTAATTTCAATCAAAGAAAAATAGAGGATATTGACTCTATAATTAATTTGATGCTTGAAGACAACACTCAAGCCATTGTGGTAATTCGTGACGATTCATCTTTTTCTGTCGAATTATGCAAAAAAGCTGCCCATAAAGGAATAGCATGCCTAGCCGTCAACAGTTTTGGCAGTTACTGCCCTATGAGGAGCAACGTTTCATGCGATAATTATAGCGTTGGTAGAATAGCTGTTCACTATTTGTCAGAATTGGGGCACAAGAGCATGCTTTGCCTTGGAAGCGACAGAGATATTAATTGGGAAAATGACAGGATTGCAGGTTTTAAGGATACATGCGCCTCATTAAAAATAGATGACACTTGTTCTGTATTTAAAGCCTCTCTCGATGTATCTAAAATCACCGACGATAGTTGGGTTGAAATAGGCAGACTTGGAGCAGTAGAGGCTTTGAAGCGAAAGATAATTACTGCTATTTTCTGTATCAATGATGCGGTGGCCGCAGGAGCTTTTGAAACTTTGCGGTCGCACGGAGTAAAAATTCAGGAAGAAATATCAATAATAGGTTGCGACAACGACTACAGCTACAGAAATCTTGAATTGAGCACTATAAGCTTGAACACTTGGAAGGCAGCCAAAACTGCAGCCGAAACAATATTAAACAAGATAACACAAAAACAAATACTTTGGCCTATGGATTTAAAAATATGCCCGTCGCTAATTGCGAGAAGCACCACACATATACGGATGTAAAATAAGAAAAAATCTATATAAATAAATGGACCATAAATAGTTTTACTTCTTCTACCGAAGAAGGAGCCGTGAAAGAACGAAAAATATTACAGCAGATGGGCAAAAGGATACTTTTATAAGAAAGGTTTGTATTATACACCCCAACTTGTCAGGAGATAATCGAATGTTATACTATAAATTTCAGAAGGAATGCTATATGGAGGCAAGCTTTACGCACTATTTGGCCAGCGAGGTGAAGCTAAGTCGTAAGCTCATTACTCGCAGAGGGTTTACTTTAATAGAACTCCTGGTTATAGTTGCTATTATATCCATTTTGTTTTCATTGTTGTTGCCAGCATTAAATAGCGCAAAAGCAAAAAGCAAAGAAATAACTTGCGTTTCTAATTTAAAGCAAATGGGAGTAGCGACATTCCTTTATGCAGATGATTATAATGAT
>CAZYVR010000486.1:0-3827 GCA_964651145.1 uncultured Victivallales bacterium | reverse complement strand
AATTCGCGCAGATGCGGAATGTCATGGACGACCTCATTGAAAGTACAAATGCCTTGCCCTAGGAGCCTGTCCGAGAATTATGTCTGTAACGAAAATTTGCGAAAATTTGGGACGCTTCTCACGCTTTTGCAGTAGGATCAGAATTCTCGGACAGGCTCCTATACCCCAACAACATCCGCCCGTTGATATAAGGCACACAATGTGCTAAATATAATTATTATGGATTATTATAAATGGGATTTCCAAAAGAATGAGAGGCTCAAGGTCGAGCACTGTATCAGTTTTGAACAAATTGTAATGTGGATTTAGATATTCATCCTAACCAAGAAAAATATCCTGGTTAGCAGATTATTGTCGTTGAAATTAATGAATACGCGTATCTTGTTCCTTTTGTAGAATCTTCAGAGGGTAAAGTCTTAAAAACGATTATTCCGAGTTTTAAAGCCACACGGGATTATTTAGGAGAAAAAAAACATGAAAGCCCTATTTTTTGCACTGGTCATGATCACTTCCTTGCTCATCGCGGGATGCGCCACTACTACATCCAACAACAATCAATCATCGACGATTTGTACGGAAAGCCGAATCGCACCGACCGAACAAGAAATCGCATCATTGTTTGACAGGTGGAACCAATCGCTACAAACAGGTGATCCACAAAAAGTCGTTTCCAACTATGCTGAGCGGTCTATTCTTTTGCCCACAGGCTCAAACAAGCCTCGGCTCACGCCGGCGGAGAAAGTGGACTATTTTCAACACTTTCTAGAGGACCAACCCGTAGGGGAAATCAACATGCGACAGATACAGGTTGACTGCAACATAGCAGTAGATTCCGGTCTTTATACCTTCGACTTCGCCAAGACGGGAGACAAGGTTAAGGCGCGATACAGTTTTACCTATCGCTGGGATGGTAAGCAATGGCTCATTATCAGCCATCACTCGTCTGCAATGCCAGAGAAGTAACACACAAGCATAACAAAATAAGGATTAGAACAGAGTCGAAGGCTCGGTTCTAATCCTTATTTTAAGAAGCCGCGGATGTAAGGGCTCAAGGTTCGTCTTCTATGATTCTGCTAATATTTACAAGCTTCTTTTTTATCTGGTAAACTAAATCAGCCCTTAACCGGCTTGCTGCCGGCAAACAATGTCCTCGCATATTTTCCTTGACACACAGACTGTTTCCTCATAAAAATAATTGAAGATTTCCGCCGTAAGCATCGGGGAATGCACACTGGCTTTTACAGTTCAGCTAAAAGCGACTTTCTACTCTTCAAAGTAAGGAGGATACACTTGTGAAGTTAACTTCTGTTAAAAAGAGCTTTTCATCTATACTAATCATAGTCCTGATTGTTTTTAGTATCACAAGTTGCGCTATGAAGAAACCTCTCCAACCGAACCAGATAGTTCCGCCATGCCCGAGGCTTGATAATGAAGGCGCCTATTTGTGTCCATATACGCAGGATGGCGTTGTTGCGGAGTGGGTAGACAAGGCCATAAATGCCAAAATAGGTGCAACTATCGGCAAACATGCGGGCGCCTATGCAGGGCAAAAACTGTTAGAGAATGTCCCATTTGTTGGTGGAATGTTCGGAAGTATGTCCGGCGAAGCGGCAGGCCGTGCAATTGCCATTAAGACCAGCGGTGGTTGGGAGTATATAAAAAGTACAAGCGATATCTCTTTTGATAACTCAAACGATCTTTCAGTGTATGTTTATGCAAAATATTCTACTAATGAACATTTCCAGGAAGTCTTAGAAGCAACCATGGAAATATACCCGAAACTAAAAAAGGAGTATTATAAAGCCATTTGTAACGCTCCGGCCAAATAGTACTTGATGAGTTTAAATATGTTTTCAGCAATTAATAGTAAGTTTATAAAAATCAGTGTGGCTCTGTTTTTTCTGACCATTTTCTTTTTTGGTTGCGCGACAGCCCCGAAACACGCAGGCGGTAAGGCAGCGCACTATGTTGATCCAGGTCAACAGAGTGAAATCTCAGGCATCGGCATTGAATCTCAGGACATCATCAATATGAGCGACAAAATGATGCGTGATATACTTGCCACACCATTATTCTTACATGCCAAGACCCCTCCCAAGGTTATCATTGACGCAGAATACTTTAAGAATGAAAGCTCATCGAGAATCAATAAAAACATGATTACCGATCACCTCAGAACGGGGCTCAACCAATCTGCTCACGGCAAAATGATATTTATCGGCCGAGAGTACATGAATATGATGCTCAAAGAGCTGCAATTAAAACAATTAGGCGTAATCAATGAAGGAAAATCCACATCAGAACCCAAGGCCTACGGAGGTGATTTTCGTCTTGGAGGACGTATTACCACTCTGGATTCGGTTGACCCGAAAACCGGTAGTTTTGCCCGTTATCACCATATACTGTTTGAAATGGTAGATCTGAATACCGGCGAAATAGTATGGAGCGGCTCCTATAACTTCAAAAAAGTTGGACAGGAAGACGTTATATACAGATAAAATAAAAAATCTGCTATGCAAAATTTTAGTCTCATCAAAAAAATCCCATTTATTCTAACTGCTGTTTTACTTCTTGTTACAGGTTGCGCTGGAAGACAACAATTCAAGAAGATCGATGTTTCTGAAGCAAAAATGCAATCATATCTTGCCGACAAGCCAGAAAAGCTCAAGCTTGGATTTCGCACCATGCTTGAGGAGGGAAAAAGAAATTATGTTTTAAATAATATGCGTGTCGGCAAAGATGCCTTGATGCTGGGGCATCGTGAGATTGCAAAAAGGTGTTTTGACAATACCTTAAACCATATAGAAGCTGTTTTTGCTGATAATGAAAAGGCAAAGAAAGCAAGAAGTTTATGGTATGAAGAAGGCATGAAAGATTTTAAGGGAGAACCCTATGAACGCGCCATGGCATATTATTACCGGGGCCTTTTATACCTTGCGGACAAAGATTATGAAAATGCCAGGGCATGCTTCAAATCCGGCATCATCCAGGATGCCTTTGCCGAAGAAAACCAAAACCGTTGCGATTTTGCGCTGTTGCTGTTTCTGGAAGGATATTCTTCCCTGAAGCTTGGAGATCGTCAAATGGCAACAGCGGCTTTTAATGAATTAAAAAAATTACGCCCGGACTTCATTCTTCCCGCCGGCGACTCTAATCTTCTGATAATTGCTGAAACAGGAACTTCACCGCGCAAACTTGCAGACGGTGTCGGACACGGAGAACTAAAATTCTTCAGGGGCCGCAATATAATGGAAAAACGGGTTGCGTTTAATATAGATAATAAGGAATTATCAGCCTACCCGATAGAGGATATAGCATGGCAGGCCATGACACGCGGAGGAAGACCTGTTGACAAGATAATCAGGGGGCAAATTCAATTTCGTAAAACCCACGAAAAAATCGGAACTACCCTGACAGATATTTCATCAAACATGCTATTGGCAAGCCCGTTAACTTCGCATTCCGATGCTCTATCCGGTGTAAGCGCCGCATTAGGGATTCTGGGTGTTGCTGAAATGGCGCTTGCGGCAAGAACGCGCACTCATGCCGACACACGCTACTGGGATAATCTGCCCGACTCTGTGCATGTCGTTTGTCTAAAAATTGCTCCTGGTTCTTACCAGTTAAGAACAAAATATTTAAACAACTCTTCCGTTAAACTTTCCGAAGATATTCAAAAAATCAAAATACCCTCTCTTAATGCGAACAACATGATACTTTTGTGGAAACGTCCCTGAATAAATTAGGCTTTTCTCCAATTTAGTTGGAGAAAAGGGTCCAAGGATTCAAGGGTCCAAGGATTCAAGGGTTTGTTTTCTAAAAACTTT
>CAZYVR010000485.1:0-3840 GCA_964651145.1 uncultured Victivallales bacterium | reverse complement strand
GCTGCATTGGCTACCTTTTTTGCGCTTTTTATTATTGATGTGATAGTCTCCTCGATCCTGCCGCCTCTTCTTTCAAATATGCCTCCCCTTGTTCCATTTATTCTTCTGAAGGCATTCTGCCTGTTTTTCATATTCAGGGGCTTTGGCGCAATTAAGCAGTTAAAGGCGGAAAGTTAATATTCGCGTTCACTTTCGGGTGGAGTCGCAAATTTTGCGAAAGCAATGGCAATGAATCCTGCCACTGCGCCCAGAACCGCAACGGGCCAAAATTCATAGCCTTGCCCTGTTCCGTGAACCTTGAGTTGATCAATGACGATGCCTGTCAGCGGCGCCAGAATCATTGCGGCAAGGCTTTTTGATTGGGATTCTATGGACAGCACAGTCGCGACTGAATCGCTTGGAGCTTCCATATTGAATCTGCTGACCTGAACAGGACGCCATATATTTTGAATAAGCGCCAGAAAAACAAAAATAGCGATAGCCAGAGGGAGCAGATTAAAATACAAAGCGGGAAACAGCGCTAAATACGCGAAAAATGAAATGCGCCACAGGTTCCGCGCCGCATTCTCCTGATTTCCGAAAAACAAAGTGATTCTATGAGAGAAATAGGACGCGCACCCTGATAAAAGATAAAGACCAGTATAAACACAAGCCACCAGGATCGCAGTTCTTTTCACATCGCCCAAAGCCAGAAAAAATGGCAGAGAAAGAGCCGCCAGCTTCAGCAAGGGCTGCAAGTATTCCTTTGCGGTTTCATAGATGCCGGAAAACCCCATTGATTCAAAAAATAGACGCCGCATCTTTTTTTGTTTGATGAATCGCGCGCCCGAATGCAATAAATGCGACGCAACCTTCCTGAGTCCAACTTCTTTTTTTGAGTCCAGAGATGCCGGATAAGAGGCAAGATTTACGATATTAAAGGCATAAGGAATAATTGAAAACCAGAAGATGTCTGTGTAAGAGCCGGAATAAAACACAAGCCCCGCGCCAATTAAAACAGACAACGCCGATCCAGCCTGTGACCAGGAACGCGTAAAGCCATAAACTTTTATTTGTTCGTCTCTTCTGTTGTTTTGTTCAAGCCACGATATTATCAGGGCTTTGTGAGTGCCGGTTCTGAAAGCGTCCCCTATGCCGAAAATGAACATGGCTCCAAGAAATAAAGGAAAGCTCTCCGCCAAAGCAAAAAGCAGGAAAGATATAATGTAACAGGAAAGAGAAAAGAGCATGCACTTTTTTTTGCCATAAACGTCCGCAAGCGCCCCTGAAGGCATTTCCATTAGCGCCCTGACAACTTCGCGCATTCCCACGAGCAAGCCGATATAGAAAAAATCCAGACCTTTTCCAAGAAAGGCAAGTATAAGAAAGGGCTCATAATACTTCTGATTTTTTAAAAAGCCATATAGTGAAAAACGGAAAATCATCTTTTGACAGCCTCGTATTTTAATGGATAAAATAATGAGGTCATTGCAAAAGTTCAATGCGAATTTCAAAAGTTGCTTTGCGCGACAGCATTAGATGGAGTAGCCAAAAGAAATTAACGCTGTCGCTGCAACGAAATAGGGGATTGTTGTCGCTTCGCATCTCAACGGCTTTCAATGCGCAATCTCTGCTGTCGCACAATGTTTTATACGCCAGCAGCTTTTGCCTTTGGCGACTCCTGCGCATTACGCCTCCCTCAAAATTCTTCGGATTTGTTCAATAATACTCATTGACTTTGACCAATAAGCCAACTATAATAATGTAAACCGGTTAACAAGGAGATTTTAAGTGTCATTAGCTAGAGATGATATGATTAAAAAAGAAAGCTTGACAATAAAAGATGTAGCAGCGCTTGCCGGAGTGTCCAAAGCCGCGGTTTCTGGAGTGTTAAATAATAAATCACGAGTGGGGAAAGAAAAAGAAAAGAAAATTCTAGATATAATTAAGCAATATAATTATCTTCCACGTGATTCAGCTCGTGCGCTATCAACCAACCGCACTTACCAAATTGGTTATTTGGTGCCATCTCATGTAACTTTAGGATTAGCCAACAATACTTTTGCAACTTATTTGGCAGGAGTGGAGATTTGTTCCCAACAACGCGGTTATCGAGTGATGGCGTCTTCTTGTGACATATCAAAGGTGGGAAATTTTCTTGTGCTCGAAAAATTACGCCAACGTTGCGTTGACGGATTAATAATAGCAGGATTGTTTAACAGTGAAATTGTGAATAAACTTCGAGCTCTTGAAATTCCTATTATATTTATTGGAGGCAGCAATCTAAAAGACATTCTTTGTTTGAGCTCTGATATGCATAAAACATATTTAAAGATATTGGAGTATTTAGTGTCAAATGGGCACAGCAAAATATTTTTTGCAAGCAATTTAAAGTACATCACTCAAGTTTTTCAAAGAGCCAAGACTGAATTTAAAGTCACTCAGTCGGCCAATAAGGTGAAATTTCAATATGGGCAAAAAGACTTTTCCTTAGACAGTTTCAATAATGGCAGAGAATATGCAGCGCAATGGATTAAATCTAACAATGCCACTCGATATACGGCTTTTATTTCAGATGACCAAACTTGCTGTGGCTTTCTGTCAGAAATAACCAAACATGGGATTATGTGTCCACAAGAAATAAGTATATTTTCAAATATTGATTCAACTTTGTGTCAGGCAAATGCAATCCCCATCAGCGCTCCTGGGGCATTGCTATTTGACCGTGGCAAATTGGCCGCGAACTTATTGATTGATTTGTTGGGAAATAAGAAAACATTAAAACAAATTCAGCATATTCTTGCAGCTGAGTATAAACCGTATGAATTGGCAATACGATCAACAACCGGCAAAGCATTCAAAGCACATGGAATAAAGGGGGGAGTTTAATGAATTATAATTTCTCGACTCATAAAAGAAAAAAAGAAAAACGGAATTTTACACTCATAGAACTCCTTCTGGTGGTAGCTATTATTGCTATTTTGGCAAGCATGTTATTTGCCTGCTCTGAATAGCGCTAGAGGCAAAGCAAAGGCAATACAATGCGCGTCAAATTTAAAGCAAATGGGACTGTCATTAATGATGTACTCAAATGATTATAACGGTTGGCTGCTTGGCGCAAAACCATATAATTCTGACTATGCTGGCTGGAATCGTTTTCTTAAAAATGAAGGATATATAAATAATAAAAATTTGTTCTATTGCCCCAGTGAGCCAGCCGCTCAATTCGATGAAACTTCAGAGGCATATATGAATATGAGTTATGGGATGAATTATGTGACTTTTGGAATGAAGTATACGGATGATATAAAACCAATAAAGGCTGCTACATTGGCTAAATACAAAACAGGAAGCAATTTAATCTACATTGCAGACAGCACAGTGCGACGTCCATCTGGACAGCCTGGCAATGACAGGCAAATTGGCGTCGGTTTTTTGATAAAACAAGGAGTAGTTTTTCCTATTGACGGAAATGACGTGTTTTCTCCAGTTCATATTCGTCATTCCCAAAAGGCCAACAGTTTGATGTTTGATGGCCATGTCGCAGGCTTAAATGCATCTGATTTGAAAAACATTAGAGAACACTGGAGTCCATATTGGAGAAGTGGCATATTCGCTATTCATTAATTTTTTTGAGGTTTTATCACGATGCTGACTCAGTATCACGTGCATGTCGACATATCGAAAAATATACAAAAGAAATCTCAAATAATATCCTAAAGGAGGTAGTTAAATGAAAACAATATTTTTTTTATTAATTATAAACTTATTATTAATTGCAAGAGCAGGTGAAACTATGGAAATAAAGCATATTGTCATGCCGGATCAGCCGACCCGTTGGGATTTAAAGGCAGCTCAGGA
>CAZYVR010000484.1:0-3849 GCA_964651145.1 uncultured Victivallales bacterium | reverse complement strand
AAAGACGCAGAGAAAGCTATGATTCCTCGGAACAAAGCGCAGAAGAGGCCTTTTTTTTCATGCATCAGAAAGACCCTTTAATCTTTATTTTATGTAAAATTACTCCTGAAACATATATATTTAATACTTAAGAATTTAGAATATCGTCATAAAGATTCATCTTATTTATCAGAGTTCGGCGGCTGAAGCCAAGAAGCTTTGCCGCTCTTGTCTGATTGCCATCCATCTTTTTCAATGCGGATTGAATGGTAAATTTTTCAATTTTCTTCAAATCAAAAATGTCACTGCCTATTTTTGAACAGTCAATAAGTTGCCCGTCAAAGCAGAAGCATAAAATATCAAGAGGCAACATTTCCTTTTCAATGACAGGGCCGTCTTCGAGAATCGAGACTCGCTCAACTATATTCTCAAGCTCCCGAACATTTCCAGGCCAATTGTAGTTTTTAAGCTCCTCTAAAGCTGAATCGGAAAAATATAATTCTTTTCGCAGCTTGGAGCTCTGCCTTGAAAGAAAATAATTTGCAAGAGTCACAATATCTTCGCCACGGTCACGCAAAGGCGGCAATTCTATCGGAAAAACGTTCAATCTGTAATATAAGTCCTCTCTGAAATTGCCGTTTTGCACCTCTTTTTTCAAGTCTCTGTTGGTTGTGGCGATTATTCTTGTGTTTACTTTTATTGTTTTGTTTCCGCCAACCCGCTCAAACTCAGACTCCTGAATGGCTCTGAGGAGCTTCGCCTGCATTTCAACAGTTATTTCGCTCACTTCATCAAGCAAAAGTGTTCCTCCGTCGGCTAATTCGAAGCGCCCTATCCGTCTTTCAACGGCTCCGGTAAATGATCCTTTTTCATGCCCAAAAAGTTCGCTTTCCAAAAGGCTTTCCGGGACGGACGCACAATTCAGGCGTATATAGGGCTTAATTCTGGAAGGGTTCGAGATCAGCTCTATTTCAGAAGATATCAATTCCTTGCCCGTTCCACTTTTGCCGCAAATAAGGACGGTCGAACTTGTGGGAGCCACTCTTCTCAAAAGAGTCCTGACATCATTCATTTTTTTTGAGTTGCCAATGGCGCTGTAAAAAAATTCCTTGTGCTTGTATTCACCAAAGAGCTCCCGTTGAAAATAATTTTGCCTGGCGTTAAGCTTCATCCAGCTTTTCCCTTTATCCAAGGCAATCTCGACTTGATCCGGAGTGAATGGTTTCAGCACAAAATCAAAAGCTCCGGCTTTCATGCATTTTACAGCGTCCTCGATTGCTCCGTAAGCGGTCATTATGATCACAAGCATTCCTGGGCAATTTTCACTGCAGTATTTCAGCACATCGTAACCGTTTATTTTTTTCATTTTAAGGTCGACAAAGGCAACTTGAAACACTTCTTTTTTCAATATTTCAACAGCTTCTTTCCCGGAGCAGGCGGAAGAGACACTCAGCCCGATTCTGCGGGTCGTCTCTTCCATTATTTCTCTCACCATGAATTCATCATCGACTATTAAAACTTTGTCTATCAAACTATTTTCTCCATTCACTTTTAAATTTCAAAAAAGAAACAAGGAAGAAATATTATATTGCAACAGAAGCATTTGATGATTCATTGACAATCATCACTGCCCTTTCCCCTGTAAGCCAAGTCCTCCCGTCAGAAAAACAACGGGAGAACTCCAAAAGGCATGTTTATTTTTTACACGTCAACATTTATGCTTGATGTTTGCAGTAATTCTATTATAGTTTTGCTGTCGGTGTCTGATATCCCCATCTCGCTTAATACTTCACTGATAAGTGATTTCGGGGAGTCTGAGCCGCTTTGCGACGGCGGAGGGCCTTGAGGTCGCTCGCCTTCAGGAGGTTTGTTCTCCTGCATTTTTTCTCCGATTTTGGTCTTGATATAATTGGCCAATTCTTCCACAGTTGCATAACTTCCGGCTTCAGTTTCAAGCGCTTCAAAAGTTTCATCTGAAAGTCCAAGTTCTTCTGCGCTTAAAACGCCATCTCCATTTGCGTCTTTTTCTTCCAGAAGCTGCTCTGCAATAGTTTTACTTAAATCTGCATTCAACTCTTCCATTTCCTTTTTGGAAGGCCTGGCTTGCTGCCTTTTTACAGAAATAGAACTGTTCATTTCTTGTGTTCCGCTAAATCCGTTAATTTCCATATTGCACCTTTGATTCCTTATCTTAGGTTTTAAATTTAGTTCAGTCCTCAACTTGAAAAAATATTATCAAATAACCTCCTTTCAAAAAATAAAACTGCACTGTTTTCACATAGTCGCGTTCAGCGCATAAAAAGTTACAAAAAATTATTGCATTTATTCTCTCGCCAATGCTTCTCTATCCTTTTTCAAGAAAATATCCCCATGATTTTATTTTCAATTGCAGTCTTGGCGCCAACTTAAGAACGAAGCGAACAATAAAACTGAAAACACCTTAATAAACAAGGCGTTACAATTTCAAGCGGGATACCAGGCCGCTTTGCGAGCGTAATTAATATGAGCATTTTTTTCACAGGATAAAGAATTTTTTTCTGATACGCTACAATTAACAACAAAATAAAAAAAGTTACATTGCTCACTTTTTCAGGGGTAAAAAAAATCCCTCCTGAAATATATTTCAGGAGGGATTAAAAAAGGACATCAAAAAGATGTCCCATGGGGGGGGGGCGTTTAATGTTATTTCATTTCATTTTCTCTGCTAAAGCGCTTAATTCTTTCCTCTTTCAGCTTCTTAAAATATTCCAATTGTTTTCCTGAAAGCGACGGAGCTATTTCATGAATTGCATCATCCATTATCTGCATAAATTTTTTTCTCTCCTTGAGGTGTTCATTATGGATAAAAATAAACTTAGGAGTCAAATTTTTATTTAAAGACTCAATCTGCGCAGGAGAAAGGTCGAGATCACTAGAGATTTTTGCCAATATACGCTTTTTAAAGCCATTAGGGCCTCTTGGCGGAAAATTTTTACGCATCCTTTCATGCCTAAAATGCCTAAAATGCCCAAAAGCCAAACCCAGAATAATGCCGGCAACAAATACAAGAGCAAAAGCTCCCCATAATTTTTTATGCTTCATCAAATGCCTCCTGAATTGTAGAACACAAATTCACTGTACGAAATATCTAATGGGGTTTTAGCCAGCAGAGAATCCAATTCCTGCTTTTGGTTCGAATAAAAAAACTGGGTCAAACCGATTATTACAGCCAGCAACGCGGCGGCTCCGAAAGCTCCCCATGCCACATTCAGAAAAAACTTTTCAAAAGCCAAATCGCAACTTTCCTTAACGGAAAAGCTTCGAACTTCTCTCATTAGCATATGCGTCCAGTCTTGAGAAGGACTTACCCCTGAGGCACAGTCCATATCTTTGTGGGCGATCTTTAAAGCTTTCTCCAACCGGTCTATTTTTTTCTTGTTTTTCATTAAGACCCTTCCTGTAAAAAATTGTCCAATATTTTTCTCATTTTATGCTTTGCCCGCATTGCTTTGACCTTCGTTTTGGGCAATCCCCAGCCCATTGTTTCGGCGGCCATCTTCAAGGGCCACTCCTCAAAATATATTAATTCTATCAAAGTTCTGTCTTCTGCTCCCAATTGCTTCATCACCAGACTCACAAGCTCTTTCGCCTCGGATCTGGATGCCTGTTTTGCAAAACTTTCGGACGAGGCCTCTGCGCATATGCTTTCAATCCATTCGAAATGATTTTGCGTAAGCGATGCGCTTGTCCATTCAAATCTTTTTTCCTTTTCTTTTTTCCGCCAGTAATCACAACAGGCGCGAACAGCCACTGACGACAGCCAATTTTCAAAAGGGCTTTTTCCCCTAAATGACGGGAGACTTCTAAAAACTCTTATAAAAACTTCATGCG
>CAZYVR010000483.1:0-3865 GCA_964651145.1 uncultured Victivallales bacterium | reverse complement strand
ATTTTGTGCTCTAAACAGGCAGCCCGATACGCCGCAAAACCTCGTTTTTGTCGGAAAAGTGGTGCTTGACGCTTCAAAGTCAATTACTTTTGACCAGAATAAAACCCTTTTTTCTTACCCATTTTCAACAAAAATAGACTTAAACAGTTCCTGTCTGTTTAGCGACGGAGCGCAGGGCGATCTGACGAAAGACGGCAATCCCGATGAAATTGGCAAAGAAGACGGCGTTGTTTACTGGCTTTACGAAAGAGAAGGATATGTCAACAGCGGCAAATGGTTTGACGACAGCAATTTTCCGGCAAATGATCCTTTGAAAATAGCGCGAGGATACAGCTTTGATCGCAGAGTATCCACTCCTTTCACTTGGAGCGAGGACCGTCCTTATTTGAACCCGTTTAATGTAAGCGAAGCCGCTCCAAGCATTACAAACATGACATTGAACAGTTCGCTTGATGAAATTACTCTAACAATAAGCAATGACACTAACGCAGCTCTTGATATTTTCTATAAAGACCTCGGGGAGAACGATTCGCTTGTGACTGAAAGCGGATGGAAGCTTGCGGGGACAACCAGCACAGGAAGCTGGACTGACAGCGGCTCGGCCGTCGAACCGGTTCGACCAAAAGTTGACGCTGTTTTCATGCGGGTTTACATGGCTTCCCGACAAGCCTCCGATGCCGATGCCGACGGGGTTAGCGATGGGCGTGAAGTTTTTATTTATGGAACCAGATGCTACAGATCAGACACTGACGGAGACGGTCTTTCTGATGGCGAAGAAATCTACCATGCAACATATGGGAATCTCAACCCTTTGCTGGCGGATACCGACGGCGACGATTATTCAGACTTTGAAGAAATAAGCATATATGGAAAAGACCCGACATCAAGTTTGACTGGTGACGTTCCCGACACTGACAGCTCCGATCCCAGTCAGCCCGCAGGATTGAGTTTGGGAGCCAAGACTTCGACTGTTGTTGCTTTCAGTTGGACTGCCTCTACTGATACCGGAGGCTCCGGAGTTGGCGGTTACGTGATTTGTCGCGATGGCTTGGAAGTGGGTGATACAACTGCCTGTTCTTTTGTGGACATTAATTTGGCGGACGCTTGCCAATATAGCTACACAGTAAAGGCATATGATCGTCAAGGCAACTATTCTGACGAAAGCAGCCCGTTTATTGCCTCAACAGGCATATCAGCGGCAGATTATTATGTTGACGCGACAAACGGAGATGATGACAATATCGGAGATTCAATAGCCACGGCCAAAAAGACTATTCAGGCAGCAATTGACGCGGCAAGCGTCAATGATCTGATCGTTGTGGCGCAAGGCACATATAATGAAAATCTGAGCATAAATAAAAATGTGACAATTATTGGCGAGCTTGGCGCGACAAAAACAGTGATCAGCAACGAAGCGTCCAGCGAGCGCGGAGTGATTTTTCAAAATGTCACAAACTATTGCGGCATTCTTGACGGCTTTACGATTATGGGCGGGCAAAGCGCAGCCAATGGAGGAGGAATTTATATTGAGTCATCTTCTCCGGCAATTGTCAATTGCGTGGTAAAAAATTGCTCGGCAGTCAACGGCGGCGGGATTGCAGTATCCGGCTCCGACGCAAAGCCTGTGATAGCAAATTGTGAGATTCGCGGCAATTCAACCAGTTCTGGGAACGGCGGCGGAATTTATTATAACAGCTCGGCAAAGCCTGTGATAAAAGCATGCAAAATTGCGGCAAACACTGCGGTCGGACAAGGCGGCGGAATTTATGGAGAGGATTGATCAAAGATGAAATTTAAAGTAAAAATATTTGCGGCTTTGATTTGCCTGAATGCGGCTTTTCTTGTCGAGGCGGCAGATTCGATTATAGCCGATTCCGGCACAGCGTTCAAGCGCATAAAGAACAGTTGGGCAAGCGTGCAGAATGGCGATGCAATTGTAGAAGACGATGGAGCCGGGGCGTTTTACGGTGTTTTTAAAATTTATTTAAAGCTGGACAAGACGCAATATTTCGGAAATGTCAAAGTGAAAGTATATGTTCAGAAAGCGGCCGATGAGGCTGGCGACACTTGGAGATTGATTAAAATAATTGCGCCGCCAACCAAGCCGTCCTCCGGCGATTGGGAAATCACCTCCTATTGGAATTCGCGCGAGGCTTACTCTGGAGAAAGCGCAAGTGGCGACACTCTTTGGGGAACTGCGGACGCTGAGCCTTACGAAGGAAACTTAAAGATAAAATTCAAAGTAGTGGAAGAATAACTGATGACAGGAAAATTTAGAAAAATAGTTGCAACAATCCTGCTGACAACATGTGCTGCATCGTTTGCGGCTTTTGGGGACAACGCATTTTTATATACTTTTGAGGATGAAACAGAGGCGGTTTCTTGCGACGGGTCAGTCACTGACTTTGCCAATGCGGACGGCACGAGCAATGGGACCGTAAGCAACAATAGCGACGTGGCTGTTGTTTACGCAGGCGGTTACAGCCACAAGGCATTGCACTATACTTTGAGCGCTGGCGCAACAACCAAACTCACAGGAGCAACGGTTGCAAATTGGGGAAGCAAATTGATGCTTGAGGCAAGAATAAAATGCCTAGAAATTCCTGCCGGGGAACAGATTGACCTTGTGAAAAGCGCGTCAAGCGGCGCCGTGCATTGGCATATTTCCAGCGACGGAAAAATGCAATTGGATCTTAACGACGGAATTGATTCTTTTGGCGTGACAACAGTTGCGTCTGCGCTTCCTCCTAATATTTGGACGGAGCTTTATGTCGTTGTTGATTTGAGCAAATCAAACTATGCAGACGCTGTAAAAATGTACTCAAAGAGTGATGGAGACAGCGCAATTCAGCCACTGACAATAAGCGGAGCTTATAACGCGAACGTTGATTTGCCTTCAGCCGGGGACGCGGTTGAGTTGATTCATCGCACATCGCCATTTTCGCTAAGAACTGATTTTGTTAAAGTCACCGCAAACGCTTCTTTTGACATTAATAATTTTGACACTTCAACTTTTGAATGCATTTCTTCTGCTGACTATTTTGCGCCGAATGCTTCAAGCGCGATTGAGGTCGCGCCCCAAAATTTTATTAGAAGAACCTTAAATAAGGGCGAAGACTTTGCAAATGGCGCTGCAAATGAGGGAGTGACAGTCATTTACGATTCAGAAGTGAACCGGAACGAGGCTTTTTATGGCGTGTTTGAACTGAGTTTTGACTTGGATAAAACGAAGTATGTCGGCACGGTGATGGCTGATATTTATATAAAAAGGTTGGAAGACGCGTCTTTTAAGAAAATCGGAGAGATTGGAACATCCAGCGCGTCTGTCACTTACTACTGGGACTCGCGCTCTTCCGCGTTTGACTGGACGGCGGATGACGCGCGGCCTTACAAAACAAGCGCTCCGGTCAAATTTAAACTTGTGGTTAGGTGATTCTCTGCTTCAGGCAGGGATTGAAATTCAAATAATAAAATATAAAAATAAAAAAAGAGAGAGAAGAAATGAAAAACAGTTCCAGAAAGAAATTGGTCAAGGCGTTTTCAGTTTTCATGCTGACAACATACGTCATGTCGTTCGGAGCGCTCGGCGACTCCGTGTACTTCTACAACTTTGACGATGAAAACTACGCTGTGCCTGATGCCACAGTCACCAACGCGGCGGTAGAAAATGATTCAGCCAATATTTCCGGCACGGGCGCAAAATGGGGATATATTGACGGCTACAACAATCTCTCATTGTTGTTCGACACAAACGCAAGCGCGGATGCTAAGATATCCGGCGTAAACTTTGATTTCGGGCCAAAATTTGTTCTCGAAACAAAAATTATGACAAAAGATTTTCTTTCTCAAACAAGCGCAAGCATCA
>CAZYVR010000482.1:0-3892 GCA_964651145.1 uncultured Victivallales bacterium | reverse complement strand
ATGTATCTCTCTCTATTTAAAAAACTTACTTTTTTCTGGACAGACCCTATCTATATTGGGAGAAAATTATGAAAAATATCATCACCACTTTTATTACCGCAATTGTTTCGCTGTTGTTTATTGCAGGATGCGCAACACAACCCGAACGAGAAGTCAGGTTGACCGAAAAGTTTTCCGGCGACAGCATTACGTTAAAGAAGGACGTTTCTTTTGAAGTCGCCCTTTCCAGCAATCCAACGACCGGATATTCATGGAAAACTCCCTCTTTTGATAAATCAATCCTGAAAATCGTCAGCGACAAATATGTTCCGGCTTCAAAAAAACTTGTTGGCTCTGGCGGCGTTCGGGTGTTTTGCGTCAAAGCGATAAAAGCAGGGAAAACCGAGCTCAAAACGGTTTATTGCCGTCCATGGGAAAAGAAGGAGAAGCCCACAACAACATTCGAGCTGGATGTCATAGTGGAACAATAGTTTCAGCCGGAGCTTGCAAGCAATTCAAGCCTCTGTGTAATAGCCGCCTTTTGATCCTGCCAGCACATCTTGCCATTTCATGGCTGGTTCTGTTTCGTTGCGCAGTTCATACCATTGCTTCTTTGGAGGCGCTTCGTTGCGCAGTTCATACCATTGCTTCTTCGGAGGCGCTTCGGCGAGAAGCTCATACCATTGTTTTGATTTTTTAACCTCTTTATACCATTTTGTTGAAGTTCCCTTTTTACGCGAAACAAAGCGTCCGGGATTGACTCTTGTTACATAACTTGATGTTCCCACCCTTGAAATAGCCATAATATTTTAACCCCCGACTAATTTTAAATTTAAGCCCTCCAAAACTGAAAAAATAAAATAGCATATTCTATGCCGAAAGCGTGAGGTTTAAATAACAAGAAAGTTGCTTGTTTTTCTTTAATTGATTGACTATTAGCAACTTGAATTGCCTTTTTGCGGAAAGTCGAGGAATGACAGAATTTCAGGGATAAAAAAATATGATAGCGCCGTTTATAGGGAAGCGCTGAAGCATTTGAATTGGATGTTCTAATTTAAAAATAGCTTATAATTTTGCATAGAGGAAAAATCAAGCTTCTGTGTAGATGCTTTTTGAGCTGGAGGGCAACTCGTACCATTTGGGGGCTGACTCTCCTTCATTGCGCAATTCGTACCATTTTTTCTTTGGCTCACCTTCATTGCGCAACTCGTACCATTTTTTGGTCGTTTTAAGCTTCTGATACCATTTGCCGGAAGAGCTCTTTTTTTGCGAAGCAAAACGGCCCGGCTTGACTCTAGTCACGTAATTTGACGATCCCACCTTAGAAACTGCCATAATATATTTAATCCTAATTAATGTAAAATTTAAATTATTTCAGTAGAAAAGCATATTCCATGCCAAAGGCCTTAGGAAGAGCGTTAGTTAAATGGGGCGCTTTTTCTTAAACGCTTAATTATCATCATGTTTGATTTTTTTTCTTTGTTGGGCAAGGACGTTAATTAACGAGTTGCGCAATGGAAAAAATTTCAAAAATGAAAAATAAAAGGGTATTTTTCTTAAATTTGACTATTTGGGTCCGGGCGATTAAGCGCGTTAATTTGTTTTGCTTTTTTGGGCCATGATCATAAATACGGGATAGTCTCCGCGCTTTGTTCCGTCATCGTCAAATCTTTCTATGACGCAAGCTGTGTGCGCCGTTGGATTTGTCAATCCGGCATTTTTCAGCATGGCCATGAATTTATTTCGGTCAAACCCTGAATGCTTTACATGGGAGTCTTCCGCTGAAAGATGGAAGGAGCCGTCTTCTTTGTCCAAGTCCACTATGGCGACATAGCCGCCAGGCTTGAGGAGGGAGTGAAATTTATTGAGAACGCATTGAGTGTCTTCAATATGGTGCATGGCAAGGCTGCTGAAAATAAAGTCAAAAGTTTGTTTGGGGGCTTCTTCGCGCGTCAAATCCAATTGGAGCGGCTCAATATTGTCAATATTGAGCTTTTTAATTTTAGCCCGCACTTCCTTGAGCATTCCGGCGGAATAGTCGGCGGCTGTAATTTTGCGAAGTTTTTTTGAGAGAAGCGCGCTGGCTATTCCTGTTCCGCATCCATATTCGAGGGCTTCCATTTTCGGATTGATGGGCGTGCGCTTAATCAGAAATTCAACTATTTCGGAGGCCATTTTTACTCTTGAGGGTTTTTCGTCCCATTGGGCCGCCGCTTCGTCAAAATGCTTTGTGTTGTTCATAAATTAATCTTCATGCTGGGAGGCTGTCTTCGCCAATTGCGCGCAAAGGCGGTTAAAGGAGATTCCGCATGCCTTTGCCGCTTTAGGCACAAGGCTGCTTGAAGTAAAGCCCGGAATGTTGTTGCCTTCCAGAACAAAAATTTCTCCATTGCGGTCAATTATCATGTCAACTCGGAGCAGGTCTCTGGCTTTTGTCGCCTTGAAGAAGTTGACTGCTATTTCCTGTGCTTTCTTTTGAAGGTCTTCTTCCAGCGATTCAGGGGGGCATATATATAAGGTCTCGCCTTTTTCGTGCGTGTATTTTGCGTCGTAGTCATACATCTTTCCGGGAACTTTTATTTCTATCAACGGCAAGGCGCGCCCATTCAGAACCGCAGCCGTCACTTCCACGCCCTTTACAAATTCTTCAACAAGGATGGAGTCGTCATACTTGAACGCAAATTCCAGAGCTTCGTTCCATTCATTCATCGAAGAAACCAGAGCTATGCCCACAGTGGAGCCTTCTGATGGCGGCTTCAGGACAAGAGGCAAGTGGAGGTTTTGGGGCAGGTTGCTGTTTTCTTTTGTGAGAACCGCGTAGTGCGGCGTCCGTATTCCATTGGCTTCCATCACATGCTTGCTTTTTATTTTGTCGATTATCACCGCGCATGACGCGCTTTTGCAGCCGACAAATTTAATTCCGGCGTCTTCCATTAATTTCTGAATTTCGCCGTTTTCTCCGAAGCCGCCGTGAAGAACAGGGAAAACAACATCGGCTTCTTTCATCCCGGCGATGACTTCAGGCTCTTTGATGTCTATTTCATCAACTTCATAACCTGATTTTCTCAGCGCTTCGGCGACAGCCGCGCCGGATTCCAGAGACACTTTTCTTTCATTGCTGTTTCCGCCTTTAAGAGCGGCAACTTTCAGTTTTTTCGGGGACGACATCAATTTTTTCAGGCTTTTTTCAGAGGCAATGCTAACCTCGGGCTCAAGAAAAAAACCTGTTTCTTCGAAAACTTTTTTTCTTACTTTGACAGCAAGCTCCAGGAAGTCTTCTTCGCTTCCGCCGCCGCCGTTAATGATAAAATTGGCGTGCTTGGAGCTGACTCTCAGATTGTGGCAGGAAAATGATTTGCAGCCGCAATCGTCAATCAGTTTGCCGGCGGAGTCTTCCGGGGAGATATTTTTGAAAACGCATCCTGCGTTTCGCCCATCGGGATATCTAAGATTTTTTTCGGCGATGACCGAATTAACCTTTTCCCATTCTTCCTTATAATCAACTCGCGGCATTTTGAAGATGGCGCCGGTTATAATAATATTCCGCGGGATCGACGACATGCGATAGCCCCAATGAATGTCTTTTGCATTTGCGCTCCATGGGTTCCCGTCGAGAGTGACTCCGCATATTTCTGAAACATAATCGGCAATGCTTATGCCAAAAGATCCGGCGTTGAGCCTCAAAGCTCCGCCGACGGAGCCGGGGATGGCCGCCAAAGACGAATAGCCGCCGAAGCCGTGGGTGATGGAAGCGGAAACGAAATCATAAAGCTTTGTGCCCGCTCCAACGGTCACATGCTTGCGCCCGGCTTTAACTTTTGCATTCCCGCCTTTTGAAAATTTTACGACAATGCCGGGATAAGGCTTGTCCATCCCAACTGTGTTGCTTCCGGCTCCCAATACGAAGACAGGA
>CAZYVR010000481.1:0-3899 GCA_964651145.1 uncultured Victivallales bacterium | reverse complement strand
ATTGCGCGCTTCATGGCTGTTCCGTATGGGCCGTAGTCCCAAAAGCCATTGATTCCACCGTATATTTCGGAGCTTTGAAAAATAAATCCTCTGCGTTTGCAAAGTGACACAAGTTTTTCCATAAGTTCAGGAGTCTTTTCCATTATATGCCATATTCCTTCTAGAGATATTTCTGTTTTCTGCTACAATTCAAAGAAAGATAAGATACTTTAATAATTAATTTTTGCTAACCTCACGCAGTTTTTTTTGCGCAATAGAGCTTGCAAAGCAAAACGCAAACAAGCTGAATTTTCAGTCTCGGCGGCAAGGCGGATTTGCAATTGCCTCAATAAAAAGACAAAATCAAAGCTATTCTTTTTTCTTGTTCTTTGCTTTGCTTAAAGCCATCTGGATATCGCCGCGTTTCAATATTGTTGTCATGGCGTTGAAAGATTGGGTGACATCTTTGGTCTCCGAAGATCCTTCTTCTTTCAGGCATTCGGGTATGCATCCTTCCTGAATATCTTTTATGGCCTTTTGCAGCTTTCCTATTGGCTTGGATATGTAATTGCCCAGCAAAACCCCGTAAATAATGCCGAAGAAAAGTATGCACCCCGCATATATGGCGGCAAGCTTTATATAGCGTGATTTCATTTTCAACAGCACGGCTCGTGTCAGTTCCACTGAGTCTTCATTGGCTTCCTGTTCGGCATTTGCTATTTCCTTATGCACTCCATTAAACAGGTTGTTCATGTTTACCATGGCGCAAAGACTGAACGGGGTGCCTTTTATGTTGACAAGGAATATATATTTTCTTGTTTTTACTCCGGCATCGTCGCGCAGCTTGAATTCTCCTTCAACTTCGTTTTTGCTAAAGGAGTCCAGAACAAGCTCCCACATGGCTGGATATTTACTTTCCAGTTCGGAAATCAATTTGGATTCCATGCTTTCCCGGGAATGCAGAATGGATTCTCCTTTGCGGTCAATTATGCTAAAATATCCTATATTTTGATTCAATGAGTAAATGTTGCGCTCAGCAATGGCTCTTAATTGGCTGTTCGCGCGAAGATCAAAATAGTTGTAAGGCTTTTTCATCAAGCTGATGATGTGCGTTATTTCACGCGACAGGCTTCTTGCTTCGATTCTTATCATCTTCTTGCTGTACTTGCTCAGCATTTCTTCGGATATGTCGCAATTGTCTTTTGTCACCTCTTTTATGATTGACTGCGAGCTTCTTATATTCAGTTCCGAGAAATTGTTCAGAGTATTAATTGAAATGTAAAGCATGCTTGCAGTTATCAACACAATGACAAGCAGAAACGACAATGTTATTTGATTCCTCAGTTTCATATATAGCCTTTGATTATTTGTTTGTTAGTGCAATTCCCTGTCTGTAAATTACAGCCTGTTTGGGCGCATATCAAGAATAATTCGCCCTTTTCCCCTCCCAGGCATTTTTTAATATCTCCGACAGGATCTCGCGACTGTCCGCCAAAGGCACTGGCTTTGGGGCCAGCTCCAGTTTCATTTTGTTCTCGCTTGCTATTCCTGCTGTCTTTTCGAGAAGCTCTTCGTCTATGCTTTCATAATCTTTCAACGCGGTCGACACGGAGCATGAATTCACAAACTTTATATAAGCTCCAACTATCTCTTCCGCTGTGTCGCCAGCGCCTGGAAATATGCCTTTAAGCTCAAGCGTGCGTTTTGCCACAGCCTCATCCGCCAAATAATAATCCCATGCATAAGGCAACAGAGCCGCCACCGCGATTCCGTGAGGGATGCGTCCAAACCATGAAAAACTGCACAAATGCGGCAAAGCAGTGGATTTATAGCGTATGACCATGCCCCCAAGACATGCGGCCGCCGCAAGCGCCTGCCGGGCCTCAAAGTTGCGAGGCTCCTTTAAGACGATTGGGAGGTTGCCCACAATCAGTTTTATGCTCTCGAGCGCCCATTTGTTTGCGTCGGCATTCTTGTTGTCTTGTCCTATATTCAGGAAACCTTCCAGTGAATGCGCAAGAGCATCCAGGCCGGTTGCGACTGTCACGCGTTCAGGCATTGTCATCGACAAGGCCGGGTGAATAAATGAGTATTCAGGGATTATCTGCTCTTCCACTATCAGCTTTTTCACGCCAAGCGCATGATCCACAATATTTGAATACGGGGTGGCTTCCGAGCCCGTGCCGGAAGTTGTTGGCACACAAACGACTCTCTTCAGCTTTTTGCCGGGGTTCTTTTGGGAGAATTTGTTCATTCCAAAGTAATCGTTCAATTCGCCGCCAGCCTGATATATAAGATATGCCGCTTTGGCCGCGTCCATGGGACTTCCCCCGCCTATCGCCATTACCGCGTCCGGTTTTTCTTTTTTCAAACATTCAAGCATTCTGCCTACGCTTTCCATGCCGGGCTCCGGCTCAATGTCGGAGAAGCGGACAATGTATATGTCGGTCAGAGCCAGCGCATCAAGTATGCGGCTCCAGGCTCCGCTTTCATCGATTGAATTGCGTCCGGCAAAGGCCAGTATTTTTTGCGCTCCAGTTCCTTGCATCAGCGGCGCAAGCTGCGCAAAGCAACTTTCTCCGAAAGCAAACGCTGTGTCAGGAGAAGAGTCCAGCAAATCTAAAAATTTCGTATACATATATTTTTGCTCCTTCAATAGTTTTTTATATGCGCATTGAAACTTATATTTCATATATCCATGATTCAAAGCTTCAAAGGATAAATTTATAACATAAATAACTGCGGCAAAAGCCTTAAAATGTAAAAAAAACCGGCACATATCCAGTGTGCGCTGGAGCGCGTCCGGACAAAATCCGTTTTTATAACGATTACATCGAACTTTTCTTATAAAAAACAATTTTTAATGTGAAAACCTTGCTTTAAGCCGGAAACCGTATATTTTTCAAAGCTAAATGAACAAGCACAAAAGGAGCTCCGCAATGAGCATGAACGCATACAACGACCTTAAGGAACGCGGTTTTATTTACCAGGCGACCGATGAAGACACCACTATTCAACTTCTTGAAAAAGAAAAAATATCCTTCTATGTCGGCTTCGATCCCACCGCCGACAGCTTGCACGTGGGGCACCTGCTGCCGATTATGGCAATGCGCAGACTTCAAATGTGCGGCCATACTCCAATTGTTCTTGTTGGCGGAGCCACTGCTCTGGTCGGCGATCCTTCCGGAAAACAGGAAGCAAGACCGATTCTCACAAAAGAACAGGTTTCCGCAAATGCAGACGCTCTCAAACGACAGCTTGGCAAATTCATAGCAGTGGAAAACGCAGTATTTGTGAACAATGCTGACTGGTTCAAGGATATGCTCTATCTTGACTTTTTGCGCGATGTGGGATGCAAATTCAGCATAAATAAAATGCTGGCCGCGGAATCGGTCAAGCTTCGTCTTGAAACTGGCCTTTCGTTTCTGGAATTTAACTACATGCTCCTTCAGGCATATGATTTCTATTTGCTCAACAAAGAATACAACTGCAAAGCGCAGTTTGGCGGCCAGGACCAATGGGGAAATATTGTGGCTGGCGTGGACCTTGTTCGCAAAATGTCGCGCCAGGAAGTTTTTGGAGCCACATTCCCGCTCCTGCTGAACAGCCAGGGACAGAAATTCGGGAAAACTGCCGCGGGCGCTGTATGGCTCGACCCCACCCGAACACCTATATTTGAGTATTATCAATTCTGGCGCAATTGCGACGACAGCGATGTAGAAAAGCTTCTTTGTTTCTTTACCTCCCTGCCCCGCGAAGAAATCCGCGAACTTGGAGCTCTTCAGGCTCCGGCCATAAATCGCGCCAAGGAAATACTAGCCTACGAAGCAACAGCTCTGGCCCATGGCGAAAAAGAAGCAGAAAATGCCTACCTCGCAGCATGCGGCAAATTTGGCTTTGCCGATCCAGAAAACGAAATA
>CAZYVR010000480.1:0-3906 GCA_964651145.1 uncultured Victivallales bacterium | reverse complement strand
AAATACAGTCTGGAATTTTTTAAAAGTGGCTTCTATAAATATCCGCTTGCCTTTGTAATCTTCCGGTTTTGTCCTTAAAAGTTGCGTTTTGGCTTCCTCGTAGCGCTCCGGCTGGAATTTTGCGGCAGACCCAAAAAACGGAAAAACAAACGCCGCGGCCGTCAGCAATATAATTTTCCTCAATTCAATTTTCATATTAAAATCCTAAGTTAATTTGGACATAAAACGCAGGAATGGCGCAATTATTGCCTATTATTGCCACATTGGCGTTATTCTTTCAACTTCAACAACGGGACGTTTCCATCCCTTTACCCATCGCTGTGCGCCCTTTACACGTATTTTGCGTTTCTCCCAAAGCCCAAGGTTGAATTTATCGCTATGCACATAGCATATCGGAAAATATTCATCCTTCACCTTTGCGGCAATGGCATGGGTCACATAGACTGCGTCAGAGTTGACTGGCAAAAGAAAGCCTTCAACCGCCACTGTTTTAGGCTCGCCTTTCACAAAGGGCAGGAAGGTGTCAATGGCGGAAGCGGCTTTGTCGCCAGACTTGGCGTCAGATTTTTTATTGGCGCTTTCGCGGCCTTTTCCTGTTTTGCGTTCGGCAGATTTGTCGGCGTCAATAAGTTTTTCCTTTTTTTCGGCCTTTGTTGGAGGCAGAGAAATATATTGGGCGCTGGTCCAGGCAGATACGGATACCGGCGGAACAATCTTTATCCAATGCTCCCGGGAGCTGTCAAGAACCTTCAGCTTGACTCCCTGCTTCAAAATGCCATATGAAGCGTAAGCCACGCTTGGCCCTGCCCGCATATTCACATCTTTCTGCACTATGTCATCCTTAACAAAAGGAGAAGCCACCCACACTGAAAGGCCGGGCGGAGCCTTTATTTTGAACCAATCTCCTTTTTTGTCCAGAACAACCACCTTCTCGCCACGCGTCAAGGATCCCACAGCCGAAAATCCTGTATCGGGCTTAACCCTGACATTAAGTCTGTCGGCAGTAACCGTTCCAACAATGTCTTCTTCTCCGCAAGCAATGAAGGCGCAAAACATGCACGATGTAACAGCAAGCAGTCTAAATATTCTTTGCATCATAAAGTCCTTATTTTAAATAAAATTAAAAATAACGAAAGCCCCCGCAATTTTATAATGTTTAAGATATTGGCAAGGCAGTGAAAAATCAAGCAATATTCGCGCGCGCAAACTTTTGCATTTCCAAAACTTGATTGTATCTTATTTTTTCGTCAAAGACATAGAAACCCGCAACAAGACACAGAAAATGACACAAGAAAAAACAATAGGAATTGTCGGCGGAGTCGGCCCGTACGCCGGGCTAGACTTGATAAGAAAAATTTTTGACAACACCATTGCCGCAAAAGATCAGGATCATCTGACAATCTCGCTCATTTCAGCGCCCTCGGAGATAGAAGACAGATCCTCATTTCTTCTGGGAAGCCAAACGCCAAATCCGGGGCACGCAATAGCCGACATTATTCTCAGGCTTGAAAAAACCGGAGTAGCAGTTGCCGGGATTCCTTGCAACACCGCGCATGCCCCCAATATTCTGAATGCGGTAAAAAGCGAATTGCGCAAAAATAACTGCTCGGTGGAATTGCTGAATATAATAGAGGAGGTCGCCGATTACCTTAAAGCCAAAGGCTTCCGAAATGTTGCAGTTCTTTCCACCAGCGGCCTTTCCAGCACTAATCTTTATCCGAATGCACTGAAGTCCAGAGGCTTGAATTCGATAACGCTCGACAAGGAGCTTCAGAAAAATGTGCATGATTCCATTTATAATCCTGACTACGGCGTGAAAGCCCGCTCAAACCCTCCATCGCCGGAAGCAAAAGCCATACTTGAAAATGCCATTGACAAATTGAAAGACTACGGGATCGACGCGGTTGTGCTTGGCTGCACGGAATTGCCTCTGGCTTTTCCTGAAAAAACAGAGCACGGCGTGGCGATTATTGACGCAACGCGCATTTTAGCCAGAGCCTTGATAAGGGAAACCGCCCCTCGCAAACTAAAAGCTGAATAATATAAAGGTTTGTAAAAATTGCTTGAAGCCATTGTAATGTTTATTGCCTTAGGATGCATTGCCGGAACCCTGGCGGGACTTCTTGGCATCGGCGGCGGCATCCTGATTGTCCCGGGATTGTGTTTTATTTTCACTTTTATGAGATTCCCCGCTGAAAATGCCATGCACATGGCGGCGGCCACATCTCTGTGCATTATGATTTGCACCACTGCGTCATCGTCATGGAGTTACCACAAACTGGGAAATATTACATGGCCCATTTTTAAAAAAATGCTGCCCGGCATTCTTTTTGGCGTAATTATTGGCACAACTGCCGCGCACTTTCTCCACAGCAAATGGCTCTCCCTGGCTTTTGGCATCTACTTATTGCTGGCCGCGCTGAAAATGTTGTTCAAATTTGCGCCAAAAAATGAGAACGGGAAATTGCCGCGAAAACTGATCCTTGCCCCGCTCTCCGCTATTTTTGGCTTTATTTCAGGCCTTCTAGGAGTAGGCGCAGGATCAACGTGCGTGCCGTATCTTCTCTATTGCGGAATAGAAATGAAAAAAGTCGCCGGAACAACCGGAGCATTGACTTTGCCGGTGGCGATAATCGGGACTATATCCGTGGCAGCGCTGGGCTCCGCATCTATTTCCATGCCAATGACGAGCGGTTATATTTACTGGCCAGCCTTTCTGGCAATGGCGCCCGCGACCGTAATCTGCGCGCAAGTTGGAGCAAAATTGGCGAACCATCTGCCAGCAAGCTTATTAAAACGCATTTTTGCAGTTCTTTTGCTGTTTTTGGCGGCAAAAATGTTGTGGATTTAGCTTTATCGCGCTTGCTTTATAATGAGCTATGAGCGAATTTATGCATCCAATCACAATTATTAAGGATTTTGCAAGATGGTAACAATTAAAACGTCCATGGGGGACATCAAGGTTGAACTCTTCGAAGAAGAAGCGCCTATTACTGTATCAAACTTTCTGGAGTACGTGGATTCAGATCATTACAAAGACACGATCTTTCATCGCGTCATTGATGGATTCATGATTCAGGGCGGCGGCTTTGACACTAATTTCGAGGAAAAATTCACTGAGCCGCCAATCAAGAATGAAGCGGCGAACGGCCTGAAAAATGAGAGGGTAACTCTCGCCATGGCCCGCACCGGCGTTGTCGACAGCGCCACCGCGCAGTTCTTTATAAACGTCAAAGACAATCATTTTTTGAATCACAAAAACACTACTACTCAAGGATACGGATATTGCGTTTTTGGAAAAGTTGTCGAAGGCATGGATGTGATAGACAAGATGGAAAAAGTAAAAACATCCTCCCATGGCCATCATGACGACGTTCCCAAGGAGGACATTGTCATCCTTGAAACAGTAAGAGACGAAGACTGAAGCTGAAAAATGATAAATAATTCTGCATCCGACAATGACATTGAAATAGATGAGCTTGTCCGTTGCAGAAGAAAGTCAATCGGACTGATAATCAAAAAAGGGGGCCTGCTTGCAGTAAGGGCCCCCCTTCGCGCCTCAATGAAGTCAATTCTAGAAGTAGTGCGGGAAAACCGCAAATGGATTGAAAAAAAGAAGCGGGAAGCGCGTTTGCGTCAAGACGACGCCGCTCCCAAAGAATTCACAGACGGCGAAGAATTTCTGTTTCAGGGAGTCGCATATCCACTTTCCATCAAGGAGCAAGCCGAGCGTTTTTTTTCGCCGGAAACCGGTTTTTGCATATCAAGCAAATATTGCGGTGGCGCCAAAGAAATGTTCGGAAAATGGTATGCCAGGCAAGCCCGGAAAATAATATCCGAACGCCTTGATTTTTTTGCCTCCAAATTCAATCTGGATTATGCCAAGGTTCGCATTACCGGCGCAAG
>CAZYVR010000479.1:0-3922 GCA_964651145.1 uncultured Victivallales bacterium | reverse complement strand
TGATGTCCGGCAAGCTTTGCCGCCATGCAACTTAAGGGCGTTTCCAACTACTCCCTTGGAGACCGCTGGTTTGCCTACGACCTTAAAATGGTTGCCACAGCCGGAACTATCTCGTCCTATATTCTCGGCAGACTCAAATCTCCACCATCCAACAGCGCCCTTTATTTCTTTGTCTGATTTAACTTTTTCAAGAAAAATATCTTTCAGTTCTAATGTTTCCTTTTTAGATATTAAAAGATAATCAATTTTGCTCTTCAGTATGGATAATTCTTTCTCCATTGCAGGCAGCCATTGCATATGGGGCGCTGTCTTTTTTATCGTTAAAAATGCAGACTCAGCATTGCTCCATAAAGCCAGAGCCTCGGCAATGGAGTATCTCTTTTTGTTTTCAATATGCGTCATTGGAATTATATCGAAATGCCCTGATGGAAACAGCCCCAGCCAGGCAATGACCTTTTTTATGTTTTCAGCGTAAGTTCTTAGCGGCTTTGCGACGCCTTTCCCGTACAACGCATCGGAGACAGCGGTGTCAGCCTTCAATGAATCAAACTTTTCAGGACGCCATAGCCATATCCCCCCCAGGTATTTTCCTTCGACGGTTCCGGATCCGATAAAGACAGAGTCCGTTAGCTTTGCTATATTATTCAAGGATGAAACAACCCCAGGCGATTCGACAGGCCCTTCTTGCGAATCAATGGCAAAACCATATCCAATATGATAGAGTTCCGGGTTCCCAATATAGAATCTGTATAAGAACTTTGTGCTCCAAAGGCCGTTTATCCAAAAAATATAGCTCTTCAAGCCAAGCTTATTAAGCTTTTCGAGATATTCCTCCTTGAAGGCTGTGTGAAAAAATTTAACTTTTCCAAGGTCCAGCCCACTAGCCAAATCCTTGAAGTAATTTCTATAAATGCCATCTGAAGACTTGTCTAACCCCTCGGAATATTCAAAGGATTCGCCTTCACGCTCAGAAAAATAACTGTCAATCCGAGTATATAACGTAGGGCATATAAGATAGCTTTTTATCTTGTATTTATTTCCGATTTTAATCATTTTTTTTGCCATGAAATTTTGCATAAGCCCCATTGAGCCTTTGAAGCGCTTTTTGCAGGCTCCGCACTTCTCTGCATGATAGCGCAGGGAGCGGCCAAGGTCATCAAATAGAAGGGCCAGTCCATAAGCTCCGTTCTTGCAGGAGCTCTCCGTGAGATCGTCTATTTGAGACATCTGCTTATCTGAAAGCGGACAGAATTCTTTTCTGGCAAACAGCTTTTTCCACACTTCGCGCAACGTTATAGAGGCATAGATTCTAACGCCATATTCAGAGGCGGCATTCGTTACTTCCGCCAGGCGCTTAGGGTTGGAAAAGCGGCACGGGGATACCCATGTGGTGTTGCACCGTTGCCTTGTCATGCTTTCAAAATGTTTTATCAATGCCGCGTCATTGTTTTCCTTGTAAAAAATAGATTTTCCGGAAATCATTCTAAGCGAAATTTCAGGGTAATCTTCAATAGTCAAAAAATCCGGCAGTGAGACAACTCCATTATTCATACTTTTAGATTTTTCCAGAATAGAAACAAAGGTTAAAACACCGTACAGGACGCCGTTGTCGCGACTGCTTATTTTTACCTTAAAAAAGTCCACTTCTTTTTTTATCTCTATGCGAAAACTTTCAGGATTATCATCTACTTTCTCATTGACAATATTGACAACAACGCCTTTTTTTGCTTTTTCTCCCGGCTTTAGAAATGAAGCCTTTATTGAAAGCTTTGAAGCCAAGTCGCTTTGAAGCATTTTGCCGGCAGTCTTGAATACAATTGGGCAAGGAGAATGGGATCTGACTATAAAAAAATCTTTTCCCAGTTTAGAGAATTTTTTGGAATAAGAAATAGCTTTAGGGCTTGGTTGGAGCGACTGCAAGCCGGAGTTTGATTCGTTTTTGTTGTTTAATGACACGCAACCAACCAGAGAGATGGACACAATAAGAAAACAAACTTTTTTTAACATCTCATTCCTTCTATTTTATCGTTTTTATCTTAAAAGAGACAAAATTCTTCAATTTGTCGACAACTGAGGATCGACTTCCCATAATTGAATATTTAATTTTTTCTTTGCGGATATATGGCCGTCCATATAAAGCAAATTAGCATAACCATTGTGAAAAGTTCCAACCCGCTCAATAATCGAGCTGTAACTGGCAACCCATTCGTATCCATTGTGTCCTGAATCTGCCGCCCAGATGGTAGTGGAAGACCGTGGATAATGGCCCTGAGTAAATTTTACGGGAATCGCGCTGTCATAGGTCGAGTGGTCCAAGTTAAACTGCGTCTGATAATAACTCATTCCATAGTGAACTCCTGTAGTGTTTTGAGTTCCGTCATTGTTTAATCCGCCATCTTCGCCTCTTGAGGGACACATTAGAAAACCAGAATAGGTGTCGCCCAAGTCATCCTGTGACAAGTTGAAATAATCTCTCTTGAGAAAAGTCAAATCTTTTTTCCAACTGAAGTTGCTTTTTATTGCCCCATCGCTTATGCGGTAGCCTTTTGGGCAGGGCAAATAGGAATTGTAATCATTCATATATTCCAGAAAGCAAATTGACATCTGTTTCAAGTTATTTTTGCATGAAATCCCTTTCGCGGAATCTCTGGCTTTTTTCAAAGCTGGAAGAAGCAAGCTTGCGAGAATTGCGATGATTGATATCACTATGAGGAGTTCGATAAGCGTAAAAACAGCTCTGGCAAGAGAAATAGTCTTTACCTTCCAGGGTAAACAGGAGGCGTAATTTTTCCGCTTAAGAATATTTACCCTCATTGCTTGCTCCTTTTTTTTTCTTATTTTTAATCTGGTCAAAGTCTATTATAAATGATTTAATTATTAAAATCAAGAATAATATTGTGGAAATATCTATGGATTTGTGCCATATTGATAAAAAAATTTAGGATATAAAATGAACATTATCAATAAAAATGAGTTTAGTGTTAAGTATAGGTCAATATTGAATAATAGAGATCAGATTCCTCTGTTGGCCAGATCTGTTGGAGATTACAGGATAAATTCTTTGCAATGGCGGGACAATCCATTAAAAAAGAATTTCGTTCAGTTATTTTGGGGAATAAAGGGCAACGGAGAATTCGTAGTTGATGACACAAAAATCTGCTTAAAGCCGGAAAATGTTTTTGCTTACTTTCCTGGCGATGTTCACGTAATTCGCCCTTTGAAACTTCCATGGCATTACAAATGGATCACTTTTGAAGGTTCTATGGCTTTTGAAATAACAAAAGGGTTTGGAATTATGAAAAGAACCAAGAAAGCCGGAAAATGTCCGGAGGAACTTTTTATTCAACTTGAACAGGAAATATGCAAAATAGGAGAGGCCGATCAGCGCAAAGCCGGAGCAATTGTATATCAAATTCTTTCGGCTGTCCATGAGCAGGCAAGCCTGTCAAAAGCCAAAGATATAATTATTGAGAATTGCGTTAAACTTATAGAGAAAAATTACAGCAAACAAGATTTAAATGTTAATTTTCTAGCCGACTCCTTAAAGTTTCATAGGACGAGTCTGTGCAAGTTATTAAAAAAGAAAACAGGAATGACACCCGTTCAGTATATTTTGTCTGTTAGGATGGGACACGGAATTAAGTTGCTGAAATCAACTCAACTTTCTATTGATGAAATTTCAAAAAAAATAGGCTATTGCAATCCTAATTATTTTGCAAATGTATTTAAAAAAACATTGGGGACTCCACCATCTAAATTCAGAAAATAGAACCTTCTCTTAATTTTTTGAGAGCGTAACATCTCATAGTATCCGTTAACTTGGAGCTGAGCCAATATTGTAAAGGAGATGATTATAAAATATAAGACCTGAAGTGAGCCCTTTTGTCTGAACAGTTTTTTCTTTCTTTAAGGTGTGAAACAC
>CAZYVR010000478.1:0-4015 GCA_964651145.1 uncultured Victivallales bacterium | reverse complement strand
AAATTCATTTTTGAACGGCTCGTGCTTCATCAGGGCTTTCAGGAGCTGAAGGTCCATTTCTATGCGTTTGCGCGCGATTACCCGAGTGGGTTGAAGGCAATATATTGTTTTGTCCGTTGTAGGGTCAAGCGTCAAGCCGTTTCTTCTGGCGCAAGTGAGCGGCTTTTGGTTATGCAGCCAGTTTGAGAGGTCAGCCAAATGCTCTTTAACTGGCGTAGCCTTTATTGTCGGGCTGCCGTCGGAAAGAATGTAGGCCATTCTCTGACGCGCTGATTTTACATCAGCCGCGCTGAATCGCTCAAAAAACTTGTCGCTGATGGAAGTGCCCAGTTCAAATACTTTAGTCTTGTCGAATCCGAACTTTTCAACGAGCGCTTCGCTTTGCGGGGTGTTGATGTTCACCTGGAGCCAGCGTTTGCCGTTCCATGGGTAGAGACTCTTGAACAGCGAAAAGAACTCTTTGTTGTCCATGTTTTTGAAAAAGTGGTCTCTTACTCCCGTTTCGCCTGACGCTCTTTCGGTTGCCGGTTTGCCGCCTTCCCAGTAGTAGTCGTGGTTGGAGCTTATTACGGAGGTTCCAAGTGATTCAGTCACAATTGCTATTGCAAGCATAATGGGGAAGTTGCCTGGGTTGGATGGAATATTTACCGGAATAAGCAAAGAGATGTCTTTTGCCGCAAGGTAGTTGCCCAGCTTGTCTGCAAAGTCTGATGCCTGTTTCCACATTTCCACCGCTACTTGGTCGGACACTTCGCTGCCTTCCGGCATGTCCTCGTAGTAGAGCTTGGAAAACCATTTGCCGTCGGACCATTTGGACCAGCCATTCATGCCATCTATTTCGAAGCGGTTCCAGCAAGGCTTGAGAACCACATCGGCTTTGTCGTAGAAGTCGCCGGCTATAAAATGCAGAGGAAGTTTTTTCTTGTCTGTTGAAAAAATATATTCAAAGCATTCCGCATATTTAAAAATCTCAATGGATACGCCGTCTATTCCAAAGTCATAGGTTACAAAAGTTATTCCTTTGCTGAACTGTTCCTTTGTTTCTTCAGGTGTGCGAACTTGAATGGGCGGGGAATTTTGCGTGGTCTTTTTCAGAAAGGCGGCAATGTCTGTCCAATTCGAAATTTGCGCGGAAGCGATGCTGTCTGTCATTTGCCTGCAAAGGGTTTTAAGTTCTGGCACGTAGAGTCTCCTTTGTGATTAATCAAATTATCATAATAGCCTTTCGGAGCATTTTATTCAAGCTAGTCCGAGGAAATGCTTTTTTTTCAAAGCTTAAAAAAAATGAAAAACGCAATTAGATTGCCCCGGCAAAAGTCCCGGGAGCTGGCGCGCCCACAAAGTGGTTTTTTTTTCAAAAAAAAACATGCCTCCGGGGGCTTCCCCGGACGTTTGCCGGGGCGGAATACCGGCTAGCCGCGCGGCAATGAGCGCTCGCCAAGGGCGAAAGCCATAGCTGTTTGATGTCGCAGCGACAGCGCGCATGGCGCATTAAAAGCCTGCTGCTTGTTGGGTCGCAAAGCGACAACAAGCTTTATTTTGTTTTCGCGCCAGAGCGCGGGACTTTTGGCGGCTCCGTCGGGTTGCGCAGAATTACGGTTTTCCAGCTCTTTTTGTGCATTTCTTATTGACTTTTTTAAAGACAAGAGGCATATCGTTATTGCAACAGAATTCAGGAGAGCTGATAAAAAAAGGCAAGCTTGCAGATTTCACACTCATTGAACTGCTCGTGGCTATTTCCATATATAGCAATTCTTACAAGCCTGTTGCTGCCCGCTCTAAGTCACGCCAAAGAAACTGCCAATTCAAAGTTTGACACTCAAAAAAAAGGCAACCTTGCCTGGCATGAATATTTTGTAAACACTTATCATTCAAATTCACAATCACTTTATGTGGCTCTAAAATTTATCCGAATAGACCGAAGCTATCCTGTGACATTGTCGTTCCGCGCAAAAAGCAAGCCTCTCAAAAATAAACAAGCAACACTTATAACTGCATTACTGCTTGTTCCAAGCTGGCATTACGGCTTTTCCAGCGCCCCAAAATACCAGAAGATAACAGACGAATGAAAAGACTACGCAATAGTGTTAAAGCCGGATGACTATTTCCCCAACAAAGTGGCGGTTCAGTTCACAGTGAACTCTCCCGGCAAAGTATGGATTGACGATGTCCGGCTTGTTCAGCAAAAAACAAGCGATCAAAACCCATATTGCCTTATGGTCAAAATGCTCGAAATACGAAAAGTCCATCCCTCTAAAACTGCCACCGGAGCTGTCCAACGCAAAAGTCAAAAACCATTCCGCTTATTGACAATCAGTTTAAAATAGGCAAAGAACTCGTTTATATTATACTGCCAAACACTGCGCCAGTCAGAGCAAAAAAAGAACTTCAAAACGCTCTCAACTCAATAGAAAGCATTCCCGAAAGATAGTCCCAAAAGACTGAATTGCGCTTCGTTTTTCAAGCTTTCATTACAAGTGTAATTTCTGGATATTTTTGATTTCCTATTTGGAAATTTTGGATATATGCGCTTATCAATATACGAGTTAAAAAGGAAGCCCTTTATATAAAAATATAGTATTTTGTTTTATTATAGCTTGAAAAAATCTAAATATCGTCGATTTTAACAGTCCTAATTTGCGACTTAGCATTAGCTAATCCGGAGGGATGGTCGAGCCTGGTTTAAGGCAGCGGTCTTGAAAACCGCCGTACCGCAAGGTACCGTGGGTTCAAATCCCACTCCCTCCGCCATTTCTTTTCTTTTTTATCCATCACCCTTAAACTCTTTGTTTTGAGCCTGTTGCAATTCCTTATTAATCCTTTTTTCCTTGATACCTCCTTGCTTTCTCCTTTTTTCTGGCTTTAATTTCCTTCTTTAAATTAACATAGTGATGTGTAAAGTGTAAAATAAGAGACAGGGGAATACAAAAGCTTTACATACTTTAACAGAATGAGGCTAACTATGGCTTGGTTGGGGGGGGGGAAAGAAGCAATTATTAGCAGGCTGTCTTCAGGGATGCACAGGGAAATATTAGAAGAAGGTCTTTGAAAGTGCCCTTGGAAAACAGGGCTTTGGCTGAAGACAAATTGAAAGAGTATAAGGAAGTGGCTGAATCGCGGGAAATGCAAGCGGCCGCGATTGGCATCATTGAGGCAATGTCTGGAAAGAAAATGCCGGTTGTTCATATTCCAGTGACTGAACTATGGACATTCTTTTTGTCGAGACCACAGCCGCGAAACGTGACGGAGAGAACTCAGCAAAGCAAGAAAAATCATGTATTGGCCTGGATTGAGTGGGTGAAAAAGAATTATCCGCTTGTCGATTACCTGAATCAGATAACGCCGCAAGCGGCGGAGGCTTATATTGTGTCGCTGAAAAAGAAAAGCGGACAGACTATCAATAATAAATTGAGCTGCCTCAGGAGCGTATTTGCTGTGGTTCGCAATGCTGCAGGACTTACACAGAACGTGTGGGACACTATTCCGCGCGTGGCCGCAAACAATATTAAGAAAAAAGATCTAAACCTTGAGCAGATAGAGAAACTCTACAATGAAGCCTTTACATTTGAGGCGCGCGTGGCGAACTTCTGGCCAGCAGCTATTTTATTGGGCTTTTATGGAGGCTTGCGCCTGGGGGATGTGTGCACTTTGTCCTGGAATGAAATTGATTTTGAAAAAGGACTTATATCCATACTGCCAAACAAAACTAAAAAATATGAAAAGCCGGTGGTTTTCCCGATGCCACCGGAGCTTAAAGCGATTCTCCTCAAGCAAAAGAGCAGTCATATATTTGTGTGGCCGGATATAGTCAAGGCGTACAACGCTAAAAGCAACTGGCTCTTTAAGGAATGGAATGCGCTTTGCAAAGCTTGCGAAATCGAAACTTTTCGCGAAGCTGAAGAAGGAGAGAATCGCGTCAGGGGCGTGAAGGAATTTGGTTTTCACTCCTTGCGGCATGCGCATAGAACTATTGGGCGCGAGTCCGGAGCCACTGCGGAGGATCTGCGCGACACCG
>CAZYVR010000477.1:0-4016 GCA_964651145.1 uncultured Victivallales bacterium | reverse complement strand
AGCGGATGTCGTTAAGATCGCTCTGCAAATACATAGATGAACATTTCAATATCACTGCGCCGCTCTACAACTGGCGTCACATGCTTGATGACAGTGTTGACTTTAAGCTTTTTAAGGAAAAATTCCTCGCCTCTACCGGAGAAAACGCCAGTTCAATAATTTGTATTTCTAAGTGCACTGAAAACTGTAGAGCTCGTCAAATAATCCATGATTCCGATGAAAAAGTAAAGGCAGTCTGTCAGAGACGAAATGCAGATTTTTTCTATGTAAACATAAACGAAACTGCCATCTATAAGCTTGAAATCAAACCCCTGGAAACATTGAAGCTAAAAAAACAGACTCCCATTCAAGAAGTCTTTCCATTTGCCAGGAGACATATCCATAAAGAATCAGAAAAGTGGTATGTCGATGGAAAGCTTAAAAAAGTTTACGGCCCTAAAAAGAAAAACTGCATGCAGTTCAAAATCCTGAATATACTCTATAATCAAATAGGCAATGGCTGGATTCCTCACCAAACATTTATGAATATGACTGGGTGGGATAAAAATGAATATTGGGGAACAGATGAGAGAAAAGGCCGCATACGACAAATATTACGCCACCTTCGCAAGAGTTTAAATGTAGAAATTAGATTCTCTAAAAAGCTTGGAATAAAGTTCGCTGAAGAAGTTGTCAAGGCGCAGATAGGGGCGCAGATCAAATTTTTTGAGAAAAAATCATGATTTCGCAACATCTTGCTTAGTAACATGTTGACTTTGCTTGACTTTGCTTCTTTTAGAAATGCTGGGGGCGCAGATAGGGGCGCAGATCAAATTTTTTGCCAAACCATGAGCTATAATACCAACGCAAATCAGAAACCGGTGCGCGCCGATTGAGAAGAACGTGAAAAATAGCAAATGAAAGGCATAGAAAAATGAGACAACAAGAATTGTCCGTTTCGCAGCGAAAGCTCGCTGTTTTGTTTCAAAAAGTGAATTACGGCCGTATCAACAATTTGGCGGTAATAAAAGGAGAGCCTGTGATTTCACCGGAAACAACCATCGAGCTGGATGTAAAGCTGGACTCCAATGACAGTCATACTCCAGCTGGGAATAATTTTCAACTAAAGAAAAAGGCTGCCGACTTCTTTGAACGGCTTAAGCAAATCAGAGAAGGTTTTATCCACAAGATTGAAATCAGAGGCAGCCTACCGATATTTATGCAAGTTGAGGGTAAAATAGAATAGCTTAATAATCCACACAATTTTTAACTGACACCAGACAATTAACCGGACGCAAAGCGGAGGTGGTTGTGGGTGTCGCCGAAAGAACGGCGATATTCATACATCTTTGTTTTGCGTCCTTTTTTTCGGCTGACACCCACGCCATAACCTTCCTTTCCGTCCATGAAAGGAACAAATGAACAGCAAAAATAAAAATCATTTCGACAAAATCTATCATTGCGCCAGAAAAAGTATCCGCAAAAAAATATATCCTATGATTGGTCTTTTTGGTTTGACCCGCCATGATTTACCGGACATTGAGCAGGAGATAATGCTGGCGATATTCAAAAAGCTCAAGCGTTACGATCCAGCCAGAAGCGGCATAAAAACATTCATTCTCCAGATTATCGAAAGCAAGCTGGCGGACATTATCAATCATCGGATGGCGGCGCGGCGTGACTGGCGGCAATGCTGCGTTTCGCTGAATGAAATTATTATGACGGATGCCGGGCCGATGGAGCGGATAGAGCTTCTTGAATATGAAAATATTATAGACCAGCGCCTCTGCATTGACATCGAGGCTGTAATTGAGAAATTGCCGGATGATTTAAAGGAGCTTTGCGCCCTTCTTAAATACTACAATCGGAGAGAGGCTCTTGGCAAATACGGCCGATCAAAAACGGTATTCTACAAGAAAATAGAAAAGCTGTATAGAATATTCGAAAGAGCCTCGCTCAAAAAGAAATTTCGTTAAAAAACATTTCACTTGGCAGTTTCCTGCGTACTGATTTCGATGTTCTTCCGTATATACAATGGTGGAGAGACAAGCGCTTTTTTAAAATCTAAAAGAAAGGGATTTTTATGTCAAAATCTGAATTCATCGATCTCAAATTAAGAAAGGAATTTTAATATGGATATTTCCAAAATAAAAACAGCTCCGCCGTTTAGGGGGCTCTTTCCGATGGAGGGAAAAATCCTCAATGAAATAATGTGGGACATTGAAAGAAGCGGCTTTGACAACAGCAAGCCGATAGTCCTTTGGGGAGACAAGTCTCTGGTTGTTGATGGTCACACCCGTTTGCGCGCCGCGAGAAAAGCCGGGCTTTACGATATTCCGGTTGCGATGAAGTGTTTTGACAATGAGGGAGAGGCTCTGGAGTATGCAATAAAATGTCAGCGAAACCGGCGGAATCTTAAGGATAGGGAAATAGTTAACTGCATTGCGGAGTTGGATAAGAGGAAAGACAAAGGCGGTGATCATGGAAACCAGCATACAGGCGGGAAAGTGGCAATTGCCACACCTGTGGCAATTGCCAGATCTTCAGATGAAACGGCAAAAGTACTTGGAATTGGTCGGGGAAAAGTTGAAAAGATAAGAACTGTAATGGATAAAGGCTCTGATGAAGTTAAAGGAGCTGTTAGGTCAGGTCAGATGACTATCAATTCGGCCTATAATCAGACTGTCACTCCTAAACAAGGAAGCCCTGAATCCTTAAAACTTGCGACTGAGGAAATCGCGAGTGTTGAAAAAATTATCGACATCATCAACGAGCGATTGAATAAGGAGCAGATGAGAGAGCTCATCAAACGCCTTGTGAAAAACTTTACCAGCAAATTCACTGATTAAGGATTACCCCAAATGACTGAAAAAATGATAACAACTTATTCGATGTGGCGGTCGTTCAGGGATTGCCGTAAGGCTTGCGACTGGAGATATTTTCAGGAGCTGGTGCCAATTGAGAAAGCCAGAAGTCTAATGTTTGGTTCGGTAATTCATAATTGTTTGGAGATATGGCATGGGACTCAAAACCTTTCCGATGTTATGGGTCATATCGACCATACATATGTAACCCGGATTGCTAATGAAAAGGAAAAAGCAGATTGGCATCTTGCCCGGGTGATGATGACTGGCTATGCCCGGATTTATCCAGAGGAGAATTTTGAGGTTATCGCGCTTGAGAAAGAATTTTCAGGGCCGATTATCAATCCTGAAACAGGAGCGGAATCCAGAACTTTTATCCTTGCCGGCAAAGTTGACGGAATCGTAAAACTGGACGACTTATACTATCTGCTGGAACACAAAACAGCCTCGCAAATTGATTCTGGATACCTTGATCGTTTGTGGACGGACTTCCAGATAATCCTCTATTCCTGGTATATAGAGAAGTGCCTTGGATATAAGATTTCCGGCATCATTTATAATATTCTTGCCAAGGCAAAACTGAAGCAAAGCAAGGGCGAAACTGAAGCGGAATTTGAAGAACGCCGCGATGCGTTGATCGCGAAATCCAAGACCGGCAAATCATCGGCCAAGCGCAAGATGCCTGAATCGGATGAGGATTTTCAAGCAAGGCTTGGGGACAAGTACTCCGACCCCCAAATGTTTCATCGGGAAATGCTGTATATCAGTCGCGATCAGTTTGAAGAGCTTCAGGCCGAGCTGTGGGAATTGTCTCAGGCTATGCTTGACGCGAGGCGCAGAAAGGCCTTCTACAGGAACACAAGCTATTGCTTTCAGTACAACAGACCATGCGCCTATTATCCGCTTTGCTGTTCCGGCGGCAATCCAAATGTCATTGAGAATATGTATGAGCGGAAAGTTCCGCACGAAGAATTAAGTAAAGCCCAAGAACAAAATCCAATTTTTTAACCCTAAACAAGGAGGCATCTATGTTGCCGAAAGAAAAAACAAAACCGCAAGTCTCGCTCTCAAATCTAACTGCACTTTTATACGGTCCAAGCAAAATAGGGAAGTCGACTTGGTGCTCTCATGCGGAAAAAGCGATTTTTCTTGCGACCGAGCCGGGACTGAATT
>CAZYVR010000476.1:0-4020 GCA_964651145.1 uncultured Victivallales bacterium | reverse complement strand
TTATTTTTTCTGCTTCCATTTTTTAAAACTCCTTATGAAAACAGAGGCTCTACATTACGGAGGCCTCATTAGGTTTGGGTATAAATGCAATATATGCTCCTAAGCTTGCTAAGGAATATAATTGCTCGCCAATTTTCCAAGAGCATAAGTCTGGGGGGCAATTGCCACCCATTCCAGTCTCGGCCCTATATAACATTCCTAAATTCCCCCAAGCGGAATAGAAATCATTTACTTTCAGTTTTTTTCTTTTTTGATGATGATTTCTTCTTCCTTTTTCTCGGCAAATATTTTTTTGAAGCCAGTTTTCCCAGTCTCTCTATCTTTTTGCCTAGTTTGTCGACTTTGCCCTGAAGAGCCTTTTTTTTTACTTCGTCTTTTTCAGAGTAAACAGCTTTTTTGTATTTGTCTTGCTTAGACACTAAATCTTCTTTTCTGCTTTTAAGAATTTTTTCTTTTCTTTCCTGAGCTATTTTAAGCATGGCTTTCAGATCATCTTCACGCTTGTTATTCTCTATTTTTTCTGCTTCTTTTATAGCTTTTACTATTTGATAGATTTCTTTGTTTACTTCAAAGAAAGGATTCTTGCTTCTCTTTTTTGCTTTCTTTCCCGCATAAGCGGAAGACACGGAAACGGCAAATGCCAGAATAAATGCGATTAGAAATATTTTTTTTATCATTGCTAAAGCCTTTCAATATTTATTTAGGATCTGCCATTTTTTCCAGTTTTTCAATAGCGCTTTTTAATGAAGCAATCTTCTTGCTTATCTTATCTTTGGTTTTGCCTTTTGCCTTCTCTTTTCCTTTTTCAAGAGAGGCTATCTTTTTCTCATACGACGCCTTCATTCTGCTTAAAGCTTTTTCCTTTTGAGCTTGTGCTTTTTCAAGTTTCTTCTCAAATTTTGCTTTGTCTTTGTCTTTTGCCTTTTTTATTTGTTTCTCAATGCCTGAAATCTGCTTGTTGTATTTGTCAAAGGGATTTCTTCCTGCCAAAACGGATATGGTGCAAATGAGAAAGATAAATGCGAATAGAGTCAGTGTTTTTTTCATAGCAATGCCTGTCCGTCCTTGCTTTCGTTTTTTTTAAGGGGGGGCACAACGAAAACAAGGACAGGACAAATTTAAATAAAATTATTTTTTCTTGTCAATCGGGACTTTTATTTTCAAAACTTTTAGCGAAAGAGCAAAGCCACTGGTCATTTCATCATCGTCAACAATTCCAACAATGCTCACTTCCTTGTTTTCATATTTTGCCAATGCCAAGCCATTTTTATCGAGTGTCACGCTATATATTGTTATTTCTTTGTCTCCGTCTTCATCCTTTCCTTCTTGAGCAATTATTATTTTTTTTATTTGCCCTGTTTTATTTTTTGTAACTTGCACCTTGCCGCTGATAGTTTCTTTATCATCTTCGGCTTTTAACAATGCTGGAGCTATAAACATCATAACTATTGCTATGACTGTCAAGAATAAAAAACTGTCTTTCATATTCGGATTCCTTTGCTAGCGTTTGGTGTTTTTATTTTTTGTTGCCTTCGAGTCGTTTGCCTTGTTTTTTTTTGTTTTACTTTTTCCTGCTGCCTTAGTAGCCATGCTCTTCCTCCATTTTTTATAGTTTTAAATTTTCTCGCTTCGAAGCTTTAGATTCTCTAGCATTATCCATGCCAATGAAACTATAAAAACAAAATTCAGGCTCGAAATATAGCTCTATATTACGCAGGGAGAGATGGCTTGCAATGAACTTATTGAAATTTAACTTCAATAAAATTGAAATAAATATTCACTTAATCGAAATAATTGAAGTTGAATTTCATAAAATCTCCACTATTCTTTTCTGTCAAGCAATAAAAAAGGTTTTTGGCTATGTTGGTAAAAGTTTCAATTTTAGTTGATTGCGAAGAAATATCTTCAAGACTGAATGAAATGTTTCGAAAAGAAGGCGCAATTGTATATGAATTATCTAAAGATGATATTCCTAAAATATATCAGGGAGAATACGACCTCTTTGTTATAAGTGAAAATTATTTGCAAGAGCCTATAATAGAAAGCATAAAATTAATCGCAAGCTTGCCAAACAAACCTTCTCTTGTAGTTTTAGCTGGGTCTGATGTGGAAAAAAAGCAAGCTCGATATGTTTCTGCCGGGTGTGCTGCTACGCTCAGCCCAAACATCCAGGACGAAATTATTTGTGACGCGCTTAAGACTATTCTAAAGAAACATGTAAGCTTCCAAAATGAATTAATTGACCAAAAAAGGCTTATTGATGAGCCAAGGCTTTCGGATTTTGTGTCTCAAAGTGATTCAATGCAAATATTTATGGACTTGGCTAAAAGAGTGGTGAAGTCAGACACATCCATCCTCATTCTTGGTGAAACTGGCGTAGGCAAAGAAAGACTGGCATTGGCGATCCATGGAGAAAGCAAAAGAAAACCTTTTCCATTTATACCGTTAAATTGCGCGGCATTGCCGGATGCATTGTTGGAAAGCGAACTCTTTGGACATGAAAAGGGCGCATTTACCGGAGCTTTTAAATCTCGAAAAGGAGCCTTTGAGCTGGCGCACCAAGGGACAATTTTTCTCGATGAAATAGGCGACATGCCTCTTAATCTTCAAGCAAAACTCCTGAGAGTGCTGCAGAATAAAGAGTTCCAAAAGGTGGGCAGCGAGAAAAGTATAAAAGTGGATGTGAGGATAATGGCGGCTACAAATAAAGACCTTTGGGCCGAGGTCGAGAAAGGGAACTTTAGGAGGGATTTATATTATAGAATATGCGTTGTTTCTTTGACCATTCCGCCCTTGTCTGAGCGCAAAGACGACATTCCTGAACTTGTCAACAGCTACATAGAGCATCTTGCGCCAAGGATTGGGGTTGCAGTAGATTCTGTAACAGATCAAGCTCTGAATTCGCTTATTGAGTATTCGTGGCCAGGCAATGTCAGAGAGCTTATAAATGTTCTTGAAAGGGCAATGCTTTTATGTGACACAAATACCATTACCGGCAATGAGTTGCCGGAAGAAATTTTGCACACTCAAGCACCTGTCAATAATGAAACTTTAGATGTAATAAATAAAAATTTGGCTTCAGATGAATTCATAGACAAGCCTTGGAAAGAGGTCCGAAAAAATATACTTAAGCGCTACGAGAAGCTTTACCTTGAAAACCTTTTAAAAAAGAGCAATGGCAATGTTGAATATGCGGCAAGCAAAGCAGGAATCACTCCAAGGGCAGTTTATTATAAATTAAAAAAATACGGAATTTCAGCAAAAGCATATTAACAATATGATTGGCCAAGTATTCACAATTTGCTTTAACTTTGTTTTGTTGCCAAACTCAAAAAATGAGCCGAGCTGATTGTTCCACAATCGGAAGTATATCAGATAAAGCACGTGATTTGTTAATGCATGCTCTGTTGTGTCTTTCTTAAAGGTATTTTAGAACGATATTCATAGTCTCTTCTGGCAAGGCTTTAAATTGCTCTTTGCTTCGCGGGTTATATTTGACGATTTCGAACGCAGATGGAAAAAAGCATTCGGAAGTCCTTAAAGCTTTTTTGGGAGCGTGCTCAAATCGTTGAGATAAACTTCCTTAATTGTCAAGAATTTGAATCATTGGACTTGGGTTCGAAAACCACACATCGACGTCCATGTCCAATATAAACCCGAGTCCAGTAAATTTGAACTGAAGAAAATTTATCACGGGCCGATTCTTCGGCTGATTCTGGACAAAGATAGGACGGTTCGAAAACCAAACACGATTTGCCGGAGCGTGCCAGAATTATAATGCGCCCAAAAATCTGCACAGTTGAATAAGGTGTGAAATTTCCTTAAATAAGAGTAAATTGATGTAGCGAAAAAAGGAGATGTTTCACAATGAGAAGAACATTTGACAGCAAGTTCAAAGCCCGCGTGGCGCTGGAAGCGATCAGGGAAGAAAAAACGATAGCCGAAATCGCAAATCATTACGAGGTCTGAAGTGAGCCCTTTTGTCTGAACAGTTTTTTCTTTCTTTAAGGTGTGAAACAC
>CAZYVR010000475.1:0-4039 GCA_964651145.1 uncultured Victivallales bacterium | reverse complement strand
GAAGTTTCGCATCAGACCATTGCTCGCGGAATTAAAGAGATTGGCTCTGAAAATTAGCAAGAAAGCAAGGTCGCGCTGGAACCCAAAACGTGCCATGTTCTGGAAGCCGAACACGGAATAATGCATATTACTGTCACTCCGATTGAGCGCAGTCATGTGCCAATCAAGCGACGATATCACGCGATGTCGGGCTTCATTAACATTTAATAACGCTTATCGCTTCACAGAAAACTTCGAATACATCCGAGGTTATCTCGGAGAAACGAAGATCTCGAACCGACAAGAGCGTTTTGAAATTTGGGATAAAATAGAATTTCTCGTCAACAAAAAGGCCTCTGAATTGAAAGAGTCATAAGGTTAATTTTGCCCATCCTTCAAATATCCGGGCAGATGTGACGCCCTCCAATATTTGACGCAAAGCTCTTTATTTAAAAAAGCTTTTTACTCCATCTATAACTCCGCTAGCTCCTTTCTCCAGGGAATCAAGAGTTTTTGAGCCTACGTCAACAGAAGAGTCTCTTACGGCCTGAACTGTCGACTTAACTATTGTCAGGAATATTTTCGGAGCCATCTCATAAGCGGTGTCGCCTTCTTTATTGTCCATGCCCAAGTTTTTCATGTGTATGGGAGGCATGGGCGCCTTTACAGCAGCCTGTCCTGAAATCTTAGTGAGAATTATGACATTGTTATTTTGAAAGTCCAGCGAGCCAATCTGAAATCTTTTCTGCTTTGTCGGAGTTGTAGCGCCTTCGCCAGGCTTTGCCGGCTCTTTTTTCTTATCTTCTTCTTTGGCGGCCTTTGCTCCGGCTTCTCCAAATTTATCCACATTCTTCTTTATTTCATAAATGTTCGAAGTAGTCAGGCCCTGCTCATAGCAAACATTCATTCCGTCAACTAAAAATTTATTAATAACTATCTTATCAGAAAACAAAGAGCCGACATCGACATCAATATGCAACTCGCCAAGCTTAAAAGCATATTCAGATTTATAGCCTTCAGGATTGTAGATCACAAAATCTTTAATAGTAACGCTGCTGCCTATAAGAGAATATCCGACGCTCCCCAATGAAACTCTGGTGCCAGTAATCGGCGGCAAAGCCTTTTCCACGCCGACTTTTACTATGCTCCCCAAAAAAGCGCCAACTATCAGCGCGATAATTATAATAAGAGCCACAATCGAAATCCCGCCACCCAACAATATTTTCTTTGCTTTGCTCATCACTCCCCCTTGTTGTTAATAACCTTGTTTTGCAGACACGCCAAGCGCCCCCACTGCAATTTCGACTTTGCCGGCCAAGATAACTGACCAACAATTGCTTTATATAGATATAATTTCAACCAAATGAAAAATCAAATGAGAATAAGCAGGAAATCAACAAAAAAACAAGGAGCCGCAATCCCTCCGTGAAAACGACTGCATCGAGCTCTCTTTGTATAAATCATTTTTTTATTTTGGGCGGCGTCATTGCTTAAAGCTCAAGGAAAAATTGACTTTTTCGCCGTTGCGCGCCTTTGCAACTAGACGCGGCTGCGGAAATTCTTTCCAGCGCGCCCCACCAACAAACAGTTCCTTGGCAACTTCGGAACGAATAACTCTGCCATCCCAAAGAACAAGCTCCAGCGAGGCGCTCCCTACCACGAAGTCACCTTTGGCCGGCAATTTTATTTCGATGCTATTCTCAGCCCTGACTGCATTTAACGCCTCATCGTTCAAAGTAAAATAACGCCGCGCCGCATATGAACAGTTTGACGGCAAACTGCCAAGCGAAATTCCGTTGAATAAAACTTCCGAGCTGTCCTCGTCGCGATATAGTCCGTAAATATGAAGCCATGCGCCTTTTATCTGATTGACTCCGCTGCCCGACAAAACTTGCTCATATTTCTTGTATTCCGGCGGAACAACAGCAGTCGGAACGCCCCTTCTCTCTTCCAAGGAAAATGAAGCCTCGTCGCCTTTGGACGATATCCATTGAATCTTCATTGCCTCGCCATCAATTTCGACTAAATAAAACCCCGGCGCGCTGTCCTCGTGAATCCCCCAAAGATATTTGTCATTGCCGGAAAACTCCGCGAGAGAATGGAAGTTATCCAAAGCAATTACTCCCATCTCGGGATATCCTACCGAAGAGCCCATCAGCTGCAAAAATCCCCTGCCCCCGCCAGTCTCATGAAAGCTGGCGCACTGGTTGTGGGTGTGTCCGCAAAAATAAGCGTCAACATTATACTCGCTGCACAGCTCTATAATTCTATTTATAAATTCAGGCTCGTTGAAAAAATGCCTGCCCCAATTGTAGAGAGGCGGATGCGCCGCAATAAAAATACGTCTTTTATTTTCTGAAGCGTCTTTTAATCCTGCCACAAGCCACTGGTCCTGCTCGCGTCCGGGCACATAATCCAGATAATCAAGCAGAAAAAACGAACAGTCGCCCTTGTCGTAACGGAAATATTCCTTATCCAGACTCAAGCCTGTCTGCTCTCTCAGGCCCGCCATGACAATCTCTCGGTATGCCTCGGCTCCAGGATTGCCCTCGCCCGATCCCTCGTGCGTTCCTTTGGCTATGAAAAACGGACAATCCAGAGTTTGCATAAACTCCCAGCCTTCTTTCATTTCCCTGTATGTGTTGTCCCTGTCGCCTGCCATTCCGCCTTCCACAAAATCGCCCGTAGAAATGACAAACTCAGGCTTCAAAGCTTTCACTTTTTCAAGCATCGGCGCCAAAACTTCGTCCACCATATCCGCATATCTAACATGGTCCGGCGTTTGAGCCAATGAGCAATTTTTCTCATATCTTCCGCGAATCTCCTTCGTGCAAAAATGAGAGTCGCCCAACACTACAAATCTTAATTTATCCATCGTATAACTAAAAATCCTATTTTATAATATTGACAACTCCGCCAAGAACTATTATATATACATAGTGAACATTTGAACATTTGTCAATATCAAAAAGCAAAATCAGGGCAAAAAAATGAAAAGAAAGCAGCCTTTATACATAAAAATAGGCGAGGAAATACGCGCGGCTCTGGCAAAGCATCCAGACGCGGCCAAACCGATCCCCACGGAAAATGAATACTGCAAGCGATTTGACGCCAGCCGCGGCACAGTGCGCAAGGCCTTTGAGGAGCTTGAGCGCGAAGGGATAGTCTGCCGCATACCAGGGAAAGGCACTTTTCTGGCGACAGGCAAAGAACAAAGCGATAAACGCCGTCTCTTCGCAAGGAAAGAGATAATAATAGTGATTCTTCCAAAATCTGAAGATCTGGAAAAAAACCACCTTAGCATGTTTGTGTTTTTTGACATGCTTCGGGGCGTAACCAAAGCATGCGAAGTATTCGGATACCAAACTCATCTGATAGAGCGCCCTTCCGTCATGACTGAAGACTTTGGCAAACAATGCGCGGCCGAAATAGAAAAGCACGGAGCCAGCGGCATCTTGTTTTTCGGAGGCGGCTATGAAAATGAGATAGGCGAACTGAAAAAGAAAAATTATCCCTATGTAATTCTGTTTGGGCATCTTAAAAACATTGACGCAAATCTTGTGTCAGTAGACACAGAAACAGGAGTTAAAAAAGCTGTTGAAAGCCTGATAAAAATGGGGCACAAAAGAATAGGCTTTCTAAGCGGAACTCTTGACCTGCTGACCTTCCAGTTAAGACTAAACGGATACCGCGCGGCCCTGGAAGAAAGCAACATTGAATATTCGCGCGAACTTATAAAAGAATGCCTTGACGGTTCAATCGAAGAAGCAAAGACGGCAAGCTCTGAATTGCTAAAACTAAAAAAACGCCCCACCGCTATTTTCTGCGCCACCGACTTGCGGGCCATGGGCGCAATGGAAGGGATAAAAGAAGCGGGCCTTAAAATACCCGACGACATATCGCTGATAGGCTTCGACAACATAAAGGAATCCTCGGAAACAAACCCGCCGCTGACAACAATAGACCATCCGCGCTTCGACATAGGCTACAAATCCGTGGAGCTTCTGGACAAGCTGATGTCAGGCAGAGTCAAAGCCCCGGCAATGGCGCTGGCAGAAGC
>CAZYVR010000474.1:0-4049 GCA_964651145.1 uncultured Victivallales bacterium | reverse complement strand
CGTCTAAATAGATATCTTCAATGATCTTGAGGGATGGTTCAAAATCGTCCATCAGTCCGGCCGTGACGGCCTTTTTGGTTTTTCTCAAGACCTCTGCGCTCAGCTTGAGGTAGGGCTTCAGGAATGCGTTGGTAGCAGATTCCAATTCCTCTTTGGCCACCACCTTGTTCACTAATCCCATATTCAGGGCCTCATCGGCCGAGATAATCCTTCCTGACAGGATCAGGTCCATGGGCGTCGTGTGCATAATCAATATTTCGTGCGAGTTCACAGCGCCTGTCATATGGATTTTGCCCCCCGGATGACGATCCCGTCGTTCCTTATTGTCATCGATTTAATTATGTACCATTCTCGGCGGCCTAATTCAGTACATGCTGTTGAGGGACTGATGGTTTTTGTGCTTTGACCAGATCTTGTGGTTGCTTTAGAAACCCGTCGAGTCATTAATCCTTGCCAAAGGTTTGACTCCCTGAAAAGCTAAATGATTTTCATCTTATCGGATCCCAAATTTTTTCAGTCGGTTATAAAGACTAGAGCGCTTCACGCCTAAAATTTCAGCAGCTCCTCCGGGTCCGCCGATTTTATTATTTGTTTTTTTGAGCGTAAGCTCTATATAGCGCCTTTGCAGTTCATCAAGTGTTGGGGTGTCGGCAATGATGTTTTCTTTAGGCACACGGAAATCCAAAGGAAAGGCTAGTTCTAGTTGATCCCCCTCCGATAAAAGTATCGCCCGTTCGATAACGTTTTTAAGCTCTCTGACATTGCCGGGCCAACTGTAGTCCTTGACCTTTCTTTTGACTTCAGGCGACAGCTCATAAAATTTGCGGTTGTATTTAGCAGAGTAAATGCTCAAATAATAGGAGGCGATGGGGAGGATGTCGGATTTGCGGTCTCGTAGTGGAGGGATGACAATGGGTACTACGTTGAGTCGATAGAAGAGGTCCTCGCGAAAACGACCAGACTTAACTTCCTCTACCAAGTCTCTGTTCGTGGCTGCTATTAACCTGAAGTCGGAGGTCAACGTCCTGTTCCCTCCGATGCGGACTAAAGTTTTTTCCTGAAGGACCCGAAGAAGTTTGGTTTGAATAAATTTAGGTATTTCTCCAATTTCGTCTAAGAAAAGGGTCCCGCGGTGAGCCATCTCAAGCCTGCCTATCTTCTGGCAATTCGCCCCAGTGAATGCTCCCTTTTCAAAACCAAAAAGCTCGCTTTCAATTAAGTTTCCAGGAATAGTGTTTATTTCCACAACAGCAAAGTTAGCGTCCCGACGTTTGCTTCTTTTGTGAAACCTTTGGGCCAGAAGTTCTTTGCCCACACCCGTCTCACCGGTGATCAGGACGGTGCAATCGGTCTTGGCTATTTTGTCCACCTGGTCGAGAACCGATAACATTCTTCTGCTTTTAGTCAATTTGTCTAAGACATCCGCAGGGGAGTGGGACGATATATTGTCGATGACAGGCCGGTGCATATTCTCCGTGCGGCGATTGTATTCGAAAGCGCTGTTGATAAACGTGCTCAAGTAGTTCGCCATCCGAGTCAATAGATTTTTATCCAAAGCGTCAAATCGGCCCGCTAGGTATGAGTTGTCATGGTAAAGGACACCGCGGGGACCGCTTTCCACTTTAAAAGGTATGCAGAGGACCGATTTTACATGTTTGGCTGACCTTTTGCTCATGTCAATGGTCAGCGCCCTGTTTTCCTTGTAAGCTCTCCTCACGATCCTCATGTTTTCTCTAAAATCTTCGGAATTGATTTCATCTTGGCTTATATTGCAGGCGAATCTGAGCTGAAAGGCGCTCTTTCTCCCTTTACTGACCAGAAATATGGCGCCGCGTTCTGCCTCCAGCAATTTATTGATTGAAGAGATCGCTTTTGACAGCAAATGGCTGGGTTCAGCCGTCGGGATGAGTTCGTGGACAATATCCATAAACCGATGGAGATACTCGTCACTAGACTGCAATTGAAAAGCGCGGTATGTCTTTCTACTTATCAAATGGCCTAAATCCTTTGGGTAAAACGCATCGCCGAAGGCGGATAGGTCTTGGCATGCTTTCTGAGCAGTCGAACGCGCCTTTTTCTGGTCGCCTGCGGCCAGATGGAGGCGGGCGAATTGCAGCCGGGCTAATCCGAGCTGAATGGGGTCTCCACAGCGCGCCAATAGGTCCACGCTGGCTTCAAGATGCTTTCTGGAAATAGTTTGGTCTTCTCCCCTGTTCATAGAATCGGCAGCATGAAGGCGCAAAGCAACCCCTTTGAGGTGAATGTTGGGTTCATTCATTACCCTAGATATTTCATCCCAAAAATTAAACCCAACTATGGGTGCCGTTTTGCAGCGATAGAGTTCGTAGGCCATTTCCAGCACAAAAGGCGAGGCGTACTGTCGCACAAGGCCGGCCTTTTTCGCATCATCAAAACCTCCTGCAAGAATGCTGCGCGCTTTTTCGGGATCTCCGTTGGAAATCTGTATATAGGCAAGAGCGACCCTTGCGAACCAAAGTGCCAGCGCATTGTTCTGGCTGCTTGCTTCAGTTAACGCGTTTTTCAGACAGGATGCTGAATCCTCCATTTGCCGGCGTATAGCCAATATGATTCCTAAAACCGACAACAGGGTGGTGGCCAGAGTGTTCTCAGACCGCTCCAGCGCCATCCGACGATGATGAGCCAGCCTGCCTATCGCGTGTCCGAATTGGCCCATATAGGCATCGCAATAGCTCATCCACATGGCGGCCGACGGATTGACGGAGCGGAAGTTTCTTGACATTTCGTAGCTGAGGGTTGCTCGTTCGAAATGTTCTTTAGCTTTGATGAACATTCCTTGCATGTGAAAATACAAACCCAGGAATTCCCCGGCCTCTATTAAAATATCCTTATCACCCAATTCTTCGACCATGTTTTTTCCATCCGCAAATGAATCCATGGCCGCCGCCCGCTGATTTGAAAAATAGTAAAGCCGGCCGATATGGAGTTTGATAAGCGCTTGAGAACGCAAATCGCCCCGCCGCTTGCAAACGGAAAGAGACGTCTGAAGTGTAGGGAGAATTTCTGGAAAGCTCTGCCCCATGACGAAGCATAGATTGGAAAGCTCCAGGGTATTGGATACATATAAATGGTCACACTCCTTATGGCCCAGGTGTGTTTGGAGTCGTTTGATGGATTGAAACAGGCACTCCTTGGCCACATCGTGATGGCCTTTTTGCAAAGCGTCATCGACCATGTGATTTTCAAAGCTTGCAAGTTCCTGGTGGTAACTGTTTTGAATAACCATAGGTCCCCGTTTACTGCATAATTCGTTCGTAGAAAAGATCCCGGAAGCAGATCTGTCCTGAGACCGAATTTTTTCCTATGAAGATATTCGGACCCAATGTCACTATATCTTCAATTGTCACCTTTCAATGACCCTTCGGGTTTGCAGACAACATTTTACATATTCCGATATTCTTCGATACTTGTCAATAAAATTGTCGATATATGGACAAACAAGTGTTTACATATCGACAAAGCGGGGTGTAAAACCTCCGATAGGACCAGCCTATAAATCAATATACCATATAAAATCAGTTAGTTATATTTCTTGTCTAAATTATGGCACGCTACTTGAATTATAATGTGGTCAGATCAGGTAACATGTCCAACGCGCCTTGCGGCGCATAAAATCTTTCTGTCGATTATTTACTCTACCATAACACATGCTTGGCTGAAATATTCCTAAATGTTTTGATGACCGTGTTATCCGTAGCAAGGGTCAGGCGATCCGGTCTAAAAAAGTGAGAGGGAACCATGAACATCGGCACACTGTTAACAAAGACGGCCAGGACGTTTCCTGACAAGCTGGCCATTGTCCACGGTCCGAAGAAACTGACCTACGCCCAGTTCAACGCTAGGGCCAATCGACTGGCAAATGCCCTGAACCGTCTGAGCGTGAGACAGGGAGATAACGTGGCCTTGCTTCAATACAATCACCCTGAGATGCTGGAATCCATGTTAGCTTGCTTCAAGGCCGGGTATGGGATGGTCCCCATAAACTGGAGGCTTCATCCCAATGAGTTCTC
>CAZYVR010000473.1:0-4053 GCA_964651145.1 uncultured Victivallales bacterium | reverse complement strand
CTCAAGTACCTTGTCGGAAGAATTTCCACTCTGGCAAACCGCCAATACAGATACTGGAACAAGCATATTATGCCGGAGCTGGCGCACGCTGGAATTGAAGTGGCCAAGTATAACGACCTTAGTCCTGAATGCAAAGAAAATCTGAAAGAATATTATCTAAACGAAATTCAGCCAGTGCTTACACCTATAGGCATAGACAGCTCTCACCCTTTCCCCATAATAAGAAACTGCGGCCTGGAACTGTTGGTCAGACTGACAAAAAAAGGCGAGGACGAGGAATGCTTTGCCATTGTCGAGACTCCGTCAATCATTCCCAGATTTATTTCTGTTAAAAGGACTGATGAAAAACAAGTCTTTATTGCGGCTGAAGAGCTTATTGCCGAGCACCTAGACTCTCTCTTGAGCGGCTGCAAAATTAAAGAGACTTCTCTTTTCAGAATTACGCGCGACATGGACTTTTCCCTGGATGAAGACAGCGTGGCGGATATGCTTTCCGAGCTTAGAACAGAATTGCAGAAATCAACAAAACGAAAAATTATCAGGCTGGAAATTTCCAGCTCAATGAAGAAAAAATCACGAGAATGGCTGATGGAAAAACTGAAGATCGATCAGAGCAGAGTCATTTCAATTCCTGGAATCCTCGACCTTAAAGGCCTTTTTTCTCTCATCGGAGCCTGCAAATCGCCAAAACTCCTGGATCAAGAACTGATCCCGTTGCCTTCCATTCACATAATGCCGGATGAAAGCATTTTTGACGCCATATCCAGAAAGGGCTCTTTCCTGCTTCACCATCCTTACGAATCCTTTGCGCCAATCATTAAATTTCTCGAAGAAGCCGCGGATGACCCGGACGTGCTGGCTATAAAACAAACTCTTTACAGGGTCAGCGGAGGCTCGCCAATTGTAAAAGCCCTGGCGAAAGCCGCAAGAAACGGAAAACAGGTGACTGTCCTTATTGAGCTGAAAGCGCGATTCGATGAGGAAAGAAATATTGAATGGGCGGAAGAGCTCGCTCAAGCTGGAGCTCATGTCATTTATGGCATTGCTGGGCTCAAAGTGCATTGCAAAGCCCTGCTGGTGATAAGAAGAGAGGAACACGGCATCAAACGCTATGTACACCTCGGCACAGGAAACTACAACGGAACCACAGCAAAACTGTACACAGACATTGGAATGTTCAGCGACGACAATATTCTTGCGAGCGATATTTCCGCCCTGTTCAATGTTATAACCGGATTCTCCCAGCCGCCTTCATGGAACAAAATAATGGTGGCTCCATTCAATTTGCGCGAGCGCCTGAAATCCCTGATAGAACGTGAGATTTCAGTCTCCACCAAAGAAAACCCTGGCCACATCATCATCAAGACAAATTCCATTGTCGATCCCGAAATGATACAGTGCCTTTCCAAGGCGGCTTCAAAGTATGTAAAGGTTGACCTTATTGTCAGAGGCATTTGCGGAATAAATCCATTCCACAACAAAAATGCGGAGAAGAACATTAATATTGTCAGCATCGTGGACCGCTTCCTGGAGCACCCCAGAATATATTATTTCAAAAACAATCAAATGCGGGAATACTACGCGGGCAGCGCCGATTTAATGCCCAGAAATCTTGACCGGCGCATCGAAACTCTTTTCCCGGTGGACGGCGACGAACTGAAAAAAGAACTTGCAATGATATTGCAGTTTGCCCTGGAAGACAACCGGAAAGGCAGAAGGCCAATCGGCTATAATCGCTATTCGCGTCCGGTCAAATCCTCATTTAAAAACGAAAAAAACAGAAGCCAGATAAAAACTTACAATTTCTACAAAAAAAGATACGACAAGTTTATCGAGCAGCAACAAAATAACTTAGAGCTTACCGTCTTCAAAACTGCGCCGAAGCAGTGACCCTGGATAACTGACAATGAAAAAGGGCACAAATGCCATGTTCATCAATATTTTCATTTTAGCAATTATTCTATTGCATTCAACAACAACAGCAGCCCGCAAATCCTCTAAAATTAAATACGACAAGCCCGGGCCACATAAAATAAAATCAATTGAGTTCCCTCAACTTAAAGATTCAAGTCGCGAAAACCGCCCTGTTCCTTTGAAAATCCATTTTCCAGTTGAAGGCGAGAATTTCCCGCTCGTTATTATGTCCCATGGGGGATGTGGGACTTATGACTCAAATATTCTGCAGTCTCAACATTTGGCAAGCCACGGATATGTTGTTCTTTGCGCAGAGCATGTTTACAGCAACAGAGGCAGAATGCGTTTTTTGATGAGCAGAAAAGGCGGCAGACTGAAATTCAGGGATGCCTTGTTCGAAATATCCAAAGATCCTGAATCGGCTCTCGAACGTCCAAAAGATATAAGTTTTGCAATTGACCGCGCGGCAAAGTGGAATTCCGACAATAAAGACTTGAAAGGCAAAATAGACACAAAGAAAATTGCAGCAATAGGCCATTCATACGGCGCATATACAACGCTCGTTGCCTGCGGCGCAAGGCCGTTGCTGGATTATTTCGAATTCCCTTCAGGAAAAGAAAGGAAAGGCCTTTCCGAAGATCTAAGCGATCCTAGAATAATTTTCGGAATGGCGATGTCGCCTCAGGGGCCAGGAACCTGTTTCAGCAAGGAAAGCTACAAAACAATCAACCGTCCGCTCATTTGTCTTTCCGGAACAAAAGATTACCAGTTAAGTTATTATAGAAAAAAAAAGCTAATGAAAGCTCAGACACGTCTGGAATTTTTTGAGTATTTGCCTGATGGCTGCAAATTTTTTCTCTGGCTTAAAAATGGCGACCATATGGGGTTTTCAGATAATCCCAAAGCCAAAGAAATAATTCAGTCAAAGGCAAAAACCGACATGCAGCGCATTTCAAAAGCTGTAATGGTTTTAAGTTGCGATTACTTTTTGAAGGACAAAAAAGATGCTTTTGAAAAAATGAATGAAGAGTATCTGAATTCTCTTTGCGGAAAAGTTGTGGCCAACATAAAATTATTCAAAAAATAGGCAATGCCTTAAGCACTGATTCTTAAAATGAAAATCAATAAATCTTATCATTCATAAAACATATCGCCATCCATTAGATACATAGCCAAAGTTTGCCCTATCCATGAGTTGCACCAGCCGCTTTCCACACAGAAAGGCCCCCAGTCCATATCGCCATTGTTTCCGTTATAATCGTTGTGAAGATAGTCATATCCACGCATCCATGCTCCATGAAGCTTTGGATTCGGAGAAGTAATCTGAACAGAACATATAAAATCCATGACTTCATGGAAAAAATCTAGGTAATATTCTTCCCCGGTAGCCTTCCATGCGGCATAAAGACACATGACAAAGGGAGCATTAACGTAAAGAATGTCGACTATTTTGTCAGTTGGCTTGTGAGTTACGTCAATCTCTCTTATGCCATAAAAATCACGGGCCTTCGCTTCATTGTAGAGAATATTTCTGACTCCGCCGCATTCTGTCCGCAGGGGTTCAAAACGCTCGACTCTTTTTCTTATTTTATCCTTAAAGAAGGCTCTGCCGGTAATTTGAAAGAGAAGCGAATACATCAATATAGGAAACACATTCGTTTGCGCTGAGCTGGGATGGTCAACATAATTTTCCGCAATTTCCACAGCGCGCTCTATAAAATTGCGATCATTGGAATAATGACCGTATAAAGCGTACATTATTGGAACAAACGGGTTCATCGTGTAATTGCCGTTCAATACATCAATATACTTATCTCCCAGTTCGTTAAACTTTTTACCGTTAATGCAAAATGTTTTTTCCAAAATGCGCCAATCATAAATATTTTTTGCGGTAATTTCAGCGCTATTAAAATAATCTTTATTTCCGCTTAATCCGAATAATCCGAGTAAAGCAATAGGCGTCCATGAATTATCATTGCAGAAAGTCATAACAGGGAATGCTTCATAATCCTGGTAAAATTTCCAGAGCCCATAAGTATTGTGTTCCAGTTTTTTGTCCTGAAAACCGTTTTTCCAAAGAAACTTAATTACTTGAGAGTACCGAGTTCTTTGGTGTTAAGAACCGATTTCCTTATCTGT
>CAZYVR010000472.1:0-4068 GCA_964651145.1 uncultured Victivallales bacterium | reverse complement strand
AGAACAAGATCCCCCAAAGACGCGTAACTGGCGGTCACTCCGCCAGTGGTCGGATTGGTTATTATCACGATGTAAGGAAGCCCTGCGTTGTTGTGCTTCTGGAGAGCTCCGCTTGTTTTAGCCATCTGCATCAGGCTCAAAACTCCTTCATGCATGCGTGCGCCGCCGCTGGCTGTTACAATCACAAGAGGCAGTTTCTTTGCGGTTGCGAGCTCTGTTATCCTGGCAACTTTTTCGCCGACCACGCATCCCATGCTGGCTCCGAGAAATCTGAAATCCATAACGCCCAGAGCATATGGGCGGGAGTCGAGCTTTGCGGTTCCGCAAATAATAGCGTCCTTAAGGCCGGTCTTCTTTTTGTTTGCTTCCAGCTTGTCTTTGTAGGTTGTGCCGTCGAAATTCAGCGTATCCACTGATTCCAGGTTGGCATCGACTTCCTTAAAAGAGCCTTCGTCGGAAAGAAGCTTTATTCGCTGTTCGGAATTCATGGGATAATGAAACGAGCACAGCGGGCAAACGTTAAGGTTTTCTTCTCTTTTTTTCGTATATATGGTTTCGTGACAGCACTTGCATTTTCCCCAAAGACCATGCGGTATGTCTTTTTTCTTTGTAGGCTGTCCCTCGCTTCTTTTTGTCATATTCAAGGTCGAATATTTAGCTTTTCTAAACAGAGCCATATCTATTGCCTTTTTATAATTTACATATCACCTTCTAGCCAGCGCCAGCACATAGACTTCCCGTGCGCCGGATTCCAATAAAGCATCGGTTGCGGCGGCAAGCGTCGAACCGGTGGTCATTACGTCATCGACCAGTAATATACTGCTATTTTTGCAAATCTCCTCTTTTTTTGCCGAAAAAGCTCCGATTAGGTTCTTTTTTCTTTGTTCTTTGTTTAATCTTGCTTGTGCTTTGGTTCTTTTTACCCTTCTTAGGAGCCTGGACACAGGTATCCCGGAACCTTCAGAGATCATTTGGCAAATCAACTCTGCCTGATTGAATCCGCGCCGCCATTGCCTGGTCCAGTGCAATGGGGTCGGAACAATAAAATCGATGTCCAACTCCGCCTTGCGCAAAGCCTCCGCGGCCAGAAAGCCCAGAGGCCGGGCAAGCTCGGGTGTATTGTGATACTTCAAGCGATGTATCAATATCCGCCCCTGCCCTTCCATGTTAAAAAGCGAAACAGCCTTTTTCCAGGGGCGCGCGTCCGCGCGCAAACATTCAGAGCAAAGCTCAAGAACGTTGTCCAATGCTCCGCCGCATCCGGGACAAAGCGGCGGAGATGGAAAATTTATTTTTTTCATGCACTCGTCGCACAAACTGCTTCTGCCGTCTTTCGGAAAAGCGCTTCTGCATGACGGACACGGGAACGAGCACGCGGCTTCCGCCAAGGGCCAGAAAATATCTTTCAGGATCGAAAACATTAAGCTCCGGCTTGTTTTCGGTAAACTTGTCTCCCGTAAGGCAGATCGTCAATCAGGAAGAAAGCTCCTCCGGATCTTAAGCGTCCGCCTTTTTCGAGAAAATTGGCCACAGCTTTTTGCATGCTGCTTTTGCGCGGCGCCTTTTCAATCCCGTCTTTGAGCCCGTTCTCTCCGAAAACCCGCCACAAGCTCTCTTTGCCGCTGACTGCTGTTGGAAATAAGTAAAACTCTCTCTGATATTTGACTATATTGGAGCTCTCTGGCAGAATTTCATCGTACTGATTGTCAAGAAACCATGAGCTGCAGAAAAATCCCTTAAAAGTTTTTTCGGGAAAATATTTTGGGAAAAATTCCGACGCGCGCCGGAAGGCTTCGGCGCACGATTCAATAGTCATGGACCCGTCTGCCGGTATGTGAATATCAAGGATGGAATCCCCCGGGGCAAGCTGTTCCTCCCATTCGCTCAGATCAAGGGTCATTGTTTCTTTGACGGCGTTGCCGAGAGGTGATATTGGGTTGCCGGTCACTGTGCTGTTGTCGCGAGTCAAAACAGATGTCCAGGCATTTTTATCATAAACGCCATCAATTCCGTCGTATTGTCCTGAAGAGTTAAAAACAAGATCGGGCGCCGAAATTGCCTGAACGGCATTCGTTTCCTTGTTCCTGAAGGCATAAAGCTTCCCCCTAAAGGGTTTTGTGTTAAATTGCAGGCGCCCGAGGCGGTAAAGGCTGCCGCCAAGCAAATTGCAGGTCCACCCCAGAATTCTCGGGGTCAGGCCCACGAAGCCTTTGGTTTGCTTGAAATGCTTAAGCCAAAGTGACAAATCCTTAAAAGAGCCGCGCGCAACATCGTCCGGCAAGCCCATCTTGCTGAAGTATTCTTTTCCCTTGGGAAAACCCGACAAGGCAAGCAGCATGTTGAAAGTTGGCCCCAGGTTTTCAGGAAGATTCTCCAAGCCGGGCATTTCCGCGCCATTCACGAATTTGTCCTTTTTTTCAAAAAGCAAATAATGTTCATGGCGCATTAGGCGCACGATGTCTTTATTAGCTATTATTTTGTCAGCCGTCGCCACAAGCGTCTCTATCGAATCCTCATCAAGCTCAGCAAGCTTGCCGTTTTCAAAGATAAAGTCCTTTGTTAGATAAACAGGAATATCCCATGAGTTTTTTGCGGCAGACAAATCCCAATCCACTGCAAGAATGTCCTTGAATTCTTTCAAATTCAAGTTTCTCACCACATTTTCAAAATCCATATATTCAACCCCTAAAATTAAAATATGACAATATAAAATTGTTGTTTGAGTATAGCAAAGCTTGCCTTTTTTTCAATTGAGCTTATAAAGAACAACAGCAAAAGATTGAAATTATGTCGAATATAGTGTATATATTATTAGTATGTTAGATTCGTATGCTGTGGTGGCGGGGCCAAATAATTGCTTGGGGCATGCATGACAAATGGGGAACAAGACAAAATTTCCGGCGACGACCGGAAAGTTAAACTTGTGCGCAAACTCAGCGCGCGCAAGGAATTTTGCATTGCAATAAGCGCTGTAATACTGATCGCATATCTGGCGTTTTCACTGATAACCTGGCAAAGCCAGAAAAAAGCCCTTTTGGAAAGCATTGACTCAAGGCTTTATTCCGCCGCTTTATGCGCGAAATATATTTTGCCTGAAGACTTGTTCAGCAAAATTAATGGCAAAGACGAGAACTCTCGCAGCGAAAAACTAAAAATAGAAAAAGCCTACAACCAGCTTTGCTGGGAGCTTGGCGTCCAGCACGTGGGCTGCCTTTCGATTGTCAAAGGAAAAACAATTACTGTCTCAGGCAATTTTGCCGGCGGCAAAGCCTCAAAAGAGCTTTTCAAAGCCTACCTGACGCCAGGCACATATAAAAAAATATTTGATTCCATGCTGCTTCAACGCAAGACCTTTTACGACAAAGAAGGCGCTGCCTGGCGAATATACATGGTTCCTGAATCAGACCCAAATGGCAACCGCTTGATGATAACTGCCAGCATGGGGCTTCGAACAATCAACACAGAACTCATTGAAACACAAATAAAGATGGTGGCATTTTTGGTGGTCATTCTGTTTGCGGGAGGCGCTGTGAGCTACTCAGCCGCGGCGGTGTTTGCCAAGCAGATAAAAAATATGGCATTGACAGCCGCGCACGCGGCCAACTTCAAGCTAAACTTAAAATTTCATGCCGACAACTCGCCGGAGCTTCAGGAGCTTGCGGAAAGCCTCAATTTAATGCAAACAGCTTTCAAAGAAAAATTTCAGAGCCTTGAATACAATCTGGAAACAGCGGAGGAAGCAGCGCGCATAAAAAACGAATTCCTATCGAATGTGGCCCATGAATTGAGAACCCCCTTGAATGCCGTCATCGGTTTTTCAGATGTGCTGAGAAGCGATCTTCATGGCTCGCAACTTCGCATGATATCGCAAGTCTATGAAAATGGACATCTCCAGTTGAGCATGATAAATGAAATACTGGAATTGGCAAGGCTGGACGCCGGAAAGACCAAACTCTGCATATCTGAAACAAACATCAAAAAAGAACTGGAAAGCATCATTGATAACGCGCAAAAGCGCGCGCCTGAAGCAAATATAGAACTGCAAATGCCATCAGACAAAAGCGTTTT
>CAZYVR010000471.1:0-4078 GCA_964651145.1 uncultured Victivallales bacterium | reverse complement strand
AGTCCGGTTTTTATTCCGACTCCGTCGGCTTTTTTATTTTTCAGGACTTTTGGCGGAGCAGTCGCAATGCCATATGTCTGCAAAATTCGGGAAAAATTAAAGCCTTGATTTGACTTGCTCCATGATAGCGTGAATAGTTGAAGCACAGGGTTGTAAAAAACAGTTTGTTCATGCGTCAGATACGCCGCAACCTTCTGCGAAAAAAAATTAGACTCTTGGAGAATTTAAATATGGTATCGGATTTTGTGCACCTTCACCTTCACAGCGACTACAGCCTGCTCGACGGAGCATGCTCTGTAAACGGCATTATCGAAATGGCTCTGGAAAATAAAATGACATCGGTTGCCATGACCGACCATGGATTCATGGGGGGAGCCATTGAATTTTATCAGAAATTTGCGGCCAAGGAATTGAAGCCCATCATTGGCTGCGAAGCATATGTGTCGCCCACATCGCGTTTTGACCGCGACCCTAACATCCCGCATTACAGAGGCTTCCACCTGGTGCTACTGGCCAAAGACGAGACTGGCTACGCAAGTCTTTGCAAGCTGCTCTCCGACGCCCACATGAACGGATATTACTACAAGCCAAGGATTGACAAGGAAATACTTGCTCAGCATCACAAAGGGCTTATCGGCCTGAGCGCCTGCATTCAAGGCGAGATATCGCGAACGATCCTTGAAGGAAAAATAAAAGAGTCGAAAAATATACTCGGCGAATACCTTGACATACTCGGACGAGACAATTTTTATCTCGAGCTAATGGACCATGGCATGGAAGAAGAACGGATAGTGAACAAAGAATTGCTGTTGCTGTCCAAGGAGTTTGAAGTGCCCGTGGTTGCGACAAACGACGTTCATTACTTGCGCAAAGAACATTCAAAGTCGCATGAGATGCTGCTTTGCATACAGACCCAATCCAAATTTGCCGATGAAAAACGCTTCCGCTTCCCCTCCAATGAATTCTATTTCAAGAGCGCGGACGAAATGAAAGAGCTCTTCAAAGAAGTTCCTGAAGCAATAAGCAACACTCTCGAAGTGGCCGAGCGCTGCAACCTGGAATTCAAATTTGCCCCGGACGTGAACCATTATCCCGTGTACGAGCTTCCCGACAAAAAAATGACCGAGAAAGAATATCTGAGAAGCATCTGCGTGGAAGGCATACAGGAGCGCTACGACTTCGACGCAAGCAAAGAAACGCTTTCCGAAGAAGAACAAAAAATAGTAGACAGAATGGACTTCGAGCTTGGCGTCATCGACAGCTCACACTATTGCAGTTATTTTCTGGTAGTCTGGGATTTTCTGCTCTATGCCCGAAAAATCAAAGTACCGGTCGGGCCTGGACGCGGCAGCGGAGCTGGAAGCCTTGTGGCGTACTTGACCCATATCACGGACATTGAGCCCTTGCGATACAATCTGCTGTTCGAGCGTTTTCTTAATCCCGACCGCGTCAGCCCGCCTGACTTTGACATTGACTTCTGCGAGCGCCGCCGCGTCGAAATAATCGAATACGTCCGCAACAAATACGGCAGTGAAAACGTTGCCCAGATCGGCACCTACGGCACTCTGAAAGCAAAAGCCGTTCTCAAAGATGTAGCGCGCGTTCTGGGCCATTCCTTTGCCGAAGGGGATATGATAACCAAACTAATCCCCAACGACCCTAAAATGAATCTGGCCAAGGCAAAGCAGGAATCAAAAGAACTGCGTGAGCTAATTGAAAATGAACAATGGGTTGCCGAAATATTCAAGTATGCCGAGCCGCTCGAAGGCATAAACCGGAATATGAGCATCCACGCCGCTGGAGTTATCATAGGAGACCAGCGCCTGGACAACCTCGTTCCTCTTGCCAAAGGCTCCAGCAATGAAATGATAACAGAATTCAGCGCAGTTCCATGCGAAGACCTCGGACTGCTGAAAATGGACTTCCTCGGCTTGAGAACCCTGACCGTAATTCAGGACGCCGTTGACAACATAAAAAAAGCGCGCGGGCTTGACATTGACATGGCAAAAATCCCGCTGGATGACCAGCCTTCGTTTGATTTGCTGAACAAAGGCGACACTGTTGGCGTGTTCCAGTTGGAGTCGACCGGGATGCAGAGCTTGTGCCGTCAGTTCGGAGTGGAAAGCATAGAGCACATCATTGCCCTTATAGCCATCTATCGCCCTGGCCCAATGCAGTTTATCCCCGAATTCGTTGGACGCAAAATGGGACAGATGCCCATTGAATACGACCATCCCAAAATGAAGCAGTATCTTGAAGAGACCTACGGCATCATGCTTTATCAGGAACAGATCATGCAGGTCGTCCAAGTGCTCGCGGGCTTCTCTCTCGGCCAGGCGGACATTCTTCGAAGAGCCATGGGAAAGAAAAAAGTAAAAGTGATGGAAGAGCAAAAAGCGAAATTCGTGGAAGGCTGCGCCAAAACAAACAACATTGACGAAAAAATAGCAAACAGGATCTGGGAAAAAATAGCGATGTTCGCCGGCTACGGCTTCAACAAGTCGCACAGCGCGGCCTACGCTTTCCTTGCTTACAGAACAGCGTATCTGAAAGCCAATTATCCGGTTGAACTGATGAGCGCCGTGATGACTAGCGAATTGAACAACGCCGAAAAGCTCACTTTCTTTATAAATGAATGCCGCGAAATGGGCATAAAAATTCTTCCTCCAGATATAAATGTGAGCTTTATCAATTTTACAGTGGACAAAGATTCCACGCGCTTTGGCCTGGGCGCAATAAAAGGCGTAGGCGAAGCCGCCGCAAACGCGATAATTGAAGCACGGCAAAACGATGGCCCGTTCACGTCTTTTATGGATCTTTGCGAAAGAGCCGGGAGCTCGCTCAACACCAGAATGCTTGAACATCTAATCCGCTCAGGAGCCTTCGACGGATTCGGACTTAAACGCTCACAACTAATCGCAATCATCGAAGAAACTATGGCGCTGGCCACTAGAAATATTAAAGACAAGGAAAGCGATCAGGGCGACTTTTTCATGGATATCCTAAGCGACGAAGACGGAGGAGACGCCAAAAAAGTAAATATCCCCGACTTAGCGGAGCTTGACGAAAGCGAAATGCTAAAGGATGAAAAACAGTTCCTTGGCTTCTATGTGTCAGGGCACCCTCTGGGAAAATTCGCGGAAAAAATAGACATCTACTCAACTACAAACCTTAAGGACGCGCACGAACTGCCTGACAACACTGGCATAAAAGTCGGCGGAATAATCCGCACCGCAATGAAAAGACTGTCAAAAAAAGATGGAAAGCCATACGCTATTCTCGAGCTGGAAGACCTAAACGGCAGCATGGAGTGCATGGTCTACAATGGAGTCTTTGAAAAACCGCTGAACGAAAATCATAACCCGAACGAAGAGATTGACGACAATTCAATGGAGTATGACATGTCAATTGACTCACCGGACGGGCCCGCCGATCCCTCAAAGGATCTGTTCGGAGAAGAAGTAAAAGGACGCGCAATTCTAGCTCAAAAACCGGCGACAAACGGCAACGGAGCCCAAGAGAACGGCGCGCCAATATTCGTAAAAGACCTCCTCAACGAAGACGAGCCGGTGTTTATCGAAGGACTGATAAGTCAACGCGATGAAAATGACAACAAGAAAATCATTATCCAAAAAATCATGCCGCTGCCTGAAGTAGCTGAAAAACATTCAAAAGAAGTCCATCTGCATATATATGAAGGAAGCACAACACAAGAGACTCTGGGCAAAATAAAGGGAATATGCGATAGGAATGCAGGAACAACGCGCGTTATTATATGCATAACCTGCGCCACTGGCGAAATTGCCTTCATTGAAACATCAACACGCAACAACATAAAAGTGTCTGACAGGCTGTTGAACGACGTGCAAGAGGTTCTAGGCGAACGCCGTTACAAAATAAAGCCCGACACGTCAGTGCCGCCGCCGCGCAGAAAATTTCAGCCCAAGTTCAAAAATGAAGAAAAAAAGTCTGAGTAAACGCCATTGTCGCCAAGGCTGATGGGGTTGGATTCGAGGAGGGAACCCTGCGCGTATTAAACATACGCAAAGGGCGAAGCAACAAAGAAGACAAATACATG
>CAZYVR010000470.1:0-4078 GCA_964651145.1 uncultured Victivallales bacterium | reverse complement strand
ATGCAAGGTTGCCTTGAAAAGGTTTGGATTTTATTTAAGTTTGGATAACCAAATATGTAGCAGAACTACAAGAGGAAATCACAAGACTCGCCCGCAAAGAAATTCTTAAAGTCGAAAAGCCGCTCAAAGCCGCCGCTACTGCTTTGAAGCAAGAAAACGCCGCATTGAAAAAACGAATCAATGCTCTTGAAAAAATAGTAACTAAATGTCAAAGCGCGTCCGCTTCGAAGGAACAAATCAAAGAATTGCCATCGGACTCCGAGGTCAAAAATGTAAAAATCCAGCCTCGCTCAATAACAGCTATGAGAAAAAAACACGGTCTGAGCATGTTGAAAATGGCTGCGTTTCTCAACTTTGATAATAAATCCATTGGCAGATGGGAACAAGGAAAAGGAGCTCCTCAGGCTAGCTCAAAGAAAAAGCTTCTCGCTTTTAAAAACATGTCTAAAAGCGAAGTCAAAAAAATGATAAAAGAGTTCGATGCTAAAACAATTGCCGCTCCGGCAAAGAAAACTGTAGCTAAAAAGACTGTAGCTAAAAAGGCTATTGCAAAGAAAGTTGTAGCTAAAAAGGCACCGGCAAAAAAGAAAGCTGCGAAAAAAGCAGTCGCCAAGAAAGCTCCAGCCAAGAAAGCAGTCGCCAAGAAAGCTCCAGTGAAAAAAGCTGTAGCTAAAAAGGCTCCAGCAAAGAAGAAAGTTGCAAGAAAGAAGACAGCCAAGAAATAATTTGCGGCTGAATTGATTTTATACGCCCCGGTTAATCCCGGGGCTTTTTTTATAAGAAGATAAAAGGTTGACAATTTCAGAGTTCCACATTATATTCTTTATATATAATGAATAGGTTTACAAATGACAGTTAAAGAATCAGAAAAAATTGTTAAAGAAATGAAAGCGTTTACTAAAAAAGTGACCGCGTCAAAGTCTCAAGCCCGAAAATTTCTTGTTAACGCAGGAATTTGCACTTCTAAGGGCAATTTAAAAAAAGCCTATCGTTAGTTTATGTATTCAGTTCTTCCAAGTTTTGTTCTCGGTTTTCATGGTTGCGATGAAAGCGTAGGAGAAAATATTCTTGCTGGAAAATCCAAGCTTCAACCTAGTGAAAACAGCTATGACTGGCTAGGTCATGGCATGTATTTCTGGGAAAATAATCCGCAGCGCGCGTTGGAATACGCAAACTTGCTTCAAAAAAATCCCAAGCGAAATAAAGAGAAGATAAAAACTCCTTTTGTTATTGGAGCCGTCATTGATCTAGGACATTGTCTTAATCTTACTGAATCAAAATCTATTGAGATACTCCGCCAAGGTTATGAACTGCTTGTTAAATCAAGTAAAATTGCAGAAATTTCCTTGCCTCAAAACAAAGGCTTGTTAAGAAACCTTGATTGCGCGGTAATTAATATGATACATGAATTTTACAAAGAAGAAGACAAAGTTCCTTTTGATTCTGTAAGAGGTCTATTCCTTGAAGGTGAAAAGGTTTACGAAGGTGCAAGCTTTTTAAAAGAAAATCACATTCAAATATGTGTCAGGAACCCCAATTGCATCAAGGGATACTTCAGGGTTATAGAGCCAGACTTTACTTTTCCCATTCCCTAATTCAAATGTTACACTATCGGTAGATAGCACCATGTGGTGCTATTTGTATTTACTGTAACGGAGTTCATTCCTTGAGAGAGAAAGCGCAACCTTGCGTTACCAGCACTTAGCGTAACAGGAATATACCATGTCCAACCAAAGCACCAGATGGCGCTATTTGCGTTTACTGTAACATGCGTTACGGTATCTGTAGATTGCCGCATATATGGCTATTGCCATTTAGCGTAACAGGAAGGGTGATTAATATGCCAATTTTAGACGAGAAATATTCAATGGCAAATAAGACTTTTATCCTTAAGAAAGTCAAAGAAAAGTTGATGCTTGATGAATTTGAAGTTGGCTTCGTTATTTCAGATGAAGATTGCTATACCTTAAGAGAAGGAGTTAAAGCTTTCTGGAAAAAGGAAGGTTTTCATTATTTAAGCATGAACAAATACATTACGCATAAATGCGGGATATGTGGAATATATTTTCTTGGGAATTTCAGCGGGTTATACTGCTCTGGCAACTGCAAGCGGAAAGCCAGGCAGAGAAACAATGCAAATTTTAGAAAGAGAAAAACGGCTAAAAAAATAGCCAAACATCCATCATGTCTGGTCTGTGGAACTGCGCTTTCTTCAACGCGATCGACAAGACGGTGTTGCTCCAGCCGTTGCAGACAAACTCTTTACAGGCAGCAAAAAAAGTAGCAATAAAATAAGCCTGCCACATGTGTGGCAAGCTTAAAAATCAATTTAGCTTTCTTCTTGACTCTACAGGATTGAGCAGTTTTCGCTCACCTGTCATATATAATTTCTTTTGGGCTTTTGCTAAATCGACATGCTTTCTTTGTTTTAAGGGCTTGCCGGATTAGCCTGTGCTTGGAATGCTCGCGCCGAGCATTGATGCGGCGACTGAGGCTCCGACTATCCCATCAAGCCAATGATTATCGGAAGCCTCGGGACGCATTTTCCATTCGTCTACTTTTCGGCCGCGGCCTTCGGTTTTTACACGATATTCAGCCACGAACTGTTCGGATAAAAGTGTGTGCATGTTCGGGTCTATTCCATATAAAGAAAGGCAGCCTTTATCCCCCATCGCCACCGCGAGTCGGGCGTGGATGAAACTTTTCCAGTAGTTGGCATCAAACAAGGCGTGCCGGATTGCGCGTTTACCGCGGACATTTGGAATCATCCAGTTGTGCCCGATCCGATCGCCAGGTTGTCTGCGATAATCGGAAAACGGTTTTGATGAGGCGCCAATATATCGTCCATGGCTCGGGAGAAGCACTGCCGCATGCGAATTTTGCCGACAAAACTGATAGACCACATCTGTTGATTGTCCCCAGTTGGCGTCTATTAAGCAACGGTCAATTTTCATCATCGCGCCGTCATCTCTGCGCCACTCTTTATTAAGGTATATAGAACACAACTTTTCTAGCCCGTTATAAATGGAGCCTTCAAGTCCCGCTCCGGGCGCGGCGTCCTGAAGAGTAGGACGCGCTTCTTTTAAAAGGAAATATCGCCGCGGCTGTTCTGGATAAGTTCCGTAATCAATTACATAGCCGGTGAAATCTTCTTCCCAAGCGGCAACCAGCCAGTATAAAAGTTCCTTTTGAACGTCTATAAACATTGTGACATAACTGGAGCCGATCGGGACTTCGCTCCGTTTCATTCCGTTGAGCTTTTGGGTTATCTCTGCGGCAGTCATAATTCTATCTTCGCCCAAATCTTCCGGTTTCGGTTCGTTCTGATATTCTGCCCAGAATGCCCCTTCGTCCTGAAATTTTAAATTCATGGCGTGCTGGATCGCGGAGATTTCATCGTGATTGAATCTTTCTTTCCAGGCAACTTTCGCGCCTTCATCCATTTCGGATTGGTTTTCCTTATAAAAGGCTGTGGCATCGCGGATGTCTCCATACTGCCGCAAAGAATCCGCACGTATCTCGGCATATTTCTCCCAGAGCTTTTCATTTTTTGGAAACTCATAAAGCATTTTTGTCCTTTCCCCGTTCCATTCAGGATGTGTGGACGCATTCAATATTTGATCGGCCATGTCGCCCATTCGAATAACTGTGCAGGGCATTATGCCAGATATTTTTTCACCCGGACCTGCCAATCCCAGGACATCCCCAGCCAGCACACGCACACGTTTTTTGGTCTGTTCCAAGGAATTAGCCGATTCTGAAGTCTGCGGATCATCGATGATCACCAGTGACGGGCGAACCGGCGTAGCTTTGTCCGGACGTTTGAATTTCATACCCCGAATTCTGCCAGTAATTCCGGCAACTCTTATGATTGCGCCGCTTCCCTTGCTTCCTTTGATAGTAGGAAGGACAATTTCCTTGGAAGTCCATTTTATTCGTGTGCGTTTGCCATTGCAAAGCTGCCCTGGACATTTATTGGAAATCCCCTCGAGACTCTGGATTGGATAAACAACCTCTGGGAAGTCCTCCAACAAAAGCTCGTTTGATTCGAGTTCAGTTTTAATAGAGGCAAGCATTT
>CAZYVR010000469.1:0-4108 GCA_964651145.1 uncultured Victivallales bacterium | reverse complement strand
CCTACTTCCAGACTTACACCAGCGCTGTCACTTTGGCTGAAAGGGATGATGTTGCTCTTTGTTCTATGGATGACGAATCACTCTATGGAAAAGTTCTTTATCTTATAAATTTTTCTGAAGCTGTCAGTCTTCAGCTTCTCTGTGATTATAAAGTTATTGTTTTGACTGTGGATGAAGCGCATATCAGTAGCCGTCTGCAAAGCCTCTTAGCTGATGAAGATAACCAGCTCAAAGTCGATGATGCCGCCAAGATAGTTGGCTGCTGGAAGGCTCTGAGCAAGCAGGATCTGCAAGAGGATATAGGCGAAGATACTGACCCTATGCGTCGTGCTGTAGCATTTTGTCAGGTAATTGAACCAAGCAACAAAAATGCCAGGACTCATAAGGTCAGTTCTAAAAATATTGCAGGGATGTTCCAAGCTGTTGTAGATGCCTATCAAAAACAGGAAGAGAACCATAATACCTTGTTCTGCGAAGCTGACCATGTAGACGGCAGCATGAATGCAGGCGAGAAAGAGGAAAAGCTTGATTGGCTTAAAGCCGAGCTTCCAGATGAAACCTGTCGTATACTGAGCAATGTTCGTTGTCTTTCTGAGGGCGTAGATGTGCCAGCTCTGGATGCCGTGCTCTTTTTGACTCCGCGTAATTCTCAAGTCGATGTGGTGCAATCAGTGGGGCGCGTCATGCGCAAAGACCCTGCTGGAAGGAAAACGCGCGGTTATGTAATTCTCCCTGTAGTCATACCGTCAGGCATGGAGCCTCATGAAGCCTTGGAGGATAATAAAACTTACAGAGTAGTCTGGGAGGTTTTACAGGCATTGCGTTCTCACGATGACAAATTTGACGCCATGATCAATAAACTTGACCTCATAGGCAGTGACAATAAAAAAATGGAAGTAATCGCTATAACAGATCAGATCAATAATAAAGTTGCCAAATGCGAAAGCACAACAAGCTCCGCAAAAGGCGAATACTCCCTTGGGGAGTTTGCTGAACAGGAACAAAAGGTACAGCCACAGCTCCAATTTAATGTTGGCGAGATCGAACGCGCCCTTTATGCCAAGGTGGTCAAAAAGTGCGGTAACCGCAATCACTGGGAAGACTGGGCTAAAGACATCGCAAAGATCGCACAGACCCACATTACCCGCATCGCCACCATTGTAGGCAATCCAGAGAATGAAAAAGAGGTGGCGGCATTTACCGCCTTTGCCAATGAATTGCGCGACGACCTGAATGACAGCATCACCAATGAAGAAGTTATTGAGATGTTGGCTCAGCACATGATTACCAAGCCGGTATTTGATTCCCTCTTCAAAGACTACAGCTTCGCTACAAATAACCCTGTATCACAGGCTATGCAGAATGTACTCAATATACTCCACGAACACAGCCTAGATAAAGAGGCCGATACACTAGAAAAATTCTATGCCAGCGTGCAAATGCGCGCTGAAGGTATCGACAATGCGGCAGGCAAACAAAAGATAGTGGTAGAACTCTATGATAAATTCTTCCGTCATGCCTTTCCCAAAATGACCGAACGCCTCGGCATTGTCTATACCCCGGTGGAGGTCGTGGACTTTATTATACACAGCGTAAATGACCTGCTCCAAAAAGAGTTTGACCAGTCATTGGGCAGCAAGGGAGTGCATATCATCGACCCCTTTACCGGGACAGGCACTTTTATAACCCGTCTGCTCCAAAGCGGGTTAATCAGCAAAGAACAACTACCTCACAAATATAATAACGAAATTCATGCTAATGAGATTGTTCTGCTCGCATATTACATTGCAGCTATCAACATCGAAGCGGTATATCACTCTATCGTCGGCAAAGACTACCAGCCATTTGAAGGTATATGTCTCACTGACACCTTCCAGCTCTACGAAAAAGAAGACATGATCAGTGAACTCCTTGTTGATAATAGCGCTAGACGCAACCGCCAGAAAAAACTCGACATCCGCGTCATAATAGGCAACCCTCCATACTCAGCTGGACAAACAAGCGCTAACGACAATAACCAGAATGTGGCATATGAGAACCTTGACAACAGAATCCGTAACACTTATGCTGCTTGCTCTAAAATGACATCAATTAAAAATTTATATGACTCATACATCCGCGCTATTCGCTGGGCTAGCGACCGTATCGGTAATAGTGGCGTGATCGGTTTTGTTTCAAACGCAGGTTTTTTAGAGAGTAACTCTTCTGATGGACTGCGCAAATGCTTAGCTGAAGAGTTCAGCTCTATCTATGTCTTTCATCTGCGCGGCAATGCGAGAACCTCTGGCGAACAGCGTCGAAAAGAGAAAGACAATGTATTTGGTCAAGGAACTCGTACTCCAATCGCAATCACTATGGTTGTTAAAAACCCGAAAGCGAAACAGCACGGACAAATTCACTGGCACGACATTGGTGACTACCTGACTCAGAATCAAAAACTGGAGATTATCACCCACTTCAAAAGCATAAATGGCATCTCTGCTAATGATGGCTGGCAGCAGATCACCCCGGATAAATACTACGACTGGATAAATCAGCGTGACGACAGCTTCTATGATTTTATTTCAATTGGCGATAAAAAAGATAAAACTTCTACCACGATTTTTGAGAATTACTCATTGGGGTTGGGAACCAACCGAGACGCATGGTGCTACAATTCAAGTAGAGATAGCCTTATGAAGAATATGCGCTCTACCATCGATTTTTACAATTTAGAGGTTGATCGCCATATCTCCGAGAGACCATCTGACTTAAACAGCTTTATCAGCACAGACTCCAGCAAGATTGCGTGGTCAAGCAGTTTGCTTCCCAAAGTTGGAAAACACCTGCGTGGGGAGTTTTCCAGTGGAAAAATGGTGAAAGGAATATACAGGCCTTTCCAGAAACAGTGGGTCTATTTTGACGGCATGTTTAATCATCGTGTAGGACAAATGCCTAAAATATTCCCGGACGCTAATACTAAGAATAAAGTCATTTGCTTAACGGGGAGAGGATCAACAAAAGAATTTTGTGCATTCATATCAAATACCTTGCCTGATTTAGAAATGGTTTCAAAAGGTCAATGCTTCCCTCTGTATTTGTATGAGGAGGCGGGTGCTGGACAAGTAGATTCCAACGACCTTTTTGCTGCTGGCAATGAATCTGACATTGCGAATGGTTATAAACGCAAGGATGGCATCAGCGATGACGGCTTAGACTATTTTAAGGCGGCTTATCCTGGTGAGAAGATCAGCAAGGAAGATATTTTTTATTATATCTATGGACTGCTGCATTCGGAGGAATACCGCACACGCTATGCTGATAACCTGAGCAAAGAACTGCCGCGCATTCCTTGCGTCAAAAAGGCAGAAGATTTCTGGGCATTCAGCAAGTCAGGGCGCGAGCTGGCAGAGCTTCATATTAATTATGAAACGGTCGATTGTTACAAGGTGACTTTAGATGTGGGCAAACGCAAGCTGCCAGAACTGACAGAGAACGAATATCGCGTAACTAAGATGAAGTTTGCAAAGAAAAAAGAGGACGGCAAAAGCGTCAATGACAAAACAACCGTCAACTATAATCCATACATCACCGTGCGTCACATACCGTTGGAAGCGTATGACTACGTTGTCAACGGCAAACCAGCTCTTGAGTGGGTCATGGAGCGTCAGGCTGTCACGCCGCCTGACAAGAACAGCGGCATCGTCAACGACGCCAACCTATGGGCAACAGAAACCATGAACAACGCCAAATACCCCCTGGAGCTATTCCAGCGGGTTATTACAGTTAGCCTTGAGACCATGAAAATAGTTAGTAACCTTCCTGAGTTAGATATTGATTAAGTTGTCCAAATGGTATAAATATATTATTTAACAGATTTTTACAGTTGGAGAAATAGGATGAATGAGGAAAACGTATATATCAAAGCAAGGAATATATAAGCGGAGATATTCATGAAAAGAATGAATTTATCAACCAGCCAAAACGTTAAGTTGAAATATGACCTGTATTTGCTGCGGCAAGACGGCGCGACAAAAAATTGTAGTTACTTCAAGCAGATGAAAAGTTCAGGTTTTGAACTAAGCCGCTGTCGCGGCAGTCAAAATTGATTAATATGAAATAATGGCAT
>CAZYVR010000468.1:0-4115 GCA_964651145.1 uncultured Victivallales bacterium | reverse complement strand
GGGCCGGTTATTTCTTGTGTCAGCCTCACTGCGGAACAAAGCGCAGAAGAACCGCTTTTTGTCATTCTCCGCAGACGACTGGACGGCACCACAAAATCAATCAGAGAATCAATCGCATTCTGTGGGAAAGACCATATAGGCCATAGACTTACAGACATGGGACTATCAACTGTAAACGCCGTCAGAGTAGTTTATCTTATAGCCGCCACTGTTTCGATCTCAGCCTTGACAATAAGACATGTTCATTTTTTTGAGTCTCTGCTGTTGCTCATACAAATCTTTATGATATATTTTATGCTGATTGCAATTATGGGCTTTGCAGTCAGAAAAAAACAGGAACCTGCTTAATGCCGGAAAACGAAGACAATATTAAAAATAATCAGAGCGAAATGCCGTTTACTTCGGAGGCTTCTCTTTTTGGAGAGCCCGAGCAGAAAAACGCTCTGGATATTTTTGAAAAATCCAAAAAACTTTATCTCGACACTCTCAATATATTTCAGGATATTTGCGAAAGCCTTCGAAGCGAGAAGGAAACAGACTGCAATGCGCTCAAGGAAAAGATCGAGCAAGTAATTGAGATCCTAAAAGAGGATGAAAGAATGCTCCTGGGGCTGGCGAGCGCTCCATACTCATACGCCATAAGACACACCAACAGGGAGCTTTACAAGCCCGTGGTGGTTCACGGAGTGAACCTTGCAATATATTCACTAAAACTCTTGCTGGACTTGTCTGCGCCAGCAAATCGGCTGACCTATCTGGGACTGGCCGCCATATTTTCACACACAGGCATGCTTGGCGCACCTAGTGAATATCTTTCGAATTCCCCGGATAATTCCGCAAGCTTGATAAAAACCGGGGAAATAGAACTTAATCATGACAAATACATCGGCCTTGTCAAGCTGGACAACTTGCACACTGAATCTATAAAAACTCTAATTTCGCTGGTCAAGCAGGAACAGCAGTTCTTAGGATCAACAACTCTGACCGAAGCTGTGCATCAGTATGCCATGGTCATACACATCTGCAGCGAATTTGAAATGCTTACCCACAAAAAGAATTACGGCAAAATAATCACGCCCATCGACGCGATGAAAATAATGCGCGACAAAATGAAAAATTACTTCAATCAGGATATCATAAAGTTTTTCTTCAATAAACTCTCGATTTACCCGCTGGGAAGCTATGTGCAGCTAAGCTCCCGCGAAACCGCAAAAATAGTTGGAATAAATGAAAATTTTATAATGAGACCTATCATCCTTACCGTGCTGGACGCCGACGGCATGGAAAAAACTCCACCTGTAAAAATAAACCTTCGCAAGAAACCGACTCTTTATATAAAAAAGGCAGTGATTGACGAAACCCTGTATGAAAAATTCATAATGCAGTTCTAACAACTATGACTATGCGCACATCACATATTATTTTTCTGCTTCCCATTTTTTTATCAACTTTTCTTTTACCCGGTTGCAGCAGCATTATTGTAGCGATAACGTCAAACCCATCTGGCGCGGTTATCACTTGCGACCATCATTATATTGGAAAAACTCCGATGTATTATAGGGTGGAAGCCAAATCCGGATTCAATAACACCTACAAATTCTGTGCAATTCTCCCTAAATATCATGCGGAATCCAAGGAGTTCGTAGAGAACGAATGGGCTCTTAACGTAAAATATGTTTTGGATGAAAATATACATTTTGAACTGAAGCCGGACACCGACAAACAATAAAGCAAGTGCTCGCCTCTTTGAAACATCTATGGCCACGGCGCAGGCAATATCTCGCAAGGATACAAAATAAACTAAAAGAAACATATTGACTTAAAAGGAGATAAAACTTGCTTTGCTTAAATAAGTCGACTGAGAAAAAAGCAAACCTGTGTCATTTTCACTGCCTCGGCGCACACCGACAACACTCGCGCAGGGCTATGCCTCTCTTAAAAAATAAATGAGACAAAAATAAATGAAACAAAAATTAAAAAAAAGAGCAATAAAAAAAATACTTTTGATTGAGCCTCCCAAAACCATATCTTTGCAATTGATGGAGAGGGCCAGACCTACAGTTCAGCCACCTATAGGCTTAGCATATATTGCCGCAACGCTAGAGAAAAACGGTTATGAAGTAAAAATACTAGATGCTATTATTGAGGATCCATTATGCGCTAAAGGAAGTAAAACAGGAGACGGCATAGTGCGATTTGGACTTAATGACGCTGAGATTGAAAAAAGAATAAGAGAATTTAATCCGGATGTTACAGGTGTTTCAGCCGCATTGAGCATAAAATACAACGACGCTAAAAATATTGTCAAAATAGTCAAGAAGATTAATCCTGAATGCATTACCATAATGGGTGGCGCACACCCTTCTTTAAGAACCGAAAGTGTTCTTGAAGATTCCAACTTGGATTTTATAGTCATTGGGGAGGGAGATATTTCCTGCTTTGAACTCATACAGTATATAGAAGGGAAAAGAAGCCTCGAAAGCCTTGATGGAATAGCTATGAAAATAAACGGGGAGATCAAAATAATTCCTCAAACAAGATTTATTGAAGACCTTGATGAGTTGCCTTTTCCTGCAAGACATTTGCTCCCCATAAAAAAATACTGGGAAGTGAATCTTCCTCATGGTGAAGCGACAAGAACTCCCTGGATGACGCTTATAACCAGCAGAGGATGCCCTGCTTCATGCATATACTGCTCTGCCCCGGTGCTTTGGGGGAAAAAATATAGAGCCAGATCCGCCAGCAATGTGCTAGAAGAAATAAAAACACTAATAGAAACATACGGAATTAAAGAATTACTGATCGAGGATGATAATTTCACTGCAAATAAAAAAAGAACTGAGGAAATCCTTGATGGGATAATAAACAACAAATGGGACATAACATGGTCGACCCCAAATGGAATAGCAATCTTTGCGTTAGATAAAAATTTGCTGGAAAAAATTAAAAAAAGTGGATGCTCCAGCATAACATTAGCGGTGGAAACAGGATCTCAAAGAGTCTTAAGCCAAATTGTCAGAAAACCGCTAAAATTAGAAAAGGCTGAAGAAATCACAAAAGAAGCCAAAGACATTGGATTGAAAACAAAAGCATTTTTTATGCTGGGAATACCTGGCGAAACCAAAGAAGAGATGGAAGAGACATTAAAGATGGCAAGAAAACTTAAAGTCGACTGGTCATGCTTTAGCATTGCAACTCCTTTGCCAGGAACAGTGCTATATGATCTGTGTAAAAAGAAAAAATACATAGAAGGCGATATCGATCCCACAAAAATAGAATACACCACAGCAAGAATCAACACTGAAGAATTTGACAATGACTATGTAAACAATAAGTGGAATGAAGCAAACAATATTAATTTTCTGGAAAACCCGAATTTAATGAAAGGTGGAAACGTCGATCAAGCCATAATTGATTTTAAAAGAGTCATCAGAATGGTCCCAAATCACGAATTGGCGCACTTATATTTAGGCATAGCATACGAAAAAAAGAACATGACAAAGGACGCAATCAAAGAATGGGAGCTTGTGTTGAAAGAAAATAAAAAGAACGAACTCGCCCAAAAACATTTGGCAAAATATGGTTCTTCTGCACTTTGTTCCGAAGATGAGGCTGACAGATAGCCGAAGAATACTTGCGCAGAAAAAGCATAAAAAATTACTTTTCCACAGTGGGAAAGTAATTTTCCTGATCTTCGATGTCGGCTCCAAATGCTGATTCATACAGGTAAATGGGAATATCCCAAGCCACTCCCTTTACTGCATAGAACGGCAAAGCCAAGAGATAATAGCCGGTATAACGCAAATCGTTATTCACAAAATCATAATAGTTAAAATACATTTCTTTCATCGCCGGATAATAATGCCTCTCGCCTGAAAAGGGAAACCACAAAGTCTCGCCTATCATGACTAAAGGCACGCCCAGAACAAGAAAAACTCCTCCAAAAGCAACCTTGCCAACATCGCCGGGCACATCAATGAAAGGCTGATTCTGCATGTTCCTCAAAAAAGGATTCCTCCCGAAACTGTATATATCAGGCACATACGCAGCGTCAATAGGCACAAGATCCTGATTGAATGGATCATTAGGGTCTGCATTAACAACAGGAAGTTTGT
>CAZYVR010000467.1:0-4118 GCA_964651145.1 uncultured Victivallales bacterium | reverse complement strand
CGCGCGTCCTTGCGCCCTGATGTTCTGACTCAAGAACTCGGTACTCTCAAGATAATTATATCAACAAGCCTTGACAAAATAAGCGGCATAAAAATACCGAAAAATAAAAAAACATCAGGCCAGGCCTATGCTGTCAGATTCAAAAAAAACAATATCCTTCTTGCCGGAAGCGGAGAAACAGGCGCGCTTTACGCCGCTGTTACTCTTTGCCACATGCTGAAAAAAGACAATGACAAAGTGATTGCTTACAATGCAAGCATTGACGATTATCCCGATTTTGAATATCGAGGAGACAGCGCCCTTGGATCAACACCCATCACACGCGGATATCTTTTTAACCCCAAGCTGTTGCAAACCGAAAAAAGTTATCCGGAGATGGCAAAGGAGTATATTGACATTTGCCTTCACTTGAAAATGAATCTGATGATGATTTACAGAAAAACCCTTTTGTATAAAGGCAAAGATTTCACCGATGAATTTGAGAAATACGCCAAAGAAAGAGGCTTTGTCACATGCAGCACAGTATACGCAAGCTTTTTTACATCCCAGAGAGAATCAGACCCAAAAGCCTTTCAGGCTTATTGCAAAAAGACCGGACAAAACAAGAGCGACTTCATGAACCACAATAGCAGAGTCTTTGCCTGGTCTAATGAAGAGCTTATTCGAAAAATGGTTCGCGACAAAGCAATAAAAGGCACAAGCGTTTACTTTCACTGCCCCGACACTGGAGACGAAAACTGGGGCAAACGCGGAAACAAATGCCGCGCTAAATTTGGCAATGACCGCGCCAAAGCTGATGCTTTTATGGTGAACACTATTTATGACGAATTGAAAAAACTCAATCCAGGCGATGACTCGATAAAGCTCTTCGCCATTCTTCAGCCATATCACCCCCTATATGTCGACCCTGAATTTTACAAGTATTATGAAGAATATGCCGACCATTTTTCGCGCACACATAAAATGGTCCCCAAAGAGATACCCTTTTGCGTCCGCGAATGCAAAAGATCGTCGCTCGAAAAATGGAACAAATTAATGCCTGGACGCCCTTTTTACCTTTACCATGAACATCGGCAGTTTCATGGAGCCACGCAACTGATTGCGTCCAACATAAGAAACGCCAAAACATTTTATTTCCCTGAAAGAAATGGCGATATTTTTGCCTTTAAAGCTGGCGATTCCCATTGGGAACTCGACACTCCACTGGGCGCCGAATATTCCTGGAACACGGAAGCCCCTGGCAGCGGACTGGTTGACATGGGAAATAAATTTGAATTTGACAAAGAAGGCAAACTGGACAAAGACTTTGTCTCGATCACAGTCCCAAAAACAGTGCGCTATATGTGGGGAGAAAAAGCGGCTCCTTACATGACAAAGGCTTACACGTCGCGCCTCAATATTAACCTTGTAATCAACCCATTCAAAGCGTTTAAGGCCTTAAACCGCCAATCTTTCTGGAAGAGCAAAAAATTGCTCCCCGAGTTGACTCCTGAAATGTTTAAAAAACAGGCTAAAGCTGCCGCTTTGACTTGCGATATGTGCCTAAAAATAATGAAAAGCGAAGTCCCGGTAAACCACGATTTCTTGCGTGGACGCGCCACTCGCTTGTACAAGCACGCAATGGCCGCAAAGCTGCTGGCTCCTGTTTACGCCCGTTATTTTGCGGCGGAAAAAGCACTGGAACGCAACGAGCCCGTCAAAGCAAAAAAGGAGATAGAAGAAGCAAAACGCCTAAATGCGCTTATCATTCCTGAATTTGAAAGGCAGAAAAAATTTGTGAGAGAATTCCCGCAGATGTCCTCCAGTTTCTTATCATATGGGCTGCGCGTTCAAAAACCTTTTGAGCTTTTGACCAAAAAAATCAATGAATTTAGAATACCCAACAATGAAGAGCTTGAAAAAACTTCTGTGTCGGGAGCGTTGCTGAAAAAATTGGAAAAACGTGACATAAAAGCAAGACAAACAAAAAGGCCGCCAGTAATTGACGGAAAACTTGACGATGAATGCTGGAAGAAAAACAACAACCCTGCGTCCAACTTTTTCCGTTATCCATTCATTGGAAAGCCCAAACTCGCATATGACCAGACCATAGTCAAAGTTTGTTACGACAACAAAAATCTATACGTGGCCATCAGGGCTTATGACAACGACTTTGACAGCATTAGAGGCAAAGACTTGGAACGCGACGACAACGCGATATTCAACAATGACGCAGTGGAAATATTTCTCAATCCCAACCCCAAAAATAAAAACACTGCCCAATTTGTGGTGAACGCCTCAGGCGCCATTTATGATTCATTTACCCAAAAGCACACAATCAACAGAGACAAAAATATTTCACTCGTAAAAGAATGGAACCCAAAATGGCAAAGAGCAACAAGCCTTGACGACAAGGGCTGGATAACTGAAATGGCAATTCCGTTTGAATGTCTGATAAAAAAGCCTGTCAAAGAATTAGCGACTCCTCCAAAACCAGGGGATGTCTGGCGCGCCTACTTCTCGCGTGAAAAGCGCGGGCTGGAATTGAGCGGAGTGAAATTCATAAGAGACAGCGGATTCACTGCCACCGAAAAATATCCAAGACTTCTCTTTTTGAAGTGAAAAAATGAAAAGACAACGCATTGGATGGCGAAGCCAAAAGTATTAAAAGGGGTGCGCTGATTATTTGATGTGAGCGCGAACTTGTTTGCGACTCAAAAGAAGCAAACTATTGTGCAGGCTTTGCCTGCCTGTGTTCCAACGGCGGAAGCGTTGGCCGCCCTGAAGGAAGGAAGGAAGGAAGGAAGGAAGGAAGGAAGGAAGGAAGGAATTGCTTCGCGCTTTGCGCGCCCCGGCAGTTCGCGCCGGGAAGCGACAAGGCCGTTTGGCCTTGACCACTAGAAAATCCGAAAGGATTTCCCGCACATTATTTCATCGGCACACCCTTTAAAAGCAACCGGCGCATATAGCCGCAACAGCGCCAGTCACTTTGCCCGCGGCTTTTTTTTAAACGCTGATTTCTTCGGTCCGGGAGCTTTCTGCTTCCTGGTCAAGCCGTTCTATCAGCGGATACGCCACTTCGTCAAGAAACTCTTTTGCCTGTTGAGGGGAACGGCCCACAAATGCCACAGGGTCGACCATCTCGTCGATTCTTTCCTTTATCGAGTCAAAGACGGGGTCGGTTTTGAGTCTTTCGAGAAGATCGTTTTCGTGTCCGTATTCTTTAACTTGCCTTCCAGCTTCCATGGAATGCGAGCGTATAGCTTCGTGAAGCTCCTGCCTGTCTCCGCCTGTCTGAACGGCAGCCATCATTATATTTTCTGTAGCCATGAAAGGAAGCTCGGAAGCGACGCGCTTGGATATGACTTTGGGCCATACTTGCACGCCATCGACTATATTGACCACAAGCGAGAGTATCACGTCAACGGTCAAGAACGCTTCCGGCAGGACAATCCGTCTGTTTGCCGAGTCGTCCAGAGTTCTTTCGAACCACTGGTTTGCGTGGGTGTTCGCCGCGTTTTCAGGCAGCGACATCACAAAGCGCGCTAGCGAGCAAACTCTTTCACTCCGCATTGGATTGCGCTTGTAGGCCATGGCGCTTGAGCCTACCTGACTCTTGCCAAACGGCTCTTCTATTTCCTTGAGGTTGGCAAGCAGGCGTATGTCGCCAGCCATCTTGTAAGCTGACTGCGCCAGTCCGGACAGTATGGACAGCGCGTAGAAGTCAATTTTGCGTGTGTAAGTCTGTCCGCTGACTTTTACTATATTCTGAAAGCCCATATCGGAGGCCACTTTGCATTCAAGCTGCTTGACCTTTTCATGGTCGCCGTCAAAAAGCGCAAGGAAGCTGGCCTGTGTCCCGGTGGTGCCCTTTACGCTGCGAAACGGAAGACGCGCCATCTCCGCCTCAAGGCGTTCGAGGTCGAAAATAAAATCCTGAAGATAAAGCGAAAAGCGCTTTCCGACAGTTGTCAGCTGGGCTGGCTGATAATGAGTGAATCCAAGCGTGGGCATGTCTTTGTATTTTTCCACAACGCTCGCAAGGGCTTTTATTGCCTTTGCCAGTTTGCCCTTGATTATCTTCATCGCGTCGCGTATCTGAATCAGCTCAGTGTTGTCGGTTACATAACAACTCGTTG
>CAZYVR010000466.1:0-4126 GCA_964651145.1 uncultured Victivallales bacterium | reverse complement strand
ACAAGCTTTATTTCGTTGCAGCGACAGCTCCCGGGACTTTTGGCGGCTCCGTCCACCTTTTGTTTTCAATGCAATAAAGGTCTATCTTGCGCGTTCACATGCCTTGAAGATGTCCTGCGCCGAATCAACGGTCATCCACGTTCAAAGCTTCACGAGCTACTTCCCGGTAACGGGGGAAACAGATTCATACTGCAACTGGCATGCGCCAGCAATTACGCTTGCGCAATTCCTTTTCAGTCTTAAAAGCAATAAGGCTGCGGACGCAGAGAAGGCAAGATGGCATAATTGCAAGATGAAGCGTAAGTGATGGCATCTTGCTTGTTAGGTTAATAGATAGTCGAGCAATTTACGGAAGCTTTAGCTCCGTCATTTTTCTTTCTGTTTTTCTAGTATTGCAAGAACAGAACTTATTAGTTTTGCTTCGATGCCATAATCATATGGAGCTGTGTCTCCTTCCCAAATAAACGATTTTGCTTCATAGCCGCCATCTTTTATTGCCTGCTGTGTAGGCACATACCCAATATCCTCATTGGCGTATGCCGCCACCATAACTTTTCCTTTTGTCAGTCTTCTTATTTTTAGTCCGTATTCCACCATGACTTCACCTGGCAGCGCGGCAAGAGAGAAGTTTCCTACTTCAAGAGTCATTATATTTATATTCACGCCTTTAGGAAGTTTTTCTTTTTTATCGATTCTTATCCCTATTTTTTCTGCCCACTTTTCAATTTCTTTAGTTAATTCAGGTTCTTCTTTTATGTATTTTTGGGTAAGTTCGACAAGGTGTTTTAGGTTTTTGGGAATAAGGCCTTCATCAAATTCAAGGCAATGTTTTATTTGTCTGCTTTTCACAGAAACGCCCTTCAAAGGCTCGGATTTTTCTGTACATTTAATCACCTCTCGAGCAAGCGCTTTGCCAATTCTTTCAACATCGCTAAATGAGCCAGCTATAAAGTCGCCATTTCTAACAACAGGAGGCCTGACATCTCCACAGCAGCCATTGATAAACATGGCGGAAACACCGGGGTATATTTTTTCAATTTCACGCCTAGCCGCTCCGGGATAATCGGCTGATATTTCATAAATCTCTTTGAGGGTTGTAGGATGACAGCACGCTTTGAAGATTAACGCGGCAAGACTGCCATCCGCGCGCTGAAATTTTAAAACTTGAACAATATTGTCAACGGGCCCTTCCGGGTTAGGCTTCATCTTTATGCCTTTTGAGGTTTTCATTCTCCTGTTTATTCCAATAGATGCTTCGCCTTCTCCATGGAAAACGTTCACTTCCTCCTCCCTTAGAAGCGCCTCCTTTATCCCGCCGCAGATTTTTTTTATGAGGAGGGTTCTGTAATCTTCGGGAAAATATTTTTTATCAGGAAGATAGCTCGAATTTTCATTTATAAGCGGGCCCGTGTGTGTGTGCGATGCAAAAAGAAAGACATCCGACTCAGAAAAGCCAGTCTCCCTTTTTATTTCATCCTTGACCATTTTGCAAAATTTATTGCTGAACGAAATAAGATCTGCGTTTACTATCGCGACTCTTTTTTTGCCATCGAAAAGCGTCATTACTTTCAGGCAAAGAGGGTCGTGAACCATTCTTGACGGCTTATTTCTAGCCGCAAATCCTGCCATCCAATATCCTACTGGCGGGGTTATATCCATTTGAGCAACCCCAAGAAAAAGTTTTTTATTTTCCATTTACAAAGTCCTTTAACTATAGCATCATTTTTCCTATAAAACCGCTTTGGTGATCCGCTGCATATTACAGCCTTTTACTTGAATGGCCGCGCCAAGCCAATAGTAAGCAATAGCCTCCTAATTAGTCTATTCTATGCTTAAATGTTTTTCAGAAATGCCATTGCTTTCCTGAGATCATGATGATTTCCAGCGCTTACTTAAAGGCAACTAAAATGATTCTATTTTTGCTAATTGGTCATTATATCCAGATGTTTTTGACTAAAAAAGTAGAGGCAATAATATTACTTCAACTTCAATTCGACAATATCCAGTCAAATGTTACGATCTCAATTCTTCTATTTGATCTTGGTTTTCAATTCGAGCTCATTGGGGACGTAAGAGCCCATGTTTTTTTCAATTTCTTTAGAGAATGCTCCTGTCTGAGATTCTTCAGGAAGTTTAACTGTAGTATAAATTTCAGCCAATTCACAGCCGCAGACTTGTCCCCATTTTTTAAGCTGCTCTTTGCTGGAGTCAAGGTTGCGGCTGCATGCTTGGCTTCGATGGACTCCTATACTCTTTAGTTTGCCCTCCTCGAACCCTTTGATGTCCACATATGTGTCCCATTCCAAATTTATGCGCCCGAGGCCTAAAAAGACATCTCGCCAGTGAAGCAGGCCTCCTTTGAATCCACGGTCAACTGCTCGCCAAAATCCTTTGGTTACCAGCAGGCAGGTTGCGACATGTTCAAGGTCTTTTTGCGCCATGCCATGAGTGAGAATTATTTCTGGGTTGAAGTCCAAAATAAATTCAGTGACCTTCAACACTTCAGCCTCGTGTTCATTTGCGGCCAAGATAGTTGGTTTGTTGGTCGCTACTTCCTCGGGGAGTGGGGGGGAGCCGTAATTCAATTCTTCAAGGGAGCGATCTAGTCGATTGTAACAGCGCTGTGGGTAATTCCAGTGAATAGGGGTTGTGTTAAAAAAGCTGGCTCCTATGCGGGCTTCGTTCTGTCGCAATTCCATTTGTTTTCCGGGAGGTAAAAGATTTAGCGTCTTTACTCCTTCCTTGTCGCTTAGTTCCTTTCCGGCAAAATTGTTGGTTGACATGACATAAGCGATTTCGTAACCGCAATCAAGATACTTTAGCAGAGTTCCACCCACTCGAAGTTCAATGTCATCCGCATGAGCGCCAATCGCCATGATTTTTTTTTTCATTTTTTCAAATTCCTCATTTTTGTTTAAGCTTCAATAACAAATAAAAAATGGACAAGGTACATATGCATTGACGTGGATGAAGCTTTTCATGCTGCTGCAAGCAATTGAAAATTCACTGCCTTCTTCAAGAGTTTTAAGTTAAAACAACGCAACTTTAGCGCAAAACGTTTTCTAATTCTCATCATCAGTCAAATAGCCTCAAAAATAAAGATTAATCTATGATTATATCATGAACTGCCTTTATGCTTGTCGTGTTTACGCTGAAAATAGCCAAGAATCACCCTGGCAAAAATAAAAATTACAGGATGAGTCATTTACATGCTCCCGTTCCTTAATTTAGAAATGAAAATTATGCTTTTTACTTTCGTCGAAGGGGTTATGGTCATGATAAACAATTCCTTTTCTTTCCTTGGTGTCATAAATCATTCCGCCGCAAGTTAAAACTCCACTTTTGCGGCAAACCGAGGGGTTTTTCGCTCCGCTCATGACATCACAAACCAATTTATTCATGTCTGGAGCTTTATTCTCGGTTTTTGTGAAATATTCAGTCAGTTCGCCATATCTGGCATAAGTGCTATTATATTTTGGTTTAATTTCCGGCAAAGTTGCACTTAAAAAATGATTAGTGTGGAAATAACAATCCGAGCTAGTAGTATTATGAATTACTTCATATTGCTTTCCTGTTGTTTCAACAGAAATCATTCTATCAGGATCGCAGATGAGATAATTATGCCCCGAAGAAGGTAAATTGTTCTGTATGAAACAGAGAGCCTCCAATGAATTTTTCATGGTCAACATTTTTTTAACAAGCGCAGGCATTATCAATCCATGTGCAATTTCATTGGTTTTTAAATTATTAATAAAAACTCCTAAGCCATATTCGTTCACTCCACAAAGGGCTAGGCTTCCAGCACAAGTCAATATCTCTATTTGAGGCGTTGACATAATTTTAATCGAAACAACATATGGAAGAGCATATGCTCCCATGTCCCAAGTTTGACCAAAAACCATTCTTTCGTTATCAGATACCGCAAAAGCAGTGCACCCACAGGTTGAAGATTCATCTTTGCTGTTTTTTTCCCGATAATCTATCAGGTCAGTAAAATTATTGCTTATAAGAAGTTTCCATTCTGGCATATTCGCCCCTTGGGCGATTCCATTAAACTCATCATGAAGGTCTTTATCTTGAGAGTACCGAGTTCTTGAGTCAGAACATCAGGGCGCAAGGACGCGCG
>CAZYVR010000465.1:0-4149 GCA_964651145.1 uncultured Victivallales bacterium | reverse complement strand
TTGAAATAAGAGATGCCTTTGAACAGGAAAACTCTTAATCCCCGAGGCTCTTGCATCGTTATTTGGGAGATTTCCCAGGAGAAAAATCGAAAGGCAATTCAATAATAACAGAAGAGCCTTTTCCAACGCCGTCGCTTTCAATCCATATTTTCCCTCCATGGGAATTTATAATGGAACGACACTGGCTAAGCCCTATGCCTGAACCGTGCTCTTTAGTGGTGCAGCTACGCTCAAGCGCTTTGTCTTTCATGTCAGGGGCCAGTCCGACTGCATTGTCGCTAAAAACAATAATCATTTTCTTGTGGGGAGCTTCTTCGACTTTTGCAGAAATTTTCAACCATCTATTCCGTTGATTTTCACATTCATCAAAAGCTTCGCAAGCATTCTTGAGGAGATTCAGCATCACCTGCATAAGCCTTGTGTTGTCGCCCGGAAAAGACACAAGCTCTGGCGACATGTCCAATCTCACTTCTATTCCTCTTTTCTTTAAGGCCGCCTCTTGCATAAAAACGGCATTATTCAACAACGAGGCGATATTAACAACACCTCTGGAAGGGATGCCGGCTTTCATGTACTGCCTCTGCAAGGTCAAGACTGAATTGATATGCGCAATAAAACCTGATATTTTCTGCCAGAATTCAATCGTTGTTGAATTTCGTTCTTTCATGCGGTGCTCAAGCTTGTCCACAAAATCCAGCAATTCTTCTGCTTTATCGCCTCCCAAAGCTTCAACAATTCCTTTTTTCTGCTCAGAAAGAAATTCATTCAGCTTATGCATTGAATTGCACTCCATCCACTTTTTTTCCAAAAGCGGCTTCACAACAAGCGTGCCTGCGCCAACGACCGCATTGCCAATGTCATGAAGAATATTGTTTGACATCTCAATGCGTCCCTGCTGCTGGGCATTTTCTTCCGACATTCTCTGAGCTTCTTTGCGCGCAGTCATGTCTTTGCAGCTTTCCACCATGCCTATAACGTTGCCGCTTGCGTCAGTGTAAGGAACGCAAGTCATCATGCATGGCATTTTGACATCGCAAGAAAAATTCTTAATCACATCTCTGTCAATGTTCTTCTCACCATTCAAAATGCGCGTCAGCGAGCAGTTAACAGAATGACACTCATCCATAGGTGTAGCGTCAAAACATTTTCCGCCGACCAAATCTTCTTTCCTGCCTCCCTGCAACTTTGCGAAAGCATCGTTGAGATAAATAACGTTAAATTGCCTGTCAATAACCCTGATAGCGTCTCCTGAAGCGTCAAGTATCTGACTTATGTCATTTTCCAGCCGCATATGCACTTGTATCTGTTCCTGAAGCCTTATGTTTGCGGCGTCCAATTCTTTTGTTCGCTCCCTGACCAGCTCCTCAAGGTGACCTCTATACTCGGCAACCTCGCTCTCGGCGCGCTTGCGTTCTATTATGTCTCGCAGTATGACATGAAGCATCTTCTTGCCCTGAATGATCATTGCGGTCAGCAAAACCTCCACCGGGAAAACTTCACCATTGGCGCGCTGATGCTCCCACTCAAAGCGCATGTGCCCTTTTTCGTAAGCGGCGATTATTAATTCATTTGCCTTCTCCAAAGAGTTTCTTCCGTCCGGCTGAGTCTCTGGAGACAATTCAGACGGACGTATCCTGAAAAGGGCTTCACGGTTTTTGCAGTCAAACATTTTGACAGCGCTTTCATTGCAGTCTATAAACCTGTCTCCATCAAGAATAAGCATCGCGTCAGAAGTGGTTTCGAAAAAGATTCTGTAAGTGTTTTCTTTTCTAAGGCTTTCATTTGCCTCCTCCAACTCCTTCGTCCGCTCCGCCACAAGAGCCTCAAGATGATCTTGATGCTGAGCCAACTCTTTATTAAGCTCCTCCAATTCTGAGGTCCGCCCCGCCACAAGCTTTTCAAGCAGATCGCTATGCCTAAGCAAATCTGACTCCATTATTTTCCGTCCTTCGATTTCCCTGTCAAGCCTGTTTTTTGAGGCAGTGATTTTTTTCAGATTTATGGACATTGAGTTTAAAGATGAAGCAAGCAAGCCTAGTTCGTCTTCTGAATGAAAGGCTACTTTATAGTCAAAATCTCCCTCTCCTATTGCGTTGGCGGCTTCCGAAAACTTCGAGACAGGTCTTACAACATAAAACCAGGCAATCAGCACAACCGCAAAAAAGACAAGAAAAACAGCAAAAACAGCCCCTCGCATGAAATTATATTTAAAATAAGGCAAAGCCTCAAGAACCTCATCCAAAGGAATGACCGTGGCAAAGTGCCAATCGAGAAAAGCCAGCTTGCGTTCATAAAAGAGATACTCTCTGCCATTTTCCTTGAATCTGCAAGTCACAACTCCGTTGGCATCCCTGACCGCAGTTGACGCCATCGCCTCAATCAAGTTTTTTTCCTTTATTTGGTTGAATTTAAGAACCTCCCCCATCTTTTTTATTTCAAGGAGATTTTTAAGATGATGCGGATGAATCACCAGATTTTTTCTGGAATCGAAGATAAAACCATATCCGCTTTTAAAAAACTTATTCGTCAAAACATGTTCATAAATATGATCCAAAACCAGATCATGCCCTACTACTCCGAAAAACCTGTCTTTAATGTAAATAGGCGTAATCAAACTGGTCATCCAATGCTTCCAGATAGAATCGTAATAGACGGGAGTCCATTTGGGAGCTCTCTCCGGATCATGCAAAGGGTCTGCTATATAAAAAAACAAATCCTTGGTGAAATCATGATCCGGCTCCACTTGTAAAGCCCAATCCTTTTCATAAATGCGGATAAGCTGGCTGGTCGTAATCAGATACATATTAAAGACTGTGCCTTTTACGCCCTTCGCATAATCATCAAAAAACTTCTCGGTATCCCAGATAATCTGCTTTATCCCGTCATCAAGCTTACTTCTGTTGGAAAGAAAAATGGCGGAAATGTCCTTGTCCTCAAATGCGTTGACATTTGTTCGCAGCGCTTCGTCTATAAATTTATATTTTCTGTCAAAATCTTTTTGAGAGAAAATTCCTCTTTCATTTGACAATTTTGCTTCAAAATAAGCGGCCGATCGTTTGCCCAATCCCTCAAGCGACTTGAAATATTTGTCTATATCATCGGCCTCGTCAGTGGTAAGAGTCTTCATTGCCTTGTCGGCGTTTTTGACAAGCTCATCCTCAAGCAATCTCTGAGCCATGTATCCCAATAAAAGAAAAAAAGGAATAAGGACGGCCGCAAAAACGCAAATAAACTTTTGTATAAGGTTCAACCTTATTTTTGCCATGATTCCCCCCAAAAAACAACTGCATTAATCTGTCTGAAAAATACACCTCCTGACGCAAATCTCAAATAAGCATTGCCGAATATGCGCAATTCCCCAAATTATATGCATAAAATATCCAGGTCAGACTATGCAAATATCCAAATATGATATATATTATGAAGTAAAATTAGAAGTGAACGAGGGGGATAATGAAAGGCTTTTCGGTTTACGCAGCTATAACCATTTGTTTATTATTTTCACAGACAGTCAAAGCAACATGGAAAAATGTGTTTGATGTTGAAACAGCAAACACATTCAATAAAAACGCAAAAATATCCGCCTGCACACTTGAATGCGGCGACACAAATCTATTTGGCAAAGAAATAAAGTTTAACATTGCAAATGACTTTGTCAGAAAACTTGCAAGACAAAACGCTTTTCCACAAATAAATTTCATGGACAACACCTTTGTTTTCTGTGTTATTCCGGCTACAGCTCAAACAAACTTTAACAACGAACAATTCGTATTTATGGTTTTTGACGCAAAAAAAGAAAATCTAGTGCAAATATACAATAAAGATCTTACCGAAGAGCTTGGCATCGTGGATCCCATAGAAGGATTCAACCGGGTTATGTATGTAATCAATCATGCCCTTGCAATGTACTTGGCAAAACCCCTCTTAATGACATATTCCTCAATACTCCCCCGTTGCATAATGGATTGCTTCAATCGCCTGACAGACAATCTCGAAGTTCTGGTCAAAGGATTCAGCTGCCTGCTGCAAGCCAGATTTGAGGCAGCCGGTGAGGTGGGATTGAGTTTTCTTATAAACACCACGATTGGCATCGCCGGCCTCTTTGACCCTGCAACCCACTGGTTTGACATAAAAAAACATCAGGAAGAC
>CAZYVR010000464.1:0-4203 GCA_964651145.1 uncultured Victivallales bacterium | reverse complement strand
GCAGTATTAGGACAAGTTTTCCGTCTTTTTTCTTTTTGTCGCTGGACATTGCTTCCAGAATGCTTTCCGCTTTATGACCAGTTATGCCGCAAGGCAAGCCCAGCGTCTTGAGCAGTTGCTCCAGTCGCATGGCCGCGTTTTTGTCCATGCGCCCTGATTTTGCCGCCAGATCTGAAGCCATGCACATGCCAATTGCCACGCCCTCGCCATGGCCTATGGTCTGATATCCTGACACTGCTTCCACGGCATGCCCGAAAGTGTGTCCAAAGTTAAGAATGGCCCGCAATCCGCCCTCGCGTTCGTCCTGGGACACGACTTGGGCTTTCAAGCGACAGCATCGGGCTATTACTTCAGAGTAAAAGTCCAAATCAAGACTGTTTAATTTGTCGATATTATTTTCGAGCATCTCGAAAAGTTCTTCGTCAACGATTACGCCGTACTTTATAATTTCTGCCAAGCCGCATTTAACTTCGCGTTCCGGCAGGGTTTTCAACACTTCGGGGTCTATAAGCACGTGCAGCGGCTGCCAAAAGGCTCCAACCAGATTTTTGCCCTCCGGCAAATCCACGCCAGTCTTGCCGCCCACGCTTGAATCCACCATGGCAAGCAGGGACGTGGGAATTTGAATAAAATTAACTCCGCGCATATAGGTGGCGGCAACAAAACCGGCAATGTCGCCGGGCACGCCTCCGCCTAGAGCCACAATCAATGAATTTCTGTCAAGCCCGCAACCCACGGCTTTGCTGTAAAGCGCGCCCACTGTTCCCAGGTGTTTTGAGGCTTCTCCCGCCGGAAAGTCCGTTAAAGACGCTTCAGCTCCGGCGTTTTTTAAGAAAGCCAAAGCATTTTTCGCGTAAAGCTCGTTCACGTTGCTGTCTGTAATTATCAGGCATTTTTTTCCAGCTACAAAATTTTTCAGAAGGTTGCCTGCATTTTTCAAAATGCCTGGCGAGACTGCAATATCATATGAACGTTCGCTTAAATCTACGTGTATATTTTTTTTTGTATTCAAAAGTGGCTCCATCTTTATTGACTGTTGACAAAATATATTTTAAATATCAATTTGCATTCAAAAAGATCAAAAGACAAGGAAAAGATTGGGAATATTGCTCCTTCTAGATACAAAAAAATTAACTTGCTCAATCTCCATTTGCCCTGTTTTGCGGGGAAATGGCTTAAATAACTCTATTTTTCAATAAATTTTGCATTTTTTGGGTTGAAATTGATTTTTGTCATGGTATATAAAGTTTTGTGTTAAGATTTAAGGTTTTTTAGCCTTATAAATGTTTTGTTTTTTTAACTTAAACCCCCATAAAAGGAGACAGGCATGAAGTTCTACAATGTCAAAAAGCGCGAATCCGTTGAAGTAGCAGAAGGCAAATGCACTAAAGTAGTTTACAAAAGAAAAACCACTAAAGGTGTTCAGGAACGTTATGCAGTTCGCGCTCAAGATGATGACGGCACAAACTTGACAAAATTCATCAACAAAGAAACTTATGAAACTCTCTCATGCCCTAAAGGCAAAGCTCCAGCCAAAAAATAAGTTTAATTGATTTTTAGCCCCTCAAAAAGAGGGGCTTTTTTTTTATATGAATTATAAAACTGCGCTAGAATATTTTAACAACGGCAAATTCGCGGACGCGGATAAGCTTCTGCGCGGCATGACGGACAAAGACAAGGACGTTTTGATGTTGCGCGGACTGGTTAAGTCCAAGCTTGGCGACAGTTTGCAGGCAGTGGAGTTTCTTAGCCAGGCAGTGAAAATATCCCCCGGCGATCCGCGTTGTCATTTTAACCTTGGAATTGTTCTTGAGAAGTCCGGCCAGAAAGACGCCGCCGTGCGTTCTTACATAAAAGCTGTTGAGTTGTCGCCTGACTATATTCCGGCAATGAACAATCTGGCTGGAATATACAAGCATTCCGGCAGGCTTTTAGAGGCGGAGGCCATTTGCAGAAAGTGCATAGACAGCAACCCCGAAAGATATGAGCCTTACAGCACTCTCGGCAATCTCCTGGTTTCCGCAAGAAGGCATGACGAGGCTATTGGATTTTATCGCAAAGCCCTGGCCATTAACCCGGATTGCGCCAAAACCCACTCCAATCTTCTGCTTTGCCTCAACTATTGCGACAACGCCTCAAGCGAAGAGATTTTCAGAGAGCACCTTGAATGGGGCCGCGCTCTTGCAGCAAAATTTTATAAGCCAGGCGAATACGCAAATGCTAGAACATCAGACAAAAAGTTGCGGATCGGGTATGTTTCAGCCGATTTCAAAAGACATTCTGTCGCGTTCTTCATCGAGCCGGTTATCCATTGGCACAACAAGGAAAAGTTTGAAATATTCTGTTACTCAGATGTGGGCGCGCCGGACGCGATTACCGCGCGCATAAAGAGCATGGCCTTTGCGTGGAGAGACATTTGCGAAATGAGCCATGAAGATGTCGCAAGCATCGTAAGAGATGATAAAATTGACATTCTTGTGGATTTGGGCGGACACACTTGCGAACGCATGCCGTTGTTTGCCATAAAGCCCGCCCCGTTGCAGGCGGCGTATCTTGGCTATCTTAACACCACTGGGCTTGAGACTGTGGATTACCGCATTACGGACGAATGGTCCGACCCGCCTGGGCAGGAACAATATCACACTGAGAAAATTGTCCGCATATCAGGCGGCATGCAAGCTTATTCTCCGCCTGCGGATGCGCCGGACACAGGGGCGCCTCCTTTTGAGCGGAACGGATATTTCACCTTTGGATCTTTCAATAATTTAAGCAAGATAACGGGGGAGGTCATAAGGATATGGGCTTTGATTTTGAACAAGGTTCCCAACTCAAAATTGCTTTTGAAAGGAAGGTCTTTGGCGGATCCTTCAATCAGAAACGCGCTTCTGGAAGAGTTTGCCAGCAATGGAGTATCTTCTGAGCGGCTAATTTTGAAACATTTTGCCCCGACTCTGAGCGAACATCTTAACATTTACAATCAAGTTGACCTTTCATTGGACACATTCCCTCATAATGGAGTGACAACAGTCTGCGAGGCCATGTGGATGGGAACGCCGGTGTTGACTCTTGCGGGGGAGCGTCATGCCTCAAGGGCGGCTTCATCTATTATTGCCCGTGTCGGGCTTGAAAGCTTCATAGCCAGAAGCGTTGAGGAATATATTGCGAAAGCTGAGTTTCATGGACGAAATCCTGAAACGCTTGCGAATTTGCGTCCGGCTTTGCGAGGGGCTCTTATGTCATCTTCTCTCTGCGACGGCGAAGGTTTAACGCTCAAGCTTGAACGCTTTTACCGCAAAGCCTGGCAAGATTATATTGATAGAGCCGCTAAAAGTTCAATGAGCTCTCGCGGAAACAACATTTAGCTTATTTTTGCTTCGCATGGACCAAGTCCGGCTTTTATTCCGGCGTTGCCAGGTCTTTTAAGGCTTTTGGCGGCTCCATCAAATTCATCTATATCAAGGAAAATACCTAAAAGTCTCATTTTACAGCTTGAAAATGTTGCGTAAAAGATTATTTTCTAAGCTTCGTCGTTTTTTGACGAACGCTTAAGCGGGTGTAGCTCAATGGTAGAGCCCTAGCCTTCCAAGCTAGTCGTGAGGGTTCGATTCCCTTCACCCGCTCCATTTTTTTGCCCTGAAACTGCCTTAAATTCTAGAAAAGCCTTTAAATTTTCAAAGTTCACGATATTGGGGCTGAAGTCATTTTGTGGTTCTTCATCGTTTTGATTCGGGGATGAGCCTGTAATCTGGAGCCCTTTCGCCGTCAAGGGCAATCTCTGCTTCAAGGACACGCTTTCTGACCGTCCGGCGATCAAGCTGAAGGATTTCAGCAGTCCGGCTGTAACTCCGGTTATCCAGATAAAGCGCGGCGCAATAATGATTCAGCAGTTCATCTGCTGTCATCCGGCGCTCTTGAGCCCATTGAAACAGAGCATCTCCAGGATTCCGTGCTGGCTCGGCGGTCGCTGCCACATAGCCGCCGCGGATGAGAATATTTCTGATGCACTGCTCCAGCTCGCGGACATTCCCGGGCCAGTCATAGTCGAGGCCCAGATTTTTCACAATCCAGGCAATTGCCTCGTCAGCCAGGCATTCTCCTTCATCCTGCCCCAGAATTTTTCGGGCGATGAATCTCGTAAAAGTTGCCAACTCCGTTTCTGATCCATTCAACATTTCTTGCAAAGATGGCGTAGCAATTACATCA
>CAZYVR010000463.1:0-4205 GCA_964651145.1 uncultured Victivallales bacterium | reverse complement strand
ATCCAGCCGGGCGGAACGGTTTTGCCTTTTTCCATTTGTTCCATAAATGGCCTGACAGAAATGCCTTTATTGTTGCTTTTAGTCACTATTTTCCCAGCGTGGCAGGAATCGACAAAGACCACCACATTTCTGGCGTTTTTTTCCCGCAACGCTTCCATTGCTTTGTCCATGCGCCAACCGGTGTAAGGTTTAGAAACGTCTGTGTCGTGGCATGCAAAATAGACTTTGCGCATGTCGCCAGGGTCTGGATAGCCGTGGCCCGACCAGAATAAAACGATGAGGTCGTCAGGGCCAGCTTTAGTCAGCCATCCATTCAGGGCTCCTTCTATGTTGTTTTTTGTGGCCTGAGCGTCAATCAAAAATTTGATATGATCCTCCAGCCAGCCTTTTTTTAACAATACGTCCCTGAATTCACGCGCGTCATTATCCGCAAAATCAAGGTTGTCCAGTTGCTCGCCGCCTCCGTTTTTATATTCCGACACCCCCACAACGACAGCCCAGCAATGATTTGCCGAAAATGCTTTTGCCTGCTTGGGGTCGACTTTTTCTTTGGCTACAATTTTTTCTCTTTGCGCTGCCTGAGCTTTGTGTATCTGGTCTAGACGTTTTTGCGGCTCGTTTTCGCCGAGGGCGTCAGCCTTTGCCTGTTCAAGAATTCTCACAGCTTCTTTTATATTGCCGCGCGCCATGGCATCGGCGGCAAGAGCGCTTTGTTGCGCCCAGAGGAGCTTTTTCTTTTGAGCTTTTTCATGTTTATTTTTTTCGGCCAGACGCAAATGATTATCACGCAGTTTTTTTGCAGCCTCCGTCAAGTCATCGGCATGTCGATATAAGTCATTAAGTATCATGCGAACTGAATTTTCAGACACAAACTGTCCTTCTTTTGCTATAAGCTCTTCGTTGCATTCTCCTTGAGAATAGCCATTTACAAAATTCCGCATAAATTTTTTAAGCACGCTTTTTCCCGATGAATCGCATATTTCGTAATCCAGGATGTATTCAAAGGCTGTGTGGTCCTTGGACAGAAGAATTGGCGGAACAAGTATTGCGGTCATAACATAAGCAAAATTATTGAAACGGTTGGGGCCGGGCGGACGGCATCGCAAAATTATATTTTTAAAAAAAAGAGCGCGCTCAGCTGTCCCGTTTGCTATTTTCCCGTTTGACTGCGCTAGAAGCTCTTTGTAAATGTCGTTTTTATAATTATTATACTTGCATGCTTTTGCGGCTTCCTCTGTGCTTATCGCCTCCAGTCGCAATCCTATTTTTACAAAATCCGCCGGTTGTTGAGTGAGCGGCTCCAAATGCGACGAGACCATGCTGCCACATCCGCAAAGAAGCAAAAGCAACATAGCACAAAACAATCTGTCAATCAGATTTTTCATTTGCAATCCCCCATTTTCTTTCCTTGTCTAATCTAGCTTGATTTTTTCATGGGTCAAGGATTCATCATGCCCTTGTCGCGTGTTTGCGAAAGGGAACTTGTCAGAGTATGAATGACGGATTGAGCCAGCATTTCTCCAAAAAGCGTGTGCTTTCCGCAATATTTCACCTCTTTGGAGTTTTTTGCCACGGAGCATGCAACCGCAATTGAGTCTGTGCCAGTGCCAGTGGCTATGAGGCCGGAGTAAGGGCTTTTTATTTCAATATTTTGCAGCGCCGCGCTTTTGGCTTCGGTGGCGATTGCAACTGCTTCAGTCATTGCCGCGTCTGACAAAAAGGCGTTTGTCAGAATTATAGTGTTAATTGTTCCGGTTTTTCTGGGGATAGCTCCTATTTCGCGATATTCGGCTTTTTCTCCTGCTCTTTTGGCGTTTGCCGCGCCTGATGTAATCAGGGCGGTCACTTCAATGCCTTCCGCTTCCATCCGAACGCCTCTAAAGGACGCCATCAAAGCGGAGGTCATCATCCCGACAACCTTGCCATTCCAGCCTTTTGAAAGGCAATAATCAGACAATGTTTTTTCAGGCTGCTCAAAGTCTTTCTTGTTTCCCATAAAATTCTGGTCTACCTTCAAGTTCAGGATATGATCAGCCATAGCAAGGCCGCCGTGAAGGACCGCCGAGCTCAGGATTTTATGGGGAAGCTCAAACTCGACGCGCGCAAAGCCTTCCGTAAGCTCAATTGAATATTGTCCCAGAAACTCGTCATTTAAAGACATGAATCGTCCTCGCTGCATTTATAATTCAACTGCATAAGGGAGCAGATGATCTGTTCGTGCTGGACCCATATGCCCTTGGAAACTTTCAAGCGCTTTCGTGTAAAATTAAGTATTCCTTTTACTCCAGCCTCCACAAGCATATCCGTAACATCTTGCGCCGCCGATGCCGGCACGCACAAAGCCGCTATTTTCCAACTGTTTGCTTGAGGGCAATCCTTGAGCTCTGAAATGTCTTTCACTGTTATTCCTTCAACATTTTTGCCGATGATTGAAGGCTCCTTGTCGAATAATCCGGTCAATTCCATTCCGTGCTCCTTGAAAGGCAGATGGCGGGCAAGGGCCATTCCCATCCGCCCGCAGCCAACTATGATGATATTGGCAGTGTTGTTCAATCCAAGCGTTTTCCTTATGGTGCTCGCAAGCTCTTTCGCGTTGTATCCGCGTCCAACGCGTCCAGCTCCGGGCAAGCGGAAAATATCCTGACGCACCTGGCTGGGAGTGTTGGAGTAGATTTCCGCAAGCTCTGAGCTTGAAATTATCTCCTTGCCGCCTTCAAGCAGTTGCTCAAGAATGATCAGGTACTCGGAAAGACGCTGCACCGTCGGCCACGCAAGAGATTTCGATTGTTTTTCGTTTTTCATTGTAACTGAAAACCATAAATATAAGCTGTTAAAATTTTATCAAGGTAATTTATCCCGCCTTGACAATATAACAACGCATTATCTCTTTTTAAGAATAAAAAATGAAAAACTGGCAATGGATGGCTCCGCCAAAAGTCCTGAAAAATAAAAGACACCGGCAAAGCCACTTTTAAACCAACTTCGTGAGTGCAACACTAGAAACGCACGCGCTCGCCTGCGCATTTGAGCTCTACCGTTGAATCCCACCCTTTTTTGCGGAGAAATTCAATAAGTTCTTCAACCAGGCATTCCGGGGCTGACGCTCCGGCTGAAATGCCGATATTTTCAATTCCGTCAAGCATGCAATCTTTTATCTCACTGGCGCTGTTTATCAGATGTGCCGGGACTCCGAGTTTTCTTGCCACTTCTTTCAATCTGTTTGAGTTAGAGCTTTTAGCCGATCCTATGACAAAAACAGCGTCGCATTTTTCAGAAAGCAGCGTGACTGCGTTCTGACGATTTTGCGTGGCGTAGCAAATATCGCCAGAACCTTTTATGTGCGGATATTTTTTTTTCAAGGCGGCAACTATGTCCGCTGTGTCGTCAATGCTCAAGGTCGTCTGAGTCAAATATGCAGTCTGGCCTGAATCGGCTTCGGGCAACTGCGCGTTTTTTATATCCAGCTCGCTTTCGATCACTGCCGCGTTTCCGTCAAGATACCCCAGCGTGCCTGTAACTTCCGGGTGTGTCCTGTGTCCGATTAGAAATACAAAGCAGCCTTCTTTGTTAAATGAAACTGCTTTTCTGTGTATTTTTTTTACCAGCGGACAAGTGGCGTCTATGTGCTTCAAGCCCAGCTGTTCAGCTTCTGATTCTATATCTTTGGACACGCCATGCGCGCTGAAAATGACAAGGGCTCCGGTTGGTATATCTGAAAGATTTTCAACAAAAACAACGCCTTTTTTGCGCAAGCCGCTTACCACGAAATCATTGTGGACAATCTCATGATAAACATAAATAGGCGCGCCGTATTTATTAAGGGCGTTTTCCACTGTTTCAAGCGCGTGTCTGACTCCAGCGCAGAAGCCCCTCGGCTCCGCCAGATATATTGTTTTACCCATAAACTCTTCCCAAAAAAATGCAATTGAATAGATGAATCATGAAATATACATGAAAAAAGAAACTTGTCTAATCATCAGCAAGAGAAGCCAGGGCAACATCAAATCCGCAAAGCAGGGACGACAACAATTGCCCGGCAACCCCCATAGATGGCGGCTCCGTCGGATTACGCAAAAACATGCCCTTTATTATCTTTACATTTATGCCCCTTGAACTATCTTATTGATATAGTTATAGTGTTTAATTAATGCCAAAACGCTTCAATAACGTTATGAGAGTTTTTTTATCATGCAAAAAATAAGTTT
>CAZYVR010000462.1:0-4233 GCA_964651145.1 uncultured Victivallales bacterium | reverse complement strand
GGATGTCAGGAACGTTAAGACAGAGAATCTTGCTGAGGATGGCGCCTGGGGAAAGAAAAGCGTATTTTGGATAATTGCGTTTGTTTTGATGGGCGGGCTTGCGTTGAATCTTACGCCGTGTGTTTTGCCGATGATACCAATAAATCTGGCAATTATAGGAGCGGGCTCCGCCGCCAAATCCAAAAGGTCAGGCTTCCTGAGGGGAGCGGTGTATGGCCTTGGGATAGCCTTGGCTTACGGAGCTCTGGGGGTGTTTGCTGTTTTGACTGGAGCTCAATTCGGAACGCTCAACGCCTCGCCGTGGTTTAACTTTGCGATAGGCGCATTATTTATAGTTTTGGGCTTGGCTGCCTTTGAAGTTTTTATTATAGATCTTTCGCGCTTCAGCTCAAAAATAAAAATAACGTCAAGCCGCGCCAAATTGATTCCTGTGTTTTTTCTGGGCATAGTCGCGGCGCTTCTCGCCGGAGCTTGCGTTGCGCCTGTGGTTATAGCCGTAATTCTTCAGGCTGCTGCGATGTATGCAAACGGAAATATTCTAGGGCTTGTCTTGCCTTTTCTCTTGGGGGTGGGCATGGCATTGCCCTGGCCTTTCGTTGGCGCCGGAATATACGCTCTTCCTAAGCCGGGGAAATGGATGACAAGGGTGGAGCAGACTTTAGGCTTCTTTATTTTCCTTTTTGCGTTTTATTACATATATATTGGCACGACTCTTCTCTTGCCAAAGCCGGATCCAATAATCGCTTTGGAAAAAGGCCTGGAAAGGGCAAAGCAGGAACATAAACCTGTATTTATAGACTTCTGGGCCACATGGTGCAGCAGTTGCGTTGAAATGAACGAGACAACGTTCAAAGATCCTAAGGTGATTAAAAAGCTTCAGGATTTTGTGGAAGTCAAATTTCAGGCCGACAAGCCGGAGGCGCCCGAGGTTAAAAAAATAATGGACAGATATAAACTTATAGGCTTGCCGAGCGTGGTGATCCTTGAGCCTGAATAATAACGCTGTTTGCTTGACTGTGATAAAAAAACAAGGGGGGAGCATGAAGTCTATAATTTTTTTGTTGTTGTCAGCTGTTTTTGCAAGCTTTGGTTGCGACAGGAGCGGAAAGGGGAGCATTTCGATGAAAGATTCCAATGAAAAAGCAAGGCACACAAACGAGCTTATAAATGAGACAAGTCCTTACCTGCTTCAACATGCGCACAATCCTGTAAACTGGATGCCCTGGGGAGATAAAGCTCTGGAAAAAGCGCGCAAGGAAAACAAGCCGATATTTTTGTCAATAGGCTATTCATCATGCCACTGGTGTCACGTAATGGAGCGGGAGTCATTCGAGAACGAGGAAATCGCGGAAGTTCTTAACAAAGATTTCATTCCCATAAAAGTAGACAGGGAAGAGCGCCCCGACCTCGACTCGATTTATATGAACGCCGTCCAGATGATGACCGGCTCCGGCGGATGGCCGTTAAATGTTTTCCTTACTCCAGATCTCAAGCCATTTTACGGAGGAACGTACTTTCCGCCGGAGAGCAAATTCGGAAGACCAGGCTTTAAGGCTCTTCTTCTTAAAATTGCCGGGCTCTGGAAATCAGACCGGAAAAATCTGCAGGAAAACGCAAACGTTCTTGCGGCCTCGCTCAATCCTTCACGCACTCAACCTGTCGGACCTCTTAGGGCCAAACAACTTTCAAGCGATATTCTGGACCAGGCCCTCAAATCCAGCAGCGCTTCCTTTGATCCCGAGTGGGGAGGATTTGGCTCTGCTCCCAAATTCCCGCAAGTTGGAGTTCTGGAGCTATTTTTGAGAATGAGTTCAAAAAAAGGAGCTGCTTTGCCGCATGAAGCGACTTTTACTCTCGACAAAATGGCGTCGGGAGGAATGCGTGATCAGATAGGCGGCGGTTTTCATCGCTATTCGGTTGACCGCATGTGGCTTGTTCCGCATTTTGAAAAAATGCTATACGACAATGCCTTGTTGAGCAAGCTTTATTTTGAAGCCTATCAGTTGACAGGAAAGCCGCTTTATCTGCAAGTGGCTCGCGAAACTCTTGATTATGTGCTTCGTGACATGACCGACAAAGACGGCGGTTTTTATTCGGCGGAAGATGCCGACAGTGAAGGAGTCGAAGGGAAATATTATATATGGGACAAAGAGGAGATTTTGAGTTTGCTGGGCAAGAAGGATGCGGATCTTTTTGACAAGCATTATGGAGTCACGGCTTCCGGCAATTTCGAAGACGCAAATATTCTTTATCTTCCCGAGCCTCCTGAAGAATTCGCAAAAAAAATGGGAATAACAGAAAAAGATCTAGAGTCCAGGATGAAGCCCATGAAGGAAAAATTGTTTGCGGCGAGGCATAAAAGAATCCCTCCCGGAAAAGACGACAAAGTAATTGCCTCATGGAACGGCATGATGATATCCAGCTTTGTCAAAGGCTATCAAATCACCAGAGACAAACGCTATCTTTCCGTTGCTCTGAATGCGGGAAAGTTCATCATTAAAAAGATGATGCGGGACGGCGAGCTTCTGCGCTCCTATAGAAAAGGTCAATCCCGCCAACACGGCTATCTTGACGATTATGCCAATGTCATTAATGCTTTTATTGATCTTTACGAGGCGTCTTTCGATGTCTTTTGGCTTGATGAAGGAAAAAGCCTTGCCAACAAAATGATCAAACTTTTTAAAGATGATGAAGGACATGGCTTCTTTTTGGCTTCAGAGCGCCATAAAAACCTTATAGCTCGCACAAAGCCTTTTATGGATTCTTCTATCCCATCAGGAAATGCGGTTGCGGTTATGGCTCTTTTGCGACTCTCAAGGTTTTTCAATGACGATGGTTATTACAAGCTTGCGGATGAAGCGTTGAAAGCGGAAGCTGCGCGCATGAACCAGTATCCTGGAGCTTTTGCGCATATGCTTAACGCGTTGGATTTTTGCCTCGCCATGCCAACAGAAATAGTGATAGCCGGAAAAGTCGGAGCCAAAGACACGAATAAACTGCTGGAGGTAGTCAATAAAACGTATATGCCCAATAAGATATTGGCTTTTGCTCCTGACTCAGGAAAAGGAAGCAAAAAGCTTTTGCTTCTAAAAGACCGAAAGTCAATAAACGGAAAAGCCGCGGCATATGTTTGTGAAAACTTTGCATGCAAAGCTCCTGTTACTGATCCTGAAGAATTTAAGCGAATTCTTGAAGCTGTCCGAAAATAACAGCAGTGAAAATCGAATAATTCCGCTATTGGGCAGGCTCTAATGATACGGCTCCGCCAAAATTCCTGAAAAATAGAAAAGCCGACGTAGTCGGAATAAAAACCGGACTATGTCCGGGCGCTGTCCAGTGGCGAGTTCACTGGTCGCCTAAGGCGAAAGCTCTTGGCATATAAGAGATTAGGCGAAAGCTCTTGGCATATAAGAGATTAGGCGACAGCACTCATGGCGCATTGAAAGCTTGCAGCTTGTTGGCATGCGAAGCGACAACAAGCTTTATTTCGTTGCAGAGCCTGCTCCCGGTACTTTTGGCGGGCTTATTCTCTGGGATTGCGAAACTGGCGATGGAAACGCCGCCGGATTTCCTTGTAGCGCTCGAATTGCTCTTGTGTTAAAATAGACTTTAATTTTTTGTGGGTGTCCCTGCGTATTTCGCGCATTTCCCTGAATAATTCACGGCGTTCCCTTTGGGAAGCATTAGAATTTTTTTTGCGCAACTCATCCATTTTTCTGCGCATTTCACTCTCTGTTTTTTTCACTTCTTCCAACTGTTTGTCCGAAAGCCCTAGTTGTTCCTTAAGAGACTTTGACTTGTTTTTATCCGATTTTTTTTTATGGACCTGAGGCGGTTCCAACTCTAGAGGCTTATAATCTTGAATGTTTTCAGGTGGCTTATTTTTCGTGTCGATTTCCTCAAGTTCGGTGAATTCAGAAAATGTTTGGGGCACTTCCCAGTCGAATGAATCTGATTTTGTCGGCGCGTTAAAGGATTCTGAGCTTGAATCTGTTGGGCTTTCATCCGAATGACGCATAAAAAGCAGACCTGACAGGACAACTAAAAATACAGCGGATAAAATAAAAAAAAGGGCCTTCGATCGGCTGGTTGTTTTTTTCTGTTCTATTTGATCTGGAAAATCAAGCGCCCCAATAACGGCATCCCAATCGGCAAAGCGTTCGTTTCGATCATAGGCCAGCATGCGTTGGACAAGCAATGACACTTTGCGGGATATGTTTTCCGAAGCCTCAA